>NZ_ANNK01000076.1 GCF_000334155.1 Halalkalibacterium ligniniphilum | reverse complement strand
AACCGTCTTAGATGGGACGATTATAACATTTGCCTTTGCTACCTCTGCCGCCTGTTCAGCTGCTAAAATGATATTTCCATTATTCGGTAGTACGATGACGTTTTTCGCATGCACTTCATCGATGGCCTTGAGAATGTCCTCTGTGCTTGGGTTCATCGTTTGTCCACCAGGGATGACAACACCTGCCCCTAAGCCCTTGAATAGCTTTGCAATTCCATCGCCCATTGATACAGTAACGATGCCAAACTCACTGAGTTCTCGGACTTTATTTGGTTTTTCTTCCTCATAAATCGCTTTTGTTTCTTCAAGAAGATGGGTGTGTTGTTCACGCATATTTTCAATCTTAATATTAATTAAGCTCCCATATTGTTGCGCCTTTGAAAGGATTTCACCTGGTTGCTCTGCATGAATATGTACTTTTAAGAGGTCTTCGTCAGAAACGACAAGCAAGGAGTCACCCCATGCACTAAGTTCCTCACGAAAGGCTTCTTCCTGAAATGGTGTTTTTGCTAACTTGTCCTTTTCAAAACGAACCATCACTTCCGTACAATAGCCAAACTCAATGTCTTCCGTTGCAAGATGACTTTGTGCATTCTGATGGTGCTCCACTTTCACAAGATCATGCATGGACGGTTGTTCTGGTAACGATTCTGAAAGCTCTTCTCCTTTCAAAATCGCCAGAAATCCTTCGTAAATATAGACAAGCCCTTGACCGCCAGAATCCACGACCCCAACTTCCTTTAATACAGGCAAAAGGTCTGGTGTTCGCTTTAATGAGGCTTTCGCTTCCCTTAATACGTCTTCCATCACGAGAATTAAATCCTGATTTCTTTTCGAGGATTTGACTGCGGCTTTTGCACTGTCTTTCGCAACCGTTAAAATCGTTCCCTCTACCGGTTTCATTACCGCTTTGTAAGCCGTTTCAACTCCCTTCTCAAGAGCGGCCGCAAACATCGTTGCGGAGATTTCTTTTTTTCCTTCTACACTCTTCGAGAAGCCACGAAACAGCTGGGAAAGAATAACACCAGAATTTCCTCTTGCCCCCATTAATAAGCCTTTGGCGAACGCTCCAGCGACCTTGCCTGCATCATGATGAGGATTCTGTCTCACCTCTTTGACTCCAGAAGTAATCGTCAAATTCATATTTGTTCCTGTATCCCCATCGGGAACTGGAAAAACATTCAACGAATCCACGACTTTCACATGTCTTGATAAATGAGCAGCCCCTTCAATAAAAAGATGGGCGAGCTTTTGTCCTTCAATTGCAAGTACTGACACAAATGGTTCCTCCTAACACGTCTTAAGGGTTTGCGACCCGCACCCCTTGAACAAAAATGTTCACCGAGTCAACATCAAGCCCTAACATTGATTCTAGCTGGTATTTCACTTTTGTTTGCACGTTGTATGCGACTTCTGAAATTTTCGTTCCGTAGCTAACAATGATGTACATATCAATGTGAATTTGTTCTTCTTCTTCGCGAATGACAACACCGCGACGGAAGTTTTCACGTCCCAGAAGCTCAGATAGACCGTCTTTGATTTGTTTTTGTGAGGCCATTCCTACGATTCCGTAACAATCTACAGCAGCGCCGCCAGCAATGGTTGCGACCACTTCCTTTGATACATCGACTGTTCCAAGCTGTGTTTTCATTTCAATTGACATGCAGACATCCTCCTTCATTGAAGTACCAACTTCATATATGTCATATTCCTTCGTCATCTATCCTATTTGAACCTCATAGAGGCCTGACGAAATCAAGACACCTGTTATGATCGACATTTTACTATACTATCCGAGAATTTAAAAGTCGTTTTCAAAAGCAAGGAATAACACAGCCCTGTTATGCTCCATTTTCTCACGCTTTTTGCTAGCAATTTATATAAGTAAAATCTCTTAGGTTCACAATATGAACAGGAAGCAACTGTTACAATCATCAATGATTAGCGTACATGTCAAGGTAGTTTACTTGATAAACTTTTGGCGAAGCTATTGCTTTTCTGAACCCCCTATGCTACTATATTCAAGTATGATTTTGGATGAATACGAGTATTCATTGTATCGGTATAAGGAGGTGCAGGTCATGGCACGTAAATGTTACATTACTGGAAGAAAAGCAAGAACTGGTAACCAACGTTCTCACGCGATGAATAAAACAAAGCGCCGTTGGGGTGCAAACGTACAAAAGGTTCGCATTCTAGTTGACGGTAAGCCTAAGCGCGTGTACGTTTCTGCTCGCGCATTAAAGTCAGGTAAAGTTGAACGCGTATAATGAACACAAACACCTCATTTATGGGGTGTTTTTTTCTGTCTTTTCATGATGACTAGCTCCCGATTGCTTACCCATTTCTTTTTAAAGAAGTATAGCCAAAAAAGCACCGTGTCGATACGGTGCTTTTTTTGGTTACCCCTTTTTAAATGAATTGAGCACTGCTCGAACGAATCCACCTAGAAATTTTGGTAGCTTAATCGTATAAAATTTCATTGCTCCTCCTCCTCACGTAAATAACCATAAGGGATGAAAATTTCTACATCCTTTCAGAAGTGAATATGGATAAATGAAAAACAATGGCTCATTTCTACTAATATCGTCATTCCCCTCGATCTATTCCTGTTTTTTTAACCGAACTTCCTTCTTTATCCTATCCTTATGTTTATGCCCTTTCATCAAATTATATGTTTACTCTGGCGTCTTAGTCTTAGGCGGAAACAATTTTTGTCAAAGAAGCTTTTTTAAAAAATTTTTCATTACTACTGCTTCAGCAAATTAGAATATATCCTTCATCAAGCCATCATCAGCAATTGCTCTTCCTACATGTAAAAAAAGAGGCCAACTTATGTGAAAAAGTCGCCCTAGTAGAACTAGCATACTAGATTACGCAGCACAAACATATTGTGCCTGAATGTACGACTTCCTATAAGTAAGCCTCTTCCTCATTTTTTATCCGCGAAGCGCTTCAATTGCTTTCTTTCGATTCTCCTCATGATAAATCGAAGAACCTGCCACAAGCACGTTCGCCCCTGCATCCACACATTGCTTAGCCGTCTGCTCATTGATGCCACCGTCTACCTCAATGTCAAAAGATAATCCTTTTTCAGCAGCTAAGCGTGCCAATTCTTTTATTTTCGGTAAGGCGGACGGTATGAATGCTTGTCCGCCAAAGCCGGGATTAACGGTCATTAATAGGACAAGCTCAACTTCCTCTAACACGTGCTGAATCATTTGTATGGGAGTTGCAGGATTTAGTACTACTCCTGGTTTGACGCCATGATCCTTAATGAGACAAAGTGTACGATGTAGGTGAGGGCACGCTTCAACATGCACCGACAAAATGTCGGCACCTGCTTTTGCAAATGACGGAATATACCGATCCGGCTGTTCGATCATTAAATGAACATCTAGGGGAAGTGAAGTAATTGGCCGTATCGCTTCCACAATTAAAGGACCAATTGTCAGGTTTGGAACAAAATGTCCGTCCATGACATCCACATGGATATAATCAGCCCCACCTTGCTCCACAGACTTCACTTCCTCACCAAGCTTCGCAAAATCTGCTGAGAGGATTGAAGGTGCGATTTTAATCATCGTTAATACCTCCGCTTTTGACTTTTTATTTCATCTAAAAATTGAAGATAGTGCTCATAACGAAACGTAAAAATTTCTTTTTGTTCTAAAGCAGCTTTTACCGCACAGCCAGGCTCAGACGTATGGGTACACCCCCGAAATTTGCAGTCCGCTACCCTTTCTCGCATTTCTGGGAATTGAAGAGACAGTTCGTCTGCCTCAAGGTGAATAAAGTCGAGTGAACTGAATCCAGGTGTATCAGCAACAAGTCCTCCTCCAAATGGAATTAGCTCCACATGCCTGGTTGTATGCTTTCCTCTTCCTAAATGGGTTGAAATTTCATTTGTCTCCATGTTTAAGCCTGAAATTAACGCATTTAAGAGGGAGGATTTCCCAACACCAGATTGACCAGCGACAACTGTCACCCGTTCATTCAGCACTGATACAACATCGCCCAAGCCTTTTGGTTCAACCGTAGAAGTAAAAATCACGCGATAGCCCATTTGCTCATAGCTTTGCTTATACTCATAGAGATTTGCCGCCTCCATGTCGTTTATTAAATCCATTTTGCTAATCACAATGATTGGCTTTATGTCATGAACTTCTACATGCACTAAAAAGCGATCCAACAAAAGCGAACTGAAATCAGGTTCGGTTGCTGAAAATACCAGTAAGGCTTGATCGACATTTGCAATCGGCGGACGATTTAACTCATTCTTTCGTTCAAATACGTCCATGACATACCCATCCGTATGATTTTCTGCTTCAAATTCAACCTCGTCTCCTACAAGAGGCTTTATGCTGCGTTTACGAAAATTGCCACGGGCTCGGCACTGAAAAATCCCGCTCTCATTCTGAACATAATAAAAGCCGCTTAATGCTTTTATAATTTTTCCTGTGGCCATGCAAACCTCCTTCTTGATTTCGGACAAATGAACCATTCTTATTTTACTTGAAAACCACTTGATTGTGAATGCTTAGAACCCTTTATAGACACACGCTTCACCTTTTTGCGAAAAAGAAACCCCTATTCGTTTCCATGAATGTGCAAAAATATAAACAAAACTTGCCTTTTCACCAAGACCTTCATAGCGAAAGCCTTCGTTGCAGTTATACTTAGGCAATCAAATTTTTAACATTGTCGATAAACTCCGATGTTAAAAAATTATAACTTCTTACCGTACAAAAAAGAGCTTAGCAATGTTTGCCAAGCTCCCATGATTAATATCTGTACTCCCGTGACGATTGAACATATTCGCCATTGATGTAAATATCAAACGATCCACTTTGCTCTCGGCTCGCACGTAATGGAATGCGATAGGTTTTCGTCTCACTGATCGTTTCCTCGACAAATACTTCATCTTGACCACCTGTCGTTGCATCACGATAGATGATGCGAACATCAAACGTACGACCTGCCTCCCGATCCTCCTCAGAGACTTCAATTGTTTGGTTCACATCGTGATTCCGAGTTTCAGGCTGTTCCGGCTGAGTTGGCTCATCAAGTTGTTTGGGTTGAGGTGCAGGGTCTGGTCTAGGCCCCCGTGAGATAACTAGCTGGACTTCAGCACCTGGACTGACACTTGTGGCTGCACTCGGTGATTGACTGATCACCCTTCCTTCAGCTACGGAATCGGAGTAATCGTAAGAAAATCGTCCAGAAAGCTGCTCATCATCTAAATACGCACGTGCATCATTTTCATGTAATCCTTCTAAATTCCGTAAGCGGATTTCCTGATCAGCACTGTAGGTAATATACACCGTTGTTTCGTTGACGGTGATTGTCTCATTTGCTTGAGGCTGCTGAGCGAGAACAATTCCTGGCGCTACATCATTTGTTTCTCTCGCAACATATTCAATGTCCTGGAATTTAAATTGTTCTAGTAATCTTTTTGCCTCGTCAAGAGAGATTCCGACAACATCGATCATTTCTTCTTGTTGCTCACCATTAACAAAAAGTCTAACCGTTGAATTTTCTTTTACCATTGAGCCTGGCGCTGGATTTTGTCTGACAACATAGCCAGCAGGAAGATCATTATCCTCGAAGATGTCTTCACGCTCCACCTGCAAATTTAAAGCTGTGATCTGCTGTTCGGCTTCTTCATATTCCATCTCTGTTACATTTGGAATCTCTACTTCATCGACACGGAAGAAGCTTGGAAATAGGGCAAATGCCGCAATCGTTGAACCAATAAGGACAAACAAAGCCACAAGCAAAATGACAAGCCATCTTTTTCTTTTATTTTTTTTCGCCGGCTTTGAATTTGGTTCAGCCTCTGTTGGATCTTCCTTTTCCTTTGCCATTTTTACATACGGCGGTATCACTTCAACCGTTTTTTCCATATCTTGTTGTTGTAGTTGCTTGTCCGTGATGATCGGAATCGCCTTTGTTATTTCTTCATCATCCTGCAAAATTTTAAACGGCGCTTCATCATACCTACTCGGGTCGAGGGCTGTTTCAAGATCTTCTTCCATATCTTGTACCGTTTCGTACCGATAAAAAGGGTCTTTTGCCGTTGCCCGTAAAATAATATTTTCGATACTTTGTGGCAAATCAGGGTTGAGGTCCCGTGGAGATGGCATCTCGTTTTGTAGATGCTTAATGGCAATGGAAACAGCTGTATCACCTGAAAAAGGAAGCTGTCCTGTTACCATTTCATAAAGGACGATCCCGAGCGAATAAATGTCAGACTTAAACGTGACCAATCCACCCCGAGCTTGCTCAGGGGATAAATAATGAACCGATCCCATCACAGAGTTTGTATGGGTAATCGTCGCTGAAGACATGGCCCGAGCGATCCCAAAGTCCGTTACCTTTGCTACCCCGTCTGTACGAATTAAAATATTATGTGGTTTGATATCACGATGAACGATTTGATTTTCATGGGCATGTGCGATCGCCGACATAATTTGCCCCATCCAATCAACGGTCTCATTAAGGGACAATGGGCCTCGTTCTTGAATCAGCTCTTTTAATGTCGCTCCTTCAACATACTCCATGACGATGTAATATAAATCTGCTTCTTCACCGACATCATAAATGTTAACGACATTTGGGTGAGCTAGGCTTGTAGCCGCCTGCGCTTCACGCCGAAACCGTTTAATAAATTGCTCATCTTTTGAAAACTGGGGCTGCAGCACCTTTACTGCAACATAGCGATCAAGAATGGCATCACGCGCCTTATAGACGTCTGCCATGCCTCCTCCGCCAATGGTTTCTAAGATTTCATAGCGTCCACTAATTCGCTTTCCAATCATGTTCATCACCTCTCATCTGACACACCTGTGTTTTCGATGAGCGCGACGGTAATATTGTCTTCCCCACCACGAATATTTGCCAGCTCAATAAGCTGCTCCACCTTAGATGTTACAGTGTTTGTTTGTTTTAGGATGGAGAGTATATCATCATGATCAACTTTGTTTGAAAGCCCGTCTGAACAGAGCAATAGAATGTCTCCTTGCTCCCAATTCAATGACTGAACATCCATCTTTACTTCACGTTCGGTCCCAAGAGCACGGAGTAATACATTTTTTCGTGGGTGGTTTTCTGCTTCTTCATCTGTAATTTGACCGGTGCGAACCAATTCGTTTACTAAGGAATGGTCGTTCGTTTTTTGCGTAAACCCAAATTGATTCAATAAGTAGGCACGACTATCACCAATATGAGCAATGGAAAGCATCTCATCAATAAAAACCGCTACGACAAGCGTTGTTCCCATCCCTTGACAGTTAGGGTCCATCTTTGCCCGGTCATAAAGCGAAATATTTATACGGGCGATGTTTTCAGTGAGCCACTGTTCAACCTGCTGTGTTGATTCAAACTGCGGCTCTTTTTGCCATGCCTCTTCGAGTAAATCATAGGCCATTTTACTTGCCACATCTCCAGCTTGGTGTCCACCCATTCCATCTGCTACAACTGCCATGACACCACTTCGATTGACTACAATCCCACCATTGTCTTCATTATGAGGACGTAATCTTCCTACATCTGTTAGAAAGGCAAAGTCCAAGCTCGGTCACCTCGTTTCTTCTTTCCGCTCCTTCGCACGTAGCTGTCCACATGCAGCATCAATATCATGTCCTTGCTCTCGACGAATCGTGACATTAATGCCCCGATTTTTTAACGCTTTTTCAAAGGCAAAAATTTGCTCCCTTGGTGTTCGTACATAATCCCGTTCTGGCACGTAATTAACGGGGATAAGATTGACGTGACATTTAATATTGGAGATAAGATCAGCCAGCTGCTCAGCATGCTCGATCTGGTCATTTTCGCCACCAAACAAGCCATACTCAAAGGTTACACGTCTGCCGGTCTTATCAATGTAATAACGAATCGCCTCCATCAATTTTGAAAGGGGCCAGGCTCGATTTACTGGCATTAGCTTGCTTCGTAATTCTGTGTTCGGTGCATGCAGGGAGATTGCAAAATTTATTTGCATTCCTTCATCTGCAAATTGATAAATTTTTGGTACAACCCCACTTGTTGAAACGGTAATATGACGCGCCCCAATATTTAGTCCCTTTTCATGATTGACTGTTTTTAGAAACGGTATAAGTGCTTGATAGTTATCAAACGGTTCGCCAATTCCCATGACAACGATGGAGCTCACTCGCTCTTTCTCTTCATCCATCGCACGCTGAGATTCAAGCACTTGTGCAACAATTTCCCCCGCTTCAAGGTTTCGTTTCAGTCCCCCTAATGTGGAGGCACAAAACGTACAGCCTAAGCGACAACCAACTTGAGTGGTCACACATACACTGTTTCCATAATCATGGCGCATGACCACCGTTTCAATCGAATAACCATCGTGAAGTTCAAATAAAAATTTCACCGTCCCATCAGAGGAAACCTGCTTCGTAACAATCTTTAATATCGTTAAAGTAAAAGCATTCGCCAACTTCGCACGTAATTCCTTTGATAAATTGGTCATCTCTTCATAATCTTTGACACGTTTTTTATACAGCCATTCAAAAATTTGGGTTGCGCGAAATTTTGGCTCCCCCTCTGCCTTTAACCATGCCTCAAGCTCGTGAAATTGTAGCGTATAAATAGAAGGCAGGTCGCCTACCTGCTTAGGTTGTACCTCAACTTTAAGCTGTTCCACTTCTGTCACTTCCTTTCTGTTTCACCATGCTTGCGATAAAAAATCCATCCGTTCCAAAATCATGCGGGAGAATGGTAACCATCCCTTCTTGACCACGACCTTTTTCCTTCACCTTGCTCGGCAGACGATCAAACAGCGTAGGATCAACGAGAAAAGATGGATGTTGATTTAGAAAAGAACGTACCGTTTGCTCATTCTCCTCTTTATCAATCGTACACGTACTATAGATCAACGTTCCCCCTTGCTTCAACAACGGAGCAACCGCTTCAAGAATGTCGGTTTGAATCTTATGAATCGCAGCAATGTCTTTTTCCGTCTTCGTCCACTTAATGTCAGGCTTGCGACGAATCACTCCAAAACCAGTACAAGGGGCATCGACAAGAATCCGGTCAAAGGTTTCAGGCTCCCATTTTTCTTGCGCTTTGCGCGCATCCATACTATGAGCTTCAACATTCGTTAGCTGCAGACGATCAACTTGTTCCTGAATCAGCTTCACTTTATGCTCATGCAAATCAAGGGAGATGACAAGACCGTTGTCACCCATTCTCTCAGCGATATGGGTCGTCTTTCCGCCAGGAGCCGCACACGCATCAAGGACTGCCATCCCAGGTGCAGGATTCACCGCTCGTGCCACAAGCATTGAGCTTTCATCTTGAATCGTAATAAGCCCTTCTTGAAACGCATTGCTTTGAACGACATTTCCTCTTTCAATCATCAGTGCATCCTCAGAAAGAGCCCCCTTTGCAACCGACAATCCTTCTGCTTCAAGCTGCTGAGCAATATTTTCCACCGTTCCCTTCAAGCGATTGACCCGAACCGTTACTCGAGGAGGAATCAAGCTTTCTTCGCACATCGCTTTTGTCGTCTCCTCCCCGTATTGTGAAATCCAACGCTCCACGAGCCAACGAGGATGACTAGTGGAAATTGCCAACCGTTCAACCGAATCTTTAACATCCTTCAGATCTGGGATTCCCTCACGCTGGATTGAACGAAGGACACCATTTACCAACCCACTAATCCCTTTATGACCCCGTTTTTTTGCAATGTTGACCGCTTCATGAAAAATGGCCCGGTCTGGAACTCGGTCTAAGTAGATGAGTTGATACACGGAAAGACGAAGCAAAACTTTTACCCATGTGTCGAGTTTTTTCAAACCTTGCTTTATAAAAGGTGTCAAATAAAAATCGAGTGTATCTCGCCGTTGTACCGTCCCATACACGATCTCCGTCAACAAGGCGACATCACGACGCTCAAGACCAGATTTTTTTACTGTTTGATTTAATAAAAGATTGCTATATGCTTGGTTTTTTTCAATTTGAAGCAACGCATCGAGGGCTACTTCACGTACATTTTTACTCGCCATCGTCATCTCCTAAACGTGTTCCGACTGTCATACTCGATCCGCTCCCCCGAAGAAATTCACCTGCAAGCATCCGTTTTTTTCCTGAAGGCTGCAAATCAGTAATTTTTAATGGCGTCTCATTGCCAGTTGCAACAACGATCCCATCTTTCTCCAGAGCGAGTACAGTTCCTGGTTCTCCTGTCATGTTTTTTTGTTCAATTTCTGCCCACCAAATTTTTAACGGCTTTTTATTCCACATGGTGTATGCAACAGGCCATGGATGAAGGCCTCGAATCTGGTTATATAGCACTTCTCCAGCCTTGCTCCAGTCGAGCTTTTCCATCTCCCTTGAAATATTTCGGGCGAAGGTCGCCTCTTCATCCTTTTGCTTTTTCGGCTTGATTTCTCCAGAAAGAAGAAGTGGAATCGTTTTTCCTAGCAACGCAGCGCCTGCTTCACTTAATTTATTATGAAGGGTACCAACATGATCGTTCGCTTCAATGGGCACGGCAGCTTGTGTCAAAATATCCCCAGCGTCGAGTTTTTCAACCATATACATAATGGTTACACCTGTTTCTGCTTCTCCATCGATAATCGCCTGATGAATCGGTGCTCCACCGCGATATTTCGGTAGCAATGAAGCGTGAACATTAATGCACCCATGCTTCGGGTAATCAAGTAATGTTTTTGGTAAAATTTGACCAAAGGCTGCAGTGACAATTAAATCTGGTTCAAACGCAAGTACTTTTTTCAGCTCTGCCTCTTCACGAATTTTTTCTGGCTGCAAAACCGGAATGCCATGCAGCTCTGCTTCTGCTTTTACTGGAGGAGGTGTAAGCACTCTCTTTCGACCAACAGGACGATCTGGCTGTGTGACAACAGCTGCCACCTTATAACCATCCTCTATTAAACGACGAAGCACCGGGACAGAAAAGTCCGGTGTTCCCATAAACACAATTTTCATGTATCCGCTCCTACCTTTCTAACGAAAACCTACATGAACAAATAAGGCTGTAAATCAATATTTACTTGAAGTTGACCTCGACTTGTCTCATGAAGAAAATGCTGCTGCACTTCTTTTAAAATCTTTGTCAGGTTTGGTTCAACTTTGTATTTTATCAAACATTGGTATCGATATCTATCTTTAATACGTGCAACAGGAGAGACAACAGGGCCTAGAACAACCGATTGACTAGAAAGCTCATCTTTTAGGAAGTGGACAATTTTTTCGGTGACCCCGATTACCTTTGTAAGCTCAGGGTGAGAAACATTGACCAAGGCTAAATAGTAATAAGGTGGATAACCACTCATTCGGCGGTATTTCATTTCAGCTTCATAGAACTGTTCATAGTTATTGGCTTTTACAAGCTCAATACTATAATGATCAGGTGTATAGGTCTGGACAATGACTTCACCTGGTAACTGATGGCGTCCAGCTCGACCACTTACTTGAGCTAAAAGCTGAAAGGTTCGTTCAGTCGCACGAAAATCAGGGATGTGAAGCATGGAATCTGCTGCAAGCACGCCGACAAGGGTAATGTTCGGGAAATCGAGGCCCTTTGCAATCATTTGCGTACCGAGTAAAATATCGGCGTCACCTTGACCAAATTTCGTGAGCAGCCGCTCATGAGCCCCTTTCTTTCTCGTCGTATCTACATCCATTCGAATGACACGGGCTTCGGGTAATACTCTCGCAAGCTCTTCCTCAACCTTCTGCGTCCCTGAACCAAAAAAGCGAATATGCTCGCTTCCACATGATTGGCAGGTTTCTGGCATTCTTTCCTCATGACCGCAATAATGGCATTTTAATGAGTGGTGGCTACGATGATAGGTAAAGGAAATGTCACAATGCTCACAGCTTGCCACATACCCACAGTCTCTGCACATAACAAAGGTTGAATACCCGCGTCGATTTAAAAAGAGAACACTTTGCTCTTTTCGTTCTAACCGTTGTTGTAATTTCTCAAATAATGCCTGTGAAAACATTGAGCGATTTCCATTCCTCAATTCATCCCTCATATCGACCACTTCAACCGTTGGCATCGCTCGATTGTTGACTCGCTCTGTAAGCGGAAGAAGGGTATAAACATTCCTCTTCGCTCGTGCATAGGACTCTAGTGCCGGCGTCGCACTACCAAGAACGACAGGGCAGTGATGAAACTCTCCTCTATACATCGCCACATCCCTAGCATGGTACCGTGGATTTTCTTCTTGCTTATAGGAGCTTTCATGCTCTTCATCTATAATAATGATCCCAAGATTTTCAAACGGGGCAAAAACAGCCGAGCGAGCGCCCACGACGACCTTTACTTCTTTTCGATGAATTTTTCGCCATTCATCATATTTTTCCCCCATCGACAAACCAGAATGGAGAACAGCTACCAAAGACCCGAACCTTGCTCTAAACCGCTGCACCATTTGCGGTGTTAACGAAATTTCCGGGACAAGCACAATCGCTTCCTTCCCATTCGCGAGTACTCTTTCAATCGCTTGTAAATAGACTTCTGTTTTCCCGCTCCCTGTCACGCCATGAAGAAGAAATGGTTCAAACACCTGACGTTCAATCGCTGCAAAAATAGGGTTTATCGCATGTTCCTGTGCTGCTGTCAAAGGCAAAGGCTTGGTTGGCTTTATCTCTTTTTCTAAAAATGGATCTCGATACACTTCTTCATCCGTTTCAACAATGAACCCCTTCTCAATCAACCCTTTTACCGTTGCTCTTGTTGTCTTGCCTGTTTCCAAAAGAGCTTTCATCGAAACCGCTCTTCCTTCTTCATACAAATATGTAAGGAGCTCGCGCTGCTTATGAGCACGTGCCCCAATCATTTGTAAAGCTTCAAGTAAGGAGTTGACGTGCTTTGCCACACGGATAAACTTCTCCGTTTTCTTCTTCCCTTTTTCTTGTACTCGGTAATTCATGTCTATGAGCTTTTTCTTAACAGCTTTTTGCAGCTCCGGTAAAAGTTCAGGTGCTTCCTTTTGAATGTGATCCCATTGAATTGAACCCTTCTCTTTAAAAAAGGGTTGCAAGGCAACTGGAAGCTCCTTGACGGAACAAAGACAGCGAATTTCCTTTTTCACTTTTGTTCGCAAGGCAGCTGGCAGCATCACTTGATAGGCTGACACCTTGTAGCAAAGCGTTTGTTCTGTTAACCAGTCTCCTAGACGAAGCAACTCATTTGTTAAAATCGGTTCCACATCAAGCACTTCTTCGATTGCTTTCATTTTAGCAACCGTTGAATCCTCTTCTGTCTTCAAAACAAACCCCTGTATTTTTCGCGGACCAAAAGGGACAACAACACGCATGCCTGGGCTAATAATCCCTGTCCATTTTTCTGGAATTAAATAATCAAAGGCGCGATCCGTTTGGGAAGTAGGCACATCTACAATCACCTTTGCGATCATACGTGTCGCTTTCCTTTTAGCAGTTTGCCCACGTGAAGCAAAAGTGCTTCCGCAACCTTATCTTTACTGAGAAGCGGTAATTTCTCCTCGTCACCATTACGGAAATAAAACGTCACCCGGTTCGTATCACCTTGAAAGCCTGATCCTTCCTCTGTAATATCGTTGGCAACAATAAGATCGAGCTGCTTTGATTCAAGCTTTTTCTTCGCATAATCTTCGATGTTTTCAGATTCAGCCGCAAAGCCAACAAGTAGTTGATGCTGTTTTCTTTCACCTAGCGTTTTTAAAATATCGGTTGTTCGTTCAAGCTCGATCATCCATTGTCCAGGTTTTTTCTTCACCTTTTGTTCAGACACTTCTTTCGGTCGATAATCTGCAACGGCCGCTGTTTTTATGACAATGTTTGCAGCATCGAAATGTTCGATGACCGCCTCATACATATCAGCAGCAGACTGGACATCGATCACCTTTACGCCCTTTGGTTTTGGTAAATGCGTTGGACCAGAAATTAAAATCACTTCAGCACCTAGTTCCACCGCTTTTTTTGCAATCGCATAGCCCATTTTTCCAGAAGAGCGATTTGTAAAAAAGCGAACAGGGTCTATTTTTTCCTGAGTTGGCCCTGCTGTAACTAAGACACACTGGTCTTGTAGCGGCTGTTCTTTCGGCTGAAAATGCCTTTCCAACAGAACAACTAAATCTTCGGGCTCCGCCATTCTTCCTTTTCCAACCCAGCCACATGCAAGGTAGCCTGCACCTGGTTCAATCAAAAGATACCCATCACCCTTCAAGGTTTCTATGTTTCGTTGCACAGCAGGATGATCATACATATTTACATTCATAGCTGGTGCAATATAAATCGGTGCTTTTGTTGCAAGTAGTGTTGTTGTCATCATATCGTCAGCAATGCCGTTGGCAAGCTTCCCAATGACGTTCGCCGTTGCTGGGGCGATTAAAACAACGTCCGCCCAATCAGCCACATCAATGTGGGCAATGCCTGTTGGATCCTGCTCTTTAAACGTATCGTCATAGACGGGCTGGCGAGAAAGTGCTTGAAATGTCAGTGGTGTGACGAATTGCTTCGCTGAATCTGTCATGACAACCTTCACGTTAGCTCCAGCTTGGGTCAGCTTACTCGTTAACGCTGCAGATTTAAACGTTGCAATCCCTCCGGTTACACACAATAACACATTTTTTCCTTTTAACATCGTTCGTTCCCCCATTCGGACGTTTTTTGCAACGATACAAGAAAACAACCTATTTTCCGAATGTGAAATAGGTTGTTTGTCTTTCGCTATTTTTCGTTTCGTTCAAATTGTAAATAATCATGGACAATTTCTTCAAGCGCTACGCCTACTGGCTTAAACGAATGTGGTTTTTCAATAAGTGCTCCCCGTCTTACATCTTCCTTCATTTCACGGGCACGCTTTGCCGAAACCGTTACCAATGTATATTTTGAATCCAATTTATCCATTAATGAGTCAATCGAAGGATATAACATCGATTAGTCAACCTCCACAAGTTCTTTATATTTTTCAATCAATCGCTCACGTCTACAATGCTCTGCCGTTACAATTGATTTAATCCGTTCAACAGCTAGATGAACTTCATCATTTTCAACCACATAATCGTATTTTTTCATCATATCAATTTCTTCTTTTGCCACCGTCATACGTTGATTAATCACATCTTCCGTTTCGGTTCCACGGCCGACGATTCGACTGCGAAGCTCTGCCAAGCTTGGCGGCATAAGGAAAATAAAAACCCCATCTGGAAACTTATCACGGACTTTTAACGCACCCTGAACTTCAATTTCCAAAATTATATCTTGTCCATTATTCATCGTTTCACGAACATAGTCAATAGGGGTGCCATAATAATTCCCTACATATTCTGCCCATTCAAGCAGCTCGTCCTGCTCGATCATCTTCTCAAATTCTTCACGGCTTTTGAAAAAGTAGTTCACTCCATCTACTTCTCCAGCACGGGGTGAGCGAGTCGTGGCAGAAACCGAGTATTGAATCTCCGTCTCTTCTTGCCGCAACGCATTACAGACCGTTCCTTTTCCGACACCGGCTGGTCCCGAAAGAACGATTAGCAAACCTTTTTCTTTTTTCATTGCTTACCTCCTAAAAAATACGAAAGCGTCTGATATAGACGCATAAAAGTTCAAACACCTTAACTTTCCTCTGATCCATCATCTTTACTCGTTAAGCGTTGTGCCACTGTTTCAGGCTGAACTGCGCTTAAAATCACATGGTCACTGTCAGCAATAATAACCGCACGGGTGCGTCTTCCGTAGGTTGCATCAATAAGCATGCTACGATCACGTGCTTCTTGAATAATCCGCTTAATCGGTGCAGATTCTGGGCTGACAATCGAAATGATGCGATTTGCAGAAACAATGTTGCCAAAACCAATGTTAATCAACTTAATGTTCATTCCATTCCCTCACTTTAGGAGAGCCGCCTGCTACTCTCATCAATTTTGCCAAACTATCATTACTATATACAAAAATTAATCTAAATTCTAGCAATTATGTATGAAGACGTTATTCAATGTTTTGAACTTGTTCCTTCAGTTTTTCAATTTCACTTTTTACTTCAACAACGATTTGACGAATGTCCAAATGATTTGCTTTTGAACCAATTGTATTTGCTTCTCGGTTCATTTCTTGTACGAGAAAATCAAGCTTTCTTCCTACTATGCCACCTGCTGCTAAAATCGCGAAAAATTGCTTAATATGGGCATCTAATCTAGTCAGCTCCTCAGAAATATCAGCCTTCTCCGCAAAAATGGCCACCTCTGCTAACAGTCGCCATTCATCGAATGTATGATCCAACCCTTGCACATACTCCTCGATTCGCTGCTTCAGTCGATCTCGATAATCATTTGCTACGTTAGGTGCAAGCGTTTTGATTTGCTCATTGAACGCCAATAAAGTAGTAAGTCTTTTTTTTAGATCGTTAGCAAGTAGCTCTCCTTCGTGATTTCTCATCTTACACAGCTGATTAATTGCCTCTCTAAGCGTTTCGATGACAAGATCAGTGACCGTTTCATTTACAGCCGTTTCCTCTTGCATCGACACAAGCTGTTCATCAACAAGGAGTGAATGGACATCAAATCTTGCTTCTGTTTCAAGTACCTGCCCGATTTTTTTTGCCACTTGTCGATACTGCTCCAATAAACTCCAATCAACATGCAGCGCACGCTGATGCAGCCCTTCACCATCAACCGTTATGAATACTTCTACTTTCCCCCGATGCACTGATTGGCGAACCGTTTTTTTTACTTCCTCTTCAAAATAAATAAGAGGACGGGGCATTTTACAAAACCACTCAAAAAAACGATGGTTCACTGTTCGAAGCTCAACACTCACCTTATAGCCTGCCTTTTGACTCGTTGCGTGACCATATCCTGTCATACTTGCAATCATAGCTATCACATCCACTCCTTTATTCTACCGAATTTATAAGGCTCAAACAAGTAGAGAATCGTTGATTACTAGAGAAAAACGAAAATATTCATGAAAAAATGGCGAAATTCAGCGCTTTATTCAATTTTAAATCAAATGAAAGGCTGATTCATTCGTTGCTATGAACCAGCCCTGTAAAAATGGGTTAACGCAATCGTCGAAATAGTTGAAAGCCACCTAGTACGACAGTAGGAATCGCAGCCATTCCCAAAATTAGCAACCATTCTCTTACACTTAGAGAAACTGTATGGAAAACCGTTTGTAATGGCGGATAGTAAATAACAATGAGCATAAGAAGCGTCGATGACAAGACAGCAATGACAAGATAAATGTTTTCAAACGGGTTTCGATGATACACTGAATACTCACTTCTACAATCAAAGACGTGAATGAGCTGTGCCATCACAAGCGTTACAAAGGCAACCGTTTGTGCTCGCGTTAAATCATCTGGATTCGCTTGTAATGTCAGCCAAAAAGCTACAAGAGTAACGACCCCAATCATAAAGCCTCGACTGACAATTTTCCACGCTAACCCACGGGCAAAGACCCCTTCATTCGGACTTCGAGGTGGCCGCTTCATTACATCTCCTTCAGGCTGGTCCATACCTAGCGCCATAGCTGGCAAGCCATCTGTAACGAGGTTAATCCATAAAATTTGAATCGCTACAAGGGGCAGCGGCATACCAAGCACCATAGCAAAAAGCATAACTAGAATTTCCCCCACATTGGAAGCGAGCATATAGCGGATAAACTTTCTGATGTTTTCATAGATGTTCCGTCCTTCTTTAATGGCTGCTTTAATTGTTGCAAAATTATCATCACTTAAAATTAAAGAGGATGCTTCTTTCGCAACATCCGTTCCAGTAATCCCCATTGCAATTCCAATATTGGCAGCCTTAATCGCTGGTGCATCGTTCACACCGTCACCGGTCATCGCAACAATATGACCACGTGCTTGTAAGGCTTTCACAATTTTAAGCTTATGCTCCGGCGATACCCTCGCATACACATACACATCTTCAATGACAGCCTCTAACTGTCCCCTATTCATCTGGGACAGACTACGGCCATCTAACACTTTACCTCCAATCGGTAAAATTCCAAGCTGAGACGCAATCGCTGTCGCTGTAACCTTGTGATCACCTGTGATCATAATCGTTTTAATTCCTGCATCCCGACATTCTTCAATGGATGCTTTCACTTCAGGCCGTGGTGGATCAATCATTCCTTCTAAGCCAATAAAAGAAAGGCTACGTTCTGCTGCATATGCTTCCTGGCACCATTCGTTTGTTCCTAGCGGACGAAAGGCGATCGCAATGGTTCGCAATGCTTGGCTTCCCATTGACTCAATTACCTGCTCCACCTCTTGGCGCCGTTTTGAAGTCATCGCTTCCTTTTGGCCATTGTATAAGATTGAGTCACTTACGGCTAAAACAACATCTGGCGCTCCTTTTGTAACGATAAAGCGTCTCCCCTGACGATCCTGAACAATGACGCTCATCATTTTTCGTGAAGATTCGAAAGGAAATTCCTTTATTCGCTTGAATTGCTTGCCTAACCCTTGCTCGGAAAAGCCTGCCTTCAAGCCTGCAACCACAAGTGCTCCTTCGGTTGGGTCCCCATCTATGTGATACGTTCTGATTGCCTTTTTGAGAATCGATCCTTTTTCATTTTTCTCCACGACCTTCGCGTTGTTACAAAGCATTCCGTAGCTTAATAATTTTTGTAATGATTGATCTCCTGCTTCGTTGTTGCAGTTTGATGCTTGGAGAAATTCACCTTTGGGCTCATAGCCTGTTCCTGTAACATGCCAAGTCTGCCCCCCTGACCAAGCACGAGTCACCGTCATTTTATTTTGAGTAAGCGTCCCTGTTTTATCAGAACAAATGACAGAGGCACATCCAAGGGTTTCTACAGCTGGAAGCTTGCGGACGATGGCTTTGCGCTTAATCATTCGCTGAACACCTAAAGCGAGTGCAACGGTAACGATTGCTGGTAATCCTTCTGGAATCGCAGCAACGGCTAAAGAGACACCAGCTAAAAACATCGTGTAGACGTTATGCCCTTGCAACACACCAATCAGGACGACAAGAGCTGTAAGAAACAAAGCAACAACAATTAACATTTTCCCAAGCTGTTCGAGCCTTCGTTGCAAAGGTGTGGCAAGGATTTCGGTAGATTGGAGAAGATGGGCAATTTTCCCCATTTCTGTGTTCATGCCAGTGGTAACAACGGCACCGACACCGTTCCCCTGAGTGACAAGGGTACCCATAAATGCCATATTTAATTGATCACCAATCTCTACTGTCCCCTTCAAAATAGGCCGGTCTTGTTTATGAACAGGTAGGGATTCTCCAGTTAAAGAGGATTCCTCAATTTTTAAACCACTCGCCTCAAAAAGACGAATGTCCGCTCCAATTCGGTCCCCGCTCATGATTCGTACAATATCTCCTGGAACAACTAAAGTAGATGGAACCTTACTCCATTCCCCATTTCGTAGCACCGTCATTTGTGGAGCTGACAGCTCTTTTAATGCCGCTAGTGACGATTCAGCCTTTCGCTCTTGAACAAAGCCGAGAACACCGTTTAGAAGCACAATGAGCATGATCGTTACTGCATCCATGTACTCCCCGAGCAACCCAGAAACGAGAGTTGCCGCCAACAATACAAGCACCATAAAATCTTTGAATTGAGAAAAGAAAATGACAAGAGAGGATATTCGCTTTCCTTCATCAAGTTTATTTAGCCCAAATTTTTTTAGTCTTTTTTGAACTTCGTGATCTTTGAGACCTGCATGACGATCCGTGCCTGTCACCCTCTCAATTTCATGCTCATCCATTTCATACCACTTCATGACGACACCCCACATCTCGCTTTTATACAAGCATTCTTATTCAGACAAGCAATAAATCATGCTATACTCGTCTAAGTTAAACAGGTAAAATGGGTAAATGATCAGATTGGATGAGGTGAAAGAAACATGTCATTTGATGGAATGATGACCCGTGCCATGGCAAAAGAATTAGCTGATACGTTAACAGGCGGTCGAATTAGTAAAATATACCAGCCTTTTAAAACGGACCTTCTCATTACGATTAGGGCCAATGGGAAAAATCATCAGCTACTTATTTCTGCAAACGCCAGCGTGGCACGTGTGCATTTAACGAAAGAAAAATATGAAAACCCTACGGAACCGCCAATGTTTTGTATGCTTCTGCGCAAGCATTTGGAAGGAAGCATCATCGAGACAATCGATCAGCTTGAATGGGAACGGATCATTGTAATGACAATGAAAAGTAAGGACGAGCTAGGTGATCTTTCGTATAAAAAGCTGTTCATTGAAATTATGGGACGCCATAGCAATATCATTCTCGTCGATGAAAAAGCAGGGGTGATCGTAGATAGCATTAAGCATATTAGCTCCGCTCAAAGTACGGTCCGTTCAATTTTACCTGGTCAGCCGTATACGCGACCACCTGAACAAGAGAAAAGCGATCCTTTCCTTGCTGATGAAGAGGACATCAAGAAAAAATTGGACTTCAACCAAGGGAAGCTAGATCGTCAGCTTGTAGGGCGCTATGCCGGACTATCACCGCTTGTGGCCAAGGAAATCATTCATTTAGCAGGAATGGCGAATCGAGATACCGTTCCTCCTGTATTTGTAAAAATAATGAAATCGTTTCAGATGCATGAATATACACCGACCATGGTGTCTGGTGCTGATAAAGAAGCCTATTCCCTCCTCCCTTTAACCCATTTAGGTGGTGAGCAGCGTTCCTTTTCAACAGTAAGTGAGCTTCTTGATCGATTTTTTTATGGAAAAGCAGAAAGGGATCTTATCAAACAACAAGCCCATGATTTGGAACGGTTCCTTCGAAATGAACGAGATAAAAACGAAAAGAAAATTAAAAAGCTTGAAGGTACACTAAAGGAAGCGGAAAAAGCGCAGCAATATCAAAAATACGGAGAGCTTTTGACGGCAAACCTTCACCTAATTAAACGAGGTGATAAGCAAGTCGAGGTCATCGATTATTATGATGAGGACGGAGCCTCGATCACCATTCCGCTTAACCCGCAAAAATCGCCGTCTGAAAATGCTCAACAATATTTTCGACGATATACGAAAGCAAAAAATTCCGTAGCGGTTGTTAAAGAGCAGATTAAAAAAGCCGAAATTGAAATAAAATATTTTGAACAGCTGATTCAACAGATGGAAAGCGCCTCTCCAAAAGACGTGGAAGAAATTCGCGAAGAATTAATGGATGAAGGATACATTAGAAGACGCCAAAAGCAAGGAAAGAAAAAGAAGAAAGATGAAAAGCCAAGATTGGAGCACTATGTTTCATCAACAGGCATCGACATTTTCGTTGGCAAAAACAACAAGCAAAATGAATTTGTAACGAACCGTTTTGCGAGGCAGGATGAAATTTGGCTACACACAAAGGATATTCCCGGCTCCCATGTCTTAATTCGCAGCACCGAACCTGATGAGACGACCATTCTTGAAGCTGCAAACTTAGCTGCCTATTTTAGCAAAGCAAGACTTTCAAGCTCCGTCCCTGTTGATTATACGAAAATCCGTCATGTGAAAAAACCAAACGGAGCCAAGCCTGGATTTGTGATTTACGACAACCAGACGACGATTCATGTCACTCCCAATGAGGACGAAGTGATTAAAAGACGCAAATAATTCGGTTGATTGGATGTTACTCCAGCTTCAAGAGAAGGACAAAGCACCCGCCAATCGCTAGACAGTTTGAAATGCTCTACTTTCTTATGTTTCGAAAAAACAGCCCTTCCACAAAGGAAGGGCTGCTTGCTTATCCACCAATGTGAGACATTTCAATTTTTTGGCGCTCGACTTTTACTCCATTCGTCCGGTCAAGGGAATATTGATCTTTACGTTGTTCCCACACTTCACGTATTGCCTGTTTTATTTTTTCATCTGATACATCGGAACGGAGCAGCTGTCGGAAGTCATGCCCTTTTGAAGCAAACAAGCATGTGTAAAGCTTTCCTTCAACTGATAAACGAGCTCGGTTGCACGAGCCACAAAACGCGTCAGTTACTGAGGAGATAATGCCAATTTCGTCTGTGGACCCTTTATATCTAAACCGTGTTGCCACTTCACCTGGATAGCGAGGAGCTAATGGTTCAAGGGGCATTTCCCGGTCAATTTTTTCGAAAATTTCCCGTTTTGATATCACATCGTCCATCCGCCATCCGTTTGAGTTTCCTACATCCATGTATTCAATGAAACGTAAGGTGATCCCTTTTTCGCGGAAAAACATCGCCATTGGAACAATATCCTCATCATTGACCCCTTTTTGGACCACCATGTTCACCTTAACCCCTAAGCCAACCGCTTTAGCAGCCTCCATTCCGTCCAAAACAGGCTTTGTGCCAATTCCTCTGCCATTGATGCGACCGAAACGTTCATCATCCAAGCTGTCTATACTGACCGTGACACGCTTTAAGCCAGCTTTTTTTAACCGTTCGGCATACTTTGGCAACAATGTTCCATTTGTCGTCATGGCAATGTCTTCAATCCCTGTTGCTTGTGCAAGCATTCCAATCAGCTCATCCACATCTTTACGCATCAGTGGTTCTCCACCTGTGATACGAAGCTTTTGAATCGTCGATGTTTCATGAAAGAGATTGACTAACCTTGTCGTTTCTTCAAAGCTTAACACCTCGTCTCGCTTTAGAAACGGATAATCAGGTCCAAAAATTTCAGCCGGCATGCAATAATGACAGCGAAAATTGCAGCGATCCGTCACAGAAATACGTAAGTCACGTAGCGGTCGATTTTTTTTATCAACAATCGGTTTACTGCCCTGCATTTACACCCGCCTCCTCCTTTTCCACTGGATCAGGCAAAATAATTCGCTCAGGATGTGTGTAAATATTCATTCTTCCTCCGCGAATAAAGCCAGCAGTCGTGATGTTTAACTCCTCTGCCATGTTTAAGGCAAGCTCGGTTGGGGCTGATTTTGAGAGCATAATTCCGACACCAATTTTCGCTGCCTTTAACAGCACTTCAGATGAAATCCGACCGCTGAATAACAGGACTTTATCACGAACAGGAATGCGGTTAATTAAGCAATACCCATAAAGCTTATCCAACGCATTGTGGCGACCAATGTCTGTACGTGAAAGAATTAATCCTTCAGGTGTAGCGAGAGCCGCGTTATGAACGCCTCCCGTTTCCTGAAAAATCGAGCTTTGCCTTTGTAGTGATTCCATGAGATGAAAGCATTGTTCAGCCGTTATTTTCGTCTTGCTTGTTGCCGTTTTTGCCGTCTTTGCATCATTATGAAAGTAAAACGATTGCCGGCTTTTTCCACAGCATGAGCCAATAAACCGCTTAGAGTAAAATTGCTGTTGAATCGTATATTCTTTCGTCAGCTTGACATGAGCAAACCCACTACTCTCATCAATTGTGATCGAGGAGATGTCATCATCATAAAAACGGACAATGCCTTCCGACCCAAGAAACCCTACAACCATTTCTTTTAAATCAGTCGGTGAACAGACCATCGTCGCAAACTCTTCCCCGTTCAATGTAATCGTTAAAGGATACTCTTTTGCAATGCTATCTTCTCGTTTTTCAAAATGATTGCCTTTTATAGAGACAATCGTACGTTTTGTTGTAATCTGTTGGTCCATCTTTTCTCACCTGACCCTAGTCCTAGTATAGAATAGCTCCATCTAAACACATCTTCATCGTTTGAACAAGCCTAAACAATTTCCCATAAAATATACCTGTATAATATTCAGCCATTTTAAAAAATGGCTTACCATCATCGTAAACAAGGAAAAAACATCTTGTCAATGATTGCGATTTCATGATAAACTCGTCCTAGTTCACAAATTTGCAACATTTCAACGCAGGATGAAACCGGGATAGCGAACCTGTCGCCGATTATCCTGAATGGTAAGAAAGTAAGTTTGCACGATTGGTTCAAAAGTAGCGCGCCTGCTGTTTGGCTAACCGTCGCATTTCAAATTACGATCCTTGTTCTCAATGACGGGTCGTTTGAGATGCGATGGTTTTTTTGTGAGAAAATTGAAAATGGGGAGTTGAATGAAGAGAATGGAAACAACAAAAAATCGTTGGTTAATTGCACTTGCAGCGGTTGGGATTCATATTTCAATCGGATCAGTCTATGCATGGAGCGTATTTACCAATCCTTTATCTAAGACATTTAACTGGTCTCTTACACAGGTTTCAATCACCTTTAGTATTGCGATTGCATTTTTAGGGATTTCAGCTGCATTCATGGGACACTTTGTCGAAAAATACGGTCCACGAGTATCTGGTCTCGTATCTGCAGCATTTTTTGGTGCTGGTACACTCGGTGCCGGATTTGCGGTTAGCATTGAATCCCTTTGGTTACTGTACATAACCTATGGGGTTCTTGGTGGTATTGGTTTAGGTGTTGGTTACATCACACCTGTATCTACCCTTGTCAAATGGTTCCCTGACCGTAGAGGACTTGCGACTGGAATGGCCATTATGGGGTTTGGTTTTGCTTCTTTAGTTTTTAGTCCGATTATGAACTCATTAATTAGCTCTGTTGGAATTTCATCTACCTTCTATATTTTAGGAGCGATTTACTTAGTTGTTATGGTCAGTGCTGCGTCTTACATCGCACCTCCTCCAAAAGGATGGATGCCTGCTGGCTTTAAAGAAAAGGTTGAGTCAGGAGAAAGCAAGCCGGTTGCTGATCTTTCTCAGCTTATGGCAAATGAAGCCGTTAAAACAAAACGCTTCTGGTTCCTTTGGATTATGCTCTTTATTAATGTAACATGTGGTATCGCCATTCTTGCGGTTGCTTCCCCAATGGCACAAGAAATTACAGGCATGTCTGCTGCTGCTGCTGCAACAATGGTTGGACTCATGGGTCTCTTTAACGGACTTGGTCGGATTGGCTGGGCATCGATTTCTGATTACGTTGGACGTCCAAATGTTTATACAGCCTTTTTCGCGATTCAAATTGTTTCATTTCTTGTTTTACCAAGCATCACACAGGCACTTGCCTTCCAGCTCATTTTATTCTTAATCTTAACATGCTATGGCGGTGGATTTGCTTCCATTCCAGCCTATATTGGCGACCTCTTTGGTACGAAACAGCTTGGAGCAATTCACGGATATATTCTTACTGCATGGGCGCTTGCAGGTCTTGTTGGACCAACCATTGCCTCAATGGTTCGTGAAGCAACGAATAGCTATGCTGGAACCCTTTATATTTTCGTCGGTATGTTTGTTATCGCATTAGCGGTTTCATTAATTATTCGTCTAGACATCCGCAAATTGCGTGAAGCACAAAAGCAACAAGAACTTGCGAGTTGACAAGTTCCGCGTTGAATACTACCATTATTTATTAGAAACAGAAGCATTTTCATTATATACTAAATTAAGAGCGCTTCTTGTAAAGGGTTGACAACGCAATGAATAAATATGAAGCTGAATTCAGCAACCTTGTACGTGCTTTTCGTAAAAAGCATATGGGCAAAGGACCTAGTAAAATCAACACGACGTTTTGCAAGAATTGGGCAATTTGTGAAATGGAAGGCAATCTGTCCCCTGTCGAAAAATTTATTGCGAGTGCAGACGAAGGAAAGCAAATGCTTCGCTCTGCTCGGACAGAAATGGTAAAAGAGATGTACCGAAAAAATCGTCCAGTCGATATGGAGCAGTTTCTTGGGTGTAACTTCCTCGATTTATTTGTTGACATTGATATTGAACGAGATTTCGGCATGTCAATTTTCGTCTTTGATGAAAACATTGAAGACAAATTTTCAAAGCATTAACAGCACGTAAGCCTCACTTATTGTAAGGTGTGCAAAAAAGGGCTCGTCATACTTATTCGATATGTACTACGTATGATTCTGACACAAATAGCGTTCCTGTTTGCTGCAGAATCCCCAACAACATATAGATAACGTTAGCACTTGATAGCGACCCTGTTAAAGACTAACCGCTGGATATTCGTTGAACTATTTGATTTGATCATTGAACGAATGACAGCGGTTTTTTCTTTGAGAGCGATTCTTCCCTATAGAAAGGATGATACAAATGGGAAAAACAAAACATAATGGACCAATTAAACTGGACAAAAAATGGGACCCTTCACTTTGGGCTGGTAAAACCCCAATGGGCCTTGGAAAAGTGAAACCAAAGCACATTCGTGACACAATTAAAGTTGCAGTAGATAACAAAGACAATCTAGCCTATGCATATCGTATTTTGACTCAAGGTGTTTGTGATGGCTGTGCCTTAGGCGTATCAGGTTTACAAGATCAAACGCTGGCAGGTCCTCACCTTTGTACAACGCGTCTAAACGTACTTCGTTTGAATACAATGCCAGCAATGGATCCAAAGTGGTTTGAAGACGTTGAAAAATTACGTTCAATGGATAGTACAGAATTACGTAAGCTTGGACGGATTCCTTACCCACTTTCAAGAAAACCTGGTGAAAATAAATTTACTCGTATTTCTTGGGATGAAGCGTTAAATCGAATCGCAGCCAAAATTAAAAGCATTGATCCGAAACAGCTTGCTTTTTATTTAACGGCTCGTGGTATTACAAATGAAGTGTATTATACCGCTGCAAAGGTTGCTCGTTTCTTAGGAACAAACAACATTGATAACGCTTCAAGAATCTGTCACTCCCCTAGTAAAACAGCCTTAAAGCGTTCACTTGGAATTGGTGCATCAAGCTGTAACTACCAAGACTGGATCGGAACAGACGTCCTTGTATTCTGGGGTTCTGTAGCTGCCAACAACCAACCGGTTTCTACAAAGTACATGTATGCTGCGAAAAAAGCAGGAACAAAGATTATTATGATTAACCCATATCGTGAGCCAGCGATGGAAAAATATTGGATTCCTTCCATTCCAGAAAGCGCCCTCTTCGGTACGCAAATTGTCGATGATGTGTATCAAGTTAACATCGGTGGAGACATCGCCTTTATGAACGGGATCATGAAGCATTGGTTTGAAATGGAAGAAGCAAATCCTGGCTCAGCAATTGATCATCAGTTTGTTCAAGAGCACACGAATGGATTTGATGAATTGAAGAAGCATGTGATGAGCTTGGATTGGGCGGATCTTGAAGCTTCATCTGGTCTCACGAAAGAGCGTATGCTTGAGCTTGCACAACTACTTGCCAAATCAAAATCTGGTGTCTTTATTTGGAGTATGGGACTGACACAACACCGTTTTGCAACCGATAATATTTCTCAAGTCGCAAACATTGCGATGCTACGTGGATTTATCGGACGCAAGCATTGTGGCGTAATGCCAATTCGTGGCCATAGTGGCGTTCAAGGTTCCGGTGAAATGGGTGCAGATCCATTCGTCTTACCTGGTGGTGATTTTGAGCCGAAAAACATTGAGAGAATGGAAAAAATTTGGGGATTTGAGATTCCGAAATGGCAAGGAGATTCAGTTGGAACAACGCTTGAGAATGTTCTTCTTCCTGATGACCACGAGCGTAAAGTTCGTCTATTCTACACAAGTGGCGGTAACTTCTTAGAAACAATGCCAGACCCTGATTTCATTAAAGAGGTACTGGAAAACGTTGAACTCCGTGTTCACCAAGACATCATTTTTAACACATCCACTCTTGTTGATGCCAAAGAAGAGGTCATTGTTCTGCCAGCTATGACTCGTTACGAGCAGCCTGGTGGTGGCACATCTACGAGTACGGAACGGATGGTCTATTTTAGTCCAGAAATTAAAGGACCAAGAATTGAGGAAGCTCGTTCAGAATGGGAAATTTACGTTGACCTTGCGAAACGTGTCGATCCAGAAAGAAGCCACCTCGTAAACTTTGAAAATGCACAACAAATTCGTGATGAAATTGCTGTTGCGAACCCGAACTATGACGGCATTCAACACTTGAAAAAACGTGGTGATGTCTTCCAATGGGGTGGTGCTTGGCTTTGTGAAGACGGCATTTGCCCAACAGCAGATGGTCGTGGAAACTTACTTGCGATTGATCTGCCAGAAAATCGTAAAACGGAAGGTCATTTCTTTGTAACAAGCCGCCGTGGAAAGCAGTTTAACTCAATGGTCTACAGTGAAAAGGACCCATTTAACGGCGCAGATCGCTATGATGTCATTATGAGTGAAGCTGACGGTAAAAAGCTTGACATTCGTGATGGTGACGCGATTGTTGTGTATAATCAATTTGGTACCTTCCAAGGAAAGGCTCGCTTTGGTGACACGAAGGATGGTAACATTGCCGTCTACTGGCCTGAAGGAAACATGCTTCTTCCTAAAGGAGTCTATGAAAAATATGCTCAAATTCCTGAATACAATACAAGTGTCATTGTTGAAAAAGCAGAAATCTTCCATGCGCACAAGGATAAGCGTTATCTAGAAAAGCGAATTGAAGAGCTTGATATGAGTGTAAGTGAATAACATAAAATGCGAAAGCAAACAGGGAACCTTTCATTTCATAGAAAGGTTCCCTGTTCCTTCATTATACAATCTTGCCACTGTTATCAGTGCCAATCCATCTAAAACGGGATGATGAGTGATCCTGTTTGCCCCAAGTGACTGTAATATTGAACTTAATTCCGATGCATCATAGCGATGCCGCCTTGTTGATACATTCGACCATTGGAGCATTGTTTTTTGTTCAAAGCCATTAATTTGATGGGTCTCACAAAAACGTGCGGCTTGAGCTGGATTCATAAGATGGGTCGGATTTAGCATGCCGAGCACGCCACCTGAGCGAACGACACGTGCCATTTCCTTAAGCCCTTTTTCAGGCTCTGGTAGTAGAAACATCACGCAGGTAGAGAGAACAACATCGAAAGATTTACCATCAAAAGGCAAGGCATAAGCATCAGCCTCCTGAACATTTGAATACGCCGCTGCCCCTGCCCCCACTAAAATCTCTCGTGCTGCCAACACCATTTGCTTTGATAGATCAACACCTGACAATGATTGCGCCTCATTTACACCTCGTGCTAACAGCCTTCCAGTGCCACAGCCTACATCAAGGATTTTTTTATTCCTCCATGAACCTGTCTTTTCCTTCAGCTGATCGTGGATTGCTGAAAGCCACTGGGTTCGCGCCATTCCATCGAAAAACGCCACAAGTGGGTCAAATTCTTCTCCGCTCATCTTTCGCATCTCACTTCACCCTTTTTATCCGTTCAACCAATCTTCTGAGGAAGGATTCTGACGCCAGCTTTGTAGCTTGGTCAGCTCCTCTTCGGAAATCGTTCCTTCCCTCTCAGCCACTTGGATGAGCGCATCATAATCAGAAAGCGTCTCATAAGGCAGCTTTGCATCCTCTAGCAATGCTTTCCCTTTATCAAGTCCGTATGTAAAAATTGCAACAACGCCAACCACCTCTGCTCCTGCTTCTCGAAGTGCATTGGCTGCTGTAATCACACTTCCTCCGGTAGAAATTAAATCTTCGACAATTACGACCTTTTGTCCTGCTTTTACTTGTCCTTCAATTTGATTTCCTTTTCCATGTCCTTTTGATTTACTGCGAACATAGGCCATTGGTAAATCAAGACGCTCACTCAACCATGCAGCGTGGGGAATGCCAGCAGTTGCCGTTCCAGCGATCACTTCAGCTGTAGGGAACGAGGACTTCACAAGCTGTTCAAGCCCTAATGCAATTTCTTTTCGTACGGCCGGAAAAGACATCGTTAATCGATTGTCACAATAAATCGGGGATTTCATCCCCGAACTCCAGGTGAACGGATCATTTGGACGTAAGCTTACTGCTTGAATGTCTAATAATAGCTTTGCAATTTTCTCTTTCATTGCTTTCCCTCCCACGCTTTTTGAATCGCCTGATACGCCGCAAAGGGGTCCTTTGCGGCTGTTATGCTCCGTCCTACAACAATGCCCCAGCTTCCAAGCGTTCGTGCCTTTTCCGGTGTAACGACACGCACTTGGTCACCAAGGTCATCCTGCACTTGACGAATACCTGGCGTAACGGTCAGAAATCCCTTTCCACATATCTCATGAATTAGGGGGACCTCTTGAGCTGAGCAGACAACGCCATTGAGTCCTGCACTTTGAGCAAGCTTTGCATAGGATTCAACAACCGTTTGAAGTGGCTTTTCGATTAATAGCTCATGATGAAGCATGGTTTCATCGGTGCTTGTCAGTTGCGTGACACCGATAAGAAGCGGACTAGCTACGCCAGCTGGCTTCCCTGCTTCAAGACCTTCTCTTGCAGCAGTCATCATCGCATGCCCCCCTGCCACATGTACATTGACAAGGTCTACACCAAGCTCAGCAAGCTGCTTCATGGCCCGCTTCACTGTATTTGGGATGTCATGAAGCTTTAAATCAAGAAAGATCCAATGACCTCTCTCTTTTATTGCCTCAATAATACCTGGACCCTCTTTATAAAATAGCTCCATGCCAACTTTTAAGGCTAGGGATTCATTCGGAAGTCCTTCTAAAAGGTTGATAGCTTCCTTTTTGTTTTCTACGTCTAGGGCAATAATTAGCGGACGCTCCATGCTTCCTTCCAGCTCCCTCCGATTAAATCTTGAATGGTATCCACCTCTAATTTATCAAGCAATTGAGTCAGTTCTTCTATGATGGTTGGGCAGACGTAAGGATCCGTAAAGTTAGCAGTACCAACAGCTACAGCACTTGCTCCAGCTAACAAAAATTCAATCACATCCTCAGCTGTCTGTACTCCCCCCATTCCGATGATTGGGATGGAAACGGCTTGACTGACTTGATGGATCATCCGAATCGCCACAGGCTTAATGGCAGGACCTGATAACCCCCCTGCGCCATTTGCTAATATGGGCTTACGTCGCTTCACATCAATTCGCATGCCCAAAAGAGTGTTAATCATGGAAAGACCGTCTGCTCCTGCTGCCTCAACTGCTTTTGCCATTTCAACAATATCTGAGACGTTTGGTGAAAGCTTCACATACACTGGTACGCTGGAAACGTTCTTCACCTCTTTCGTTAATTCCGCAGCCACTTCCGGAATCGTTCCAAATGCGATTCCACCCTTTTTGACGTTCGGACAAGAGATGTTTAATTCAAGGGCATGAACGTTCGGGGCAGTAGAAATCCGTGCAGCTACCTCAATATAGTCATCCATTTCAGACCCAGCGACGTTCGCAACAATCGGTAGGTCGTAAGCCGCAAGCCTTGGCAGCTCTTCAGCCATAACCTTTTCTAAACCAGGGTTTTGCAAACCAATTGCATTAAGCATTCCTGAATGGGTTTCCGCAACACGAGGTGTTGGATTCCCAAAACGTGGCTCTGCTGTTGTCGCTTTGATCGCCAAAGCGCCTAAAACACTCAAATCATAAAATTCACTGTATTCTTTTCCGAATCCAAAACAGCCCGATGCAGGCATGATAGGGTTTTTCATCTTAAGACCTGGTAAGGCTAGAGCTAGACGATTCATAATACGACCTCCCCTATTGGAAACACAGGTCCATCTGTACATATTTTTCGATAGCTTGTGCCACCTTCATCTCCTTCAAGATGACAAACACAGGCGAAGCATGCACCAACTCCGCATCCCATACGCTCCTCTAATGAAATGTATGCCCGCTTATGACGAAACCGTTCCGTCAGTGCTTTGAGCATCGCAGTTGGTCCGCATGAGTAAAGCGTATCAAAGGAAATCTCTTGCTGCTCATACACATCTGTCACAAAGCCTTTCGTCCCAAGTGTGCCGTCAACCGTTGCTACATACGTTTGACCAAGCTCTGAAAATTCATCGACATAAAACGTGTCTTTTTCACTTTGAAAGCCAAGAATATGAACGACATGACATCCTTGAGCCTTTAACTGCTTAGATAAATAATAGAGAGGTGGAACGCCAATCCCTCCACCTATAAGGAGGGCTGTTTCTCCTTGTTTTGTTTCCTGAACTGGAAAGCCTGTACCTAATGGACCAAGCACATCAATTTCCTCTCCAATCATGCGTCCTGAAAGCCTTCCTGTACCAGCTCCATCCACTCGATAGAGCATCGTCAATTCAGACGTTGATGAATTGACATCGCAAATGCTAATCGGTCGTCGTAATAGGAGCTCGGAGCCTTCATCCACTTTAAGATGAACGAATTGTCCAGGAGCCGTCATCTGTGTGACAAGCTCCCCTTTTACCGTTAGTTGATACACATCTTTTGCGATCGATTTATGACCTGTTACTGTTAATTTCCCTTTCTTACTCATGCAGCCTCCCCCTTTACTGCATTGCTGGCATGCTTTCAGAAGAAAACGTAATCGATTCTAACACACGTAGCAATGCTTCTGCTGTATCTAATGATGTTAAGCAAACAACGCCATTTTCCACTGATTCACGACGAATTTTGAACCCATCTCGAGCGGGCTGCTTGCCGCGCGTTAGTGTATTAATGACAAATTGCGCTTGCCCTTCTCGAATAACATCTAACAAATGCGGCTTCTGATCACCAATTTTATTCACCGTTGTAACTGGAATGTTTTCCCCTTCAATTAACTTTGCTGTTCCTTCTGTTGCTAGAATGCTAAAGCCAATCGTGTGGAAGCGGCGGACAAGACTAAGGGCTTCCTCTTTGTCTTTATCTGCTACGGTAAACAGTACCGCTCCATGTGTTGGAATCATCATTCCTGAAGCAATTAATCCCTTATACAACGCTTTTTCTAACGTCTTATCCCGTCCCATAACTTCCCCTGTTGATTTCATCTCAGGTCCTAATGTAATGTCGACGCGACGTAATTTTGCAAAAGAGAAGACAGGCACCTTCACTGATACTTCACTTGGTTCTGGATGATAACCTGTTTCATAGCCTAATTCCTTCAATGGCGTACCAAGCATCGCTTTTGTTGCAACATTTGCCATCGCCACACCTGTAATTTTACTTAAGAACGGAACCGTCCGGCTTGAACGAGGATTCACTTCTAACACGTACACCTCATCTTGATGCCAAACGAATTGGATATTCAAAAGGCCGATAATATTTAGTCCTCTTGCAATGGCCGCAGTCCGATCAATGACTTTTTGCTTAAGGTGCTCAGGTAGCGTTTGTGGAGGATAGACAGCAATCGAGTCACCTGAATGGACACCAGCGCGTTCAATATGCTCCATAATTCCAGGGATAAATACGTCCTTGCCGTCAGAAATGGCATCCACTTCTAATTCTTTCCCTGTCATGTAGCGATCGATTAAGACAGGGTGCTTCGGATTAATTTTAACAGCATTCGCCATGTAATTTAGCAATTCTTTTTCATGGTAGACAATTTCCATTGCACGTCCACCAAGAACATAGGAAGGACGAACAAGGACTGGATAGCCAATTTCAGCTGCGATCTTCACCGCTTCATCCACCGAGGTTGCCGTTTTCCCGAGAGGCTGAGGGATGGATAATTCCATTAAGGTTTGTTCGAATTTATCACGATCCTCAGCCCGGTCCATGTTTTCTAGAGACGTTCCAATAATCTTAACCCCACGAGCGACTAATTCTGATGCTAGATTAATCGCTGTTTGTCCGCCAAATTGGACGATGACGCCTTCTGGCTGCTCCAAATCAACGATGTGCATAACATCTTCAATTGTGAGCGGTTCAAAGTAAAGCTTATCAGATGTACTAAAGTCTGTAGACACTGTTTCAGGATTGTTGTTAATAATGATCGCTTCATACCCTGCTTCTTTTATCGCCCAAACGGTATGAACCGTTGCGTAATCAAACTCAATCCCTTGACCGATACGTATTGGTCCAGAGCCAAGGACGAGAATGCTCTTCTTATCGGAACACGTCGATTCATTTTCTTCCTCATAGGTTCCGTAGTAATATGGGGTCGCTGAAGCAAATTCAGCTGCACATGTATCGACCATCTTATAGACCGGAACAATTTGCTGCTCTTGGCGGAGCTCATAGACCTCTCGCTCTTCCATCTCCCACAGCTGCGCAATTTTTATATCAGAAAACCCTCGTTCCTTTGCTTCTCTTAACCATTCGAGGCTTTTGGGGTTACTTTCTAGTTGTTTTTCAAGCTCAACAATGCGCGCAAAAGAGTGTAAGAAAAAACGGTCGATTTTGCAGAGCTTCCAAAGCTGCTCAATCGTGTAGCCACGACGCAGCGCCTCACCAATCGCGAAAAGTCGTTCATCATCAGGCTTGATAATCTTTTTCTCTAGCTCTTCATTTTCAAGCTTCGAAACATCCTCTTGCTCTAAATGATAGACACCCGCCTCAAGGGAACGAATAGCTTTTAAAAGTGATTCTTCTAAATTGCGTCCAATCGCCATCACTTCACCGGTTGCCTTCATTTGTGTCCCAAGAGAACGATTCGCTGCTTCAAATTTATCAAACGGCCAGCGTGGAATCTTCGTTACGACATAATCAAGTGCTGGTTCAAAGCTTGCATAGGTCGTTTGCGTAATTGGGTTTAAAATTTCATCTAGTCCATAACCAACGGCAATCTTTGCCGCAATTTTTGCAATTGGGTAGCCTGTTGCTTTTGAAGCAAGGGCAGAAGAACGGCTTACCCTCGGATTTACCTCGATAATATAATATTGGAAGCTATTCGGGTCAAGGGCGAATTGAACGTTACATCCCCCTTCAATTCCAAGGGCACGAATAATTTTTAACGAGGAATTTCGTAGCATTTGGTATTCTCGATCCGAAAGTGTCTGGCTTGGCGCAACCACGATAGAGTCACCCGTATGGACACCGACAGGATCGATGTTTTCCATGTTACATACGACAATCGCTTGATCTTTGCCATCGCGCATCACTTCGTATTCGACCTCTTTAAAGCCTGCGATGCTTTTTTCCACTAGACATTGGGTCACGGGGCTATATTTCAAGCCACTTGAGACAATCTCAATGAGATCCTCTTCATTGTAGACAAGGCCTCCTCCTGTACCACCAAGGGTGTAGGCAGGACGAACAATAATCGGGTAGCCAACTTCCTCAACAAACGTATACGCCTCTTCTAAGGTGTGAATAATCGCACTATCAGGCACTGGTTCATTAAGCTCATGCATCAGTGAACGGAATAAGTCACGGTCTTCCGCTTTCTTTATCGCTTCAAGGTCTGTCCCAAGGAGCTCAACATGGTATTGAGCTAGAATTCCAGATGCCTCTAACTCTACAGCCATATTCAACCCCGTTTGTCCCCCGAGCGTTGCAAGCAATCCGTCTGGACGTTCCTTTCGAATAATGCGGCTAACAAATTCGTACGTTAGTGGCTCAATGTATACTTTGTCTGCCATCGTTGTATCCGTCATGATCGTTGCAGGGTTGGAATTGACGAGAATGACCTCATAGCCTTCCTCTTTTAGCGCTTGACAAGCTTGCGTTCCAGCATAATCAAACTCTGCCGCCTGCCCGATGACAATTGGCCCTGACCCGATAACGAGTATCTTTTTTACATTTGTTCGTTTTCCCATCTCTTTGTCTCTCCCCTTCTTTAAGCCAAAATATCTGTTTTTAAATTTGTGGCCATCATTGTCATAAAACGGTCAAATAGCTCGTTAGCATCTTCTGGTCCGGGCGATGCCTCTGGATGGTATTGGACGCTAAATGCTGGATAGGTTTTATGCTCCAGCCCTTCCACCGTACCATCATTTACAGCTTCATGCGTCACGTTTAGTTCTGTGTTCATGAGTGACTCTCGGTCAACTGTAAAGCCATGATTTTGGGCTGTAATATCAATTTTATTTGTCGCAATTTCTCGTACTGGGTGGTTTGATCCACGATGACCAAACGTTAATTTGCTTGTCGTTGCCCCACATGCTAGGGCGAAAAGCTGATGGCCTAGGCAAATTCCAAAAAGAGGGACACGACCTAGAAGGCCACGAATCATTTCAATTCCTTCTGGCACGTCTTCTGGATTACCTGGTCCATTGCTTAACAGAACACCATCAGGCCCTAGGCGAAGAACTTCCTCAGCTGTCGTGTTGTATGGAACGACAATCACATCACAGTTACGATGAATCAACTCCTGTAAAATCCCGTGCTTTGCTCCGTAATCGACGAGAACAACGCGCTTTCCTCTACCTGGTGCATGATACGGGTCCTTTGTCGATACCATAGCGACTTGATTTTTTGGTAGTTCACTCTGCTGAAGCTCTTGAACCGTTTGATTTACGTCTACTTCCATGCCGCAAAGTCTTCCCTTTAACGTTCCGTGCGTCCGAATCAGTCGTGTTAATTTTCGTGTATCAATCCCTGACATGCCAGGGATTCCTTTCGCTTCTAGTAAATCATGAAGGGACTCTTCACTTCTCCAGTTGCTTGCCACCTCCGCAAGCTCTTTAACGATCAGGCCGTGAATGGCGGGTGAAATCGATTCAAAATCATCACGATTAATCCCGTAATTCCCAATAAGAGGGTACGTTAATGTGACAATTTGTCCACAGTAGGATGGGTCTGAAAGAATTTCCTGATATCCTGTCATCCCTGTATTAAAGACGACTTCTCCTGTCGTTTCAGCTGCCGCTCCAAATGCTTTGCCTACAAATACTGTTCCGTCTTCTAAAATCAGTTGTCGTTTCATCAATTATCCCTCTTTTCTTTCCCATACGAGATTCCCACCCACAAAGGTTAGCGTTGGCCAACCTTGGCATTCCCAATTTGTGAATGGCGTGTTCTTTCCCTTTGATACAAAGCTTGTTGGGTCAATCTTTTCTTTTCTTTCAAGGTCAATGACTGTTACATCTGCTACTTGCCCTTCTTTTAATACTCCGTATGGAAGGCCAAATGCCTTTGCTGGTGCAGTTGTTAGCCAATCCAGTAACTGTGCGAGTGTGGCTGTGCCAGTTTGTACAAGGTGAGTATAAAGAAGAGGAAAAGCTGTTTCGAGTCCAACAATCCCGAACGGTGCTCGCTCCAATGATTGCTGCTTTTCTTCGTTCGTATGAGGTGCATGGTCCGTCGCAATAAAATCTATCGTTCCGTCGAGTAGCCCTTCAATTAAGGCTTTTTGGTCATCTTTGCCTCTGAGTGGCGGATTCATTTTATAATTTGGATCAAGGGACGGAATGTCTTCATCACAAAGTAGCAAGTGGTGAGGTGAAACTTCTGCTGTTACACGTATTCCAGCACGCTTTGCATCTCGGACGACACGAACCGATTCCTTCGTACTAATGTGGCAAACATGGTAATGTACGCCTGTAGCTTCCGCTAATAAGACGTCCCGCGCAATATGTACAGATTCACAAACCGAGGGGATACCAGCAATACCATGGCGTTCAGAAAAAACGCCTTCGTGAACCGTTCCGTTTTGAATCAATGTGTTGTCTTCACAATGGGCAACAATGGCCATATTCGCAGCTTTTGCTTTCTTCATCGCCGCAAGCATCATTCCAGCTGATTGAACGCCTACTCCATCATCCGTAAAGGCGAATGCACCTGCTTCTTTCAAGCCTTTAAAATCAGTAAGTTCTTCGCCAAGCTGTCTTGTCGTTATCGCTGCATATGGGAGTACACGTACCTGAGCTGTTTCAGCAATTCGATTCATCAACCATTTCATTTGCTCGACTGTATCTGGAACAGGTCTCGTATTCGGCATCGCTGCAACGGTCGTAAAACCACCCTTTGCCGCTGCCTTTGTACCTGTTTCGATTGTTTCTTTCTTCTCCCCACCTGGCTCACGTAGATGGATGTGTAGATCGACAAGCCCGGCACTAACAAGCTGTCCCTTTACGTCATAGGTTGTAGCCGCTTCGTCGTCAATCTTGTCTGCCATTTTCTCAATCAACCCATCATTGATTAAAAGATCTTGCTGGATTTTTACCCCTTCAGCTGTGATCATCGTTCCGTTTTTAAGCAATGTTTTCATGGTATTGCTCCTCTCGTTGGTTGGTTTATTTTTCCAATGACCTTTTTAAAACAGCCATTCTTACAGCTACACCATTTGCCATTTGTTTAAAAATTCTTGAGCGTTCACATTCAACAAGCTCGCTTGCAATTTCGACCCCTCGATTGACAGGAGCTGGATGCATGATGATGCTTCCTCGTCTCATGCTTCTCTCTCGCTCAATCGTTAACCCATGCTCCTTGTGATACGCTTCAACGGATGTTTTTTTCGATCCGTCATGTCGTTCATGCTGAATACGTAAGAGCATCATCACATCTGCCTTTCGAACTGCTTCATCCATAGGGACATACGGATACAACTCTTCATATCCATTCATCCAATCAAGCGGGCCAGAAATCATGACTTGGGCCCCTAGCCGCCTTAATGCTTCAGCATTTGAACGTGCGACACGGCTATGTCTTAAATCACCGACAATGGCAACCTGTAGGCCTGCAAACTGACCAAACTCCTGTTTCATCGTTAATAGGTCAAGTAATGATTGCGTTGGATGATGTCCGCATCCATCTCCAGCATTAATGACAGGAATGGAAAGCTTCCCCTTTAACTCATTAAAGTAATTGTCGAGTGAATGTCGAATCACTAATGCATTTGCACCGATAGACTCTAGCGTTTTGGCTGTATCGTAAAGGGTTTCACCTTTTTGAACACTTGACTTCTCGCCATCAAAGTTTAACACTTGCAATCCCAATTTTTTTTCTGCCACCTCGAAGCTGAAGCGAGTCCGTGTACTTGGTTCAAAAAATAGATTAGCGACAAAAGTGTCTCGATGCGGAAACCACTGTTCTCCTTCAATAAATCGTTCGGCTTGCTTGAGTATTTCTTTAATATCCTCAATCGATAGTGAAGGCATTGTCAGCAAGTCCCGTGCAACCATCGGTCCGTCTGCTAGTTGTGCTCCCATTTCATTCACCTCTTCATCTTTATTAAAAACGAGATTTTATTAGAAAAGCTTGGCTTCTCGCCAAGTCCTTAATGGCGAAAGCCCTAGTCTTTTTTTATTTGTTCAGAAAGTTATCATGATTTTTACACTTTCTGATTAGTCAAAAAAATCCCTGAGAGAGGCTCTCAGGGCATGGGAAAGTAAGAGGGGTCAATCATCACATCATGCCTCTTACTTTTATACAGCCTTTGAAGTCTCTCTGTCCTTCGTTAAAGGATGTTGCAAGTATGAATTTATGCAGCGGCGTCATTACCGTCTGAACTAGCCTTTTCTTCAAACAAGGAATGTTTTCCGTAGCTCACTTCTTTGTTTGGTAAAATCGCGTGCAACACGATACCTATTATTGTTGCTAGGGCCATTCCTGCAATTTGAACCGTATCTGACACTTGAATAAATGCTCCACCGATTCCAATGACAAGGATAACGGACGAAATGATTAAGTTGCGCTTTTCACCTAAGTTGATTTCATTATCAATCATCATCCGCAATCCTGAAGAAGCAATGATTCCGAATAAGAGAATGGAAACACCACCCATGACAGCTGTCGGAATTGTCGAAATGAGTGCGGAAAATTTCCCAATAAATCCGAAGAATATTGCCAACACTGCAGCTCCACCGATGACGAACACGCTAAATACTCGTGTAATCGCAAGAACTCCGATATTTTCTCCATATGTTGTATTGGGTGGACCTCCAATGAGTGAAGCAACGATTGTCGCGAGTCCATCTCCTAAAATAGAGCGATGCAAGCCTGGTTTTTTAATAAAATTTTTCCCAACAATTTTGCTAAGCACCATTTGGTCACCAATGTGTTCTGCAAGCGTCACGGCCGCCACAGGTACCATGATAAACAAAATCTCCCAAGAAAACTGTGGTGTATAGGAGACAAACGGGACGATAAAACCTGGTACTTCAAACCAGTTCGCTTCTCCGATTGGTGTCGTATCGATAAGTCCAACGGATAGAGCGACAAGATAACCTCCTATAATTCCAAACAAGATAGGTACAAGACCAAGAAATCCTTTTAGAAACATTGAGGCTAGAATTGTAATTCCTAATGTTACAAGGGCTACCATGAAGTGTGTGCTACTGTAAGCCTCAGTTGCTGGGTCATTCATCGCCATGTTAATCGCTACTGCTGCTAGCCCCAAACCGATAACCATAATAACAGGACCGACAACAATCGGTGGTAAAATCGCAAAAATCCATCTGACACCACTTGTTTTAATGAGAAGGGCAACAACCCCATAGACAAGTCCTGCAAAAAAGCTTCCTAACATCGCCCCTTCTGGCCCTCCAAGGGTTGTCGCTGCAATAACTGGTGCGATAAAGGCAAAGGATGAGCCTAAGTAAGCAGGGATTTGACCTTTTGTTACGAGTAAATAAGCAAGTGTTCCAAGTCCACTTGAAACGAGTGCCACCGCAGGACTCAATCCGACGAGAAAAGGAACCAAGATGGTTGCTCCAAACATCGCACATAGATGCTGCAAACTAAGAATGAACCATTTATCCCCTCGTGGAATTTCTTGAACGCCTACGTCTTTTTGTTGTGCTGCCATTTATACTCCTCCTAGCGTTGATTTCATCGTTGTCAAACAAAAAACCTCCTTGCCCTAGACAAAGAGGTTACACGTATTCTGTAGCAAATAGCACAGAAGGAGTGTACCTCTTAGCAGCCTCACGGGACTGGTTTAAAGAGGTAAGCTTATGAGGTTTTTTGCTGAATTGTTACTTCGTCCACATGATCGACTTCTTTTAGCTTTGCAACTATGATTTCACTTTTTGAAGTAGGAACATTTTTTCCTACGTAATCTGGTCGAATTGGTAGTTCCCGGTGTCCTCTGTCTATCAATACAGCCAATTGAATTTGCTCAGGTCGTCCCAAATCGATTAACGCATCCAATGCTGCCCGCACCGTTCTCCCTGTATAAAGGACATCGTCCACAAGAATGACCTTGCGATTTTTCACATCCACAGGTACATCGGTCCCTTGAATAATTGGCTCCTCTGTTTTTGACTTAACAGTTAAGTCATCACGGTAAAGAGTAATATCAATTTCACCGAAAGGAACCTTTTCTCCTTCAATTGCTTCAATTCGTTCCTGTAAGCGTTTGGCGAGATAAACTCCTCTTGTTTTAATGCCCACAAGTAAGCAATTATCGACACCTTTATTTCGTTCAATAATTTCATGGGCGATTCGTGTTGTTGCACGTCGTATAGCTTGTTCATCTAATATAATCCGTGACATGCGGTTTCACCTCCACAAGAAGATTGTCTCCTTTTACTCATTAAAAAACCCTTCTGTTTAGAGGCAGAAGGGTGAACATGCGCATAAGAAACCTACAATCACAAATAGGCGCTTCTATTCCTTCTCAGCCTCTCTGGACTGACGTTAAAGGAGAATCTCATATCTTGTTACTAGCAAGTATGACAAACTTCGCTACTCTTGTCAATCGTTTATTTTTTGAAGAGCCATAAGGAGCCCTTTCATATCTTCAGGCATCTCCACTTGAAACGCTAACTCTTCCCCTGTGCGTGGGTGGGTGAAGCCAAGTTCAGCGGCATGTAGGGCTTGACCACCAATTGGCAATGTTTTTCTCGGACCATATTTTGGATCGCCAGCTAGTGGAAAACCAATGTATTTCATATGCACGCGAATTTGGTGTGTTCGTCCCGTTTCCAAACGACATTCAACAAATGTGTATTCTTGAAAGCGCTCGAGCACAGAAAAGTGAGTAACAGCCTCGCGGCTATTTTCTTCTGTCACCGTCATACTTTGACGATCTTTCTTATCACGGCCAATTGGTGCGTCGATCGTTCCATGATCATGGGGAATGACTCCATGAACAATGGCTTGATAGACACGTTTCGTCGTTTTTGCTTTTAATTGATTGACAAGTGACTCATGGGCACGATCGTTTTTGGCAACCATCAAAAGCCCTGATGTGTCCTTATCAATGCGATGAACGATTCCTGGACGAATGACACCATTTATCCCTGATAAATCCTTACAATGATACATTAAACCATTAACAAGTGTACCTGACGAATGACCTGGTGCGGGATGAACGACCATTCCTCTTGGTTTGTTCACAACAATCACATCTTCATCCTCAAACACAATATCAAGAGGAATATTCTCGGGGACTACCTCGATTGGTTCTGGTTCCGGTATGATCAGCGTCAACAGGTCTCCTTCCTCAACTTTATAGTTGGACTTTACTGGCTTATGATTAACATGAAGATGACCTTCTTTTACCCATTGCTGGACTTGAGTCCGTGACCAGTTTTCATGTAACGATGTGACGAGCTTATCAATTCGTTCCTCTTTTTGGTCACTCGTAACGACCCATTCAAATTGCTGTTCCATTATTTTTTCTCCTTCTTTGCTTTCTCTTTCCGCTCATCAGAAAGAAGCTTCACAAATAATACTCCTACACCGATACAAAGTGCAGAATCCGCAACGTTAAAGATCGGAAAATTGTATGTAAAAATATACGTATTAATAAAATCGACGACTTCACCACGAAACACACGGTCAATAAAGTTCCCGATTGCACCACCCAAAACAAGTCCAAGTGCAGTACCAAAAAGACGATCGTATTTCGCTTCTTTTTCCATATAATAGACAATTCCGATGATCACAATAATGGTGACGATATAGAAAAACCACATTTGACCTTGTAAAATACCAAAAGCTGCCCCTTGATTACGATGGGATGTAATGTAAAGGAAATTTTCAATAATAGGGATTGATTCTGAAAGTTCCATATACGTTACGATGATCCACTTTGTTACTTGGTCAAGGATAATGATGATAACGGCTAAAAGGTAATACGGCAACGTTCTTCCTCCGATCTAAGCTTCTTTCCATACGTTAGCATTGTAGCATAAAAGTAGGGGGAGTGTCCCCCTACTTCGTGGCTGAATTATAACGAATCGTTTAAATAGTGGTCGTAATGAACATTGCGCTGGAAATCAACATGCTCCGCTCCGCGATATCCTTCAATCCCTGTGGACACAAAAGCTTCAAGTTCCTCAACATACCCTATTAGCTCGTCTTCATCATCAAGCGATGCATCCTCAAACGTCATATCATTTTCATTAAATCGAGCAACTGCTTGATACGCATCTTCGGCATCAAACTCTGTTTCTGCATCGTCATCATCATAGTGAAATTGCTCAAAGCCTGTAAGAACCTCTTCTTCCACAGGCCGGTGCTTCGGAAGGCGGCCATTTCCATATTCAACGATTGTACGCGCTGTCGGATTCGCCTCCAACCGTTCTAGAGGAATCGGCTTACCTGTCACTTCACACATTCCGTACGTTCCTTGCTCTATTTTTTCTAATGCGTAGGATACCTCTTCATACTCCCGCTCCATTTGCTCATACAAGGCAAGATCCTTTTCCCGTTCATATAGGTCTGTCGCTGTATCAGCTGGATGATTATCGTATTGTGAAAGCTCTCCCGTTGAAAAGGAAGCAGATGCTGACGGGGCTCGAACGTTTAATTCCCCCGCTTGCCTCATTCGATGTGCCAGTGCTTCTTTTCGATTTTGCAGCTGTTTTTGAATCTGATCATATTGACGCATCAAATCCCTCCCCCTTGAAAACACTACATTTGTGTAGTCTTTCCTCCTTAGTGTTTCCGAATCTCAAAGGCTTAGACAAAACAACATTTGTTAAATAAACGTAGATTACATTTCATTTCTTACCAAAAAAAAGAGGCCGTCGCATGACAGCCTCATGAAATGCTATGCATAATATTTAGTTACTGTTTCAGCACAATCTGCGCAAAGGGTTGGATGCTGTTCGTTTTTGCCAACCGTCGGGCTTACAACCCAACAGCGCTCACATGTCTCACCTTCTGCTTTTTTAACAACAATTGCAAGCTCATCAAATGTTTCCGCTGGCTCAGGGGCCTCTTGCTTGCTACCAGCAATGGTTACATTAGAGACGATAAATAGCTTTTCTAGACGGTCAACGCTTTCTAACAGCTCCCGAACCTTTCCATCTGGATAAAGAACAATCGCTGCTGTCAAGGATTTCCCAATTATCTTTTCATTCCGAGCATTTTCAAGAGCTTTCAGAACATCGTTACGAACGTTCATAAACGCATCCCATTTCTCTTCAAGAGACGTCACATCACCAAAGTTTTGTGCTTCCGGCATGTCAGTCAATTGGACGCTTTCTACTTCAATCCCAGGAATATAAGCCCATACTTCATCAGCTGTATGAGGGATAATCGGTGACAATAGCTTCGTTAAAGACACTAGCACGTCATACATGACCGTTTGAATTGCCCGACGATCAGGGTGGTCTGCATGCTCAATGTAAAGGGTGTCCTTGGCCAAATCCATATAAAAGGAACTTAATTCAATCGTGCAAAAGTTATGAATGGAGTGATAAACGCTTGAAAATTGATAAAGATTGTACGCTTCTTTTACATCATCAATTAAGCGGTTAAGCTTAACAAGCATGAATTTGTCCACACCAGATAAGGCATCTGTGGAAACACGATGAACACTTGGATCAAAATCATGTAGGTTCCCTAACAAGAAACGGAAGGTATTACGAATTTTACGGTACACTTCAGACACTTGCTTTAAAATTTTATCGGACACACGGACATCTGCTTGATAGTCAACAGAGGCCACCCATAAACGCAGAATATCTGCACCAAGCTGTTTCATCACATCATTTGGAATCACAACATTTCCAAGTGACTTACTCATTTTCCGCCCATCACCATCAAGAGCAAAGCCGTGACTTAACACCGCTTTATAAGGCGCCTTACCAGTCACAGCGACACTTGTTGATAAGGAGGAATTGAACCAGCCGCGATATTGATCTGATCCTTCTAAATACATATCTGCCGGACGCTGGAGCTCCTCTCGTTCCACTAACACAGATTGATGAGATGAACCTGAATCAAACCAGACATCCATAATGTCCATTTCACGGGTAAAAATACCATTAGGACTATGCTCAGATGTGAAGCCTTCAGGAAGCAAATCCTTCGTTTCACGCTCAAACCAGATGTTTGAACCATGCTCACGGAACAATTCAGACACATGATTAATCGTCTCATCCGTAATAATCGGTTCACCGTCTTCACCGTAGAAGACTGGAATCGGCACACCCCAGGCACGTTGACGAGAAATACACCAGTCACCTCGGTCACGAACCATATTGTACAAACGAGTCTCACCCCATGCTGGTAGCCACTCCACACTTTCTATTGCTGCGAGAAGCTCTTGACGGAAGTTTTCAATTGAAGCAAACCATTGAGCAGTAGCACGGTAAATCACTGGCTTTTTTGTCCGCCAATCATGAGCATAGGAGTGTGTAATAAAGGTTAATTTTAAGAGCGCCCCCACTTCATCTAGCTTTTCAGTGATTGGCTTATTAGCCTCATCATAAAACAGACCTTCAAAGCCTGGCGCCTCTTCTGTCATGTACCCTTTATCATCGACCGGACATAAAACATCGAGACCATATTTTTGACCAACAATGTAATCTTCTTCCCCATGACCAGGAGCTGTATGAACACATCCAGTACCAGCATCCAGCGTCACATGATCCCCTAACATCACAAGGGATTCCCGATCATAAAATGGATGCTTCGCCACAACATATTCGAGCTCTGACCCTTTTAACGTTTTGACAACTTCACCATTGTTCCATTCAAGCTCTGATTGTAGCTGTTCAAGCAATCCTGAAGCCACAACAAACGAATCATTATTTACTTTTACAACACTATACTCAAGATCAGGGTGCACCGCAATTCCTAAGTTTGCAGGAATGGTCCATGGGGTCGTTGTCCAAATGACAATTTTCACGCTTTCATCCAATACCCCTTTCCCATCTTTTACAGGAAAAGCAACATAAATGGATGGGGAGCGCTTATCATGATACTCAATTTCAGCTTCAGCTAAGGCAGACTCAGATGATGGAGACCAATAAACAGGCTTTTTCCCTTTGTAAATAAAACCTTTCTTTGCCATTTCTCCAAAGACTTTAATTTGCTGTGCTTCATATTCCTTATCAAGGGTCACATATGGATTCCACCAATCGCCTCGAACCCCTAAGCGCATAAATTGCTCTCGTTGTCTGTCAATTTGTTTACGCGCATACTCCTCACAAAGAACACGAAATTCAGCAACACTCATTGATTTGCGGTTGACTTTTCCAGATTTCGTTAATGCCGTTTCAATCGGCAATCCATGTGTATCCCAACCAGGAACATATGGAGCATGAAAACCGCTCATTGACTTGTAACGAACGATCATGTCTTTTAATACCTTATTCAAAGCATGACCAATATGGATGTCTCCGTTTGCATACGGGGGCCCGTCATGTAAAACAAATAGTGGCCTTCCTTCCGTTCTTTTTTGCACTTTTTCATAAATTTTTGACTCTTCCCATTTTGCTTGTATCTCTGGCTCGCGCTTCGGTAGGTTACCGCGCATTGGAAATTCAGTTTGCGGCATCAATAAGGTTTCTTTAAAGTCCATTTCTCAATATCCTCCTATATTTGTAATAAATGATAAGCACGTAAGTAAATAAAAAAGCCCTCTCTCCCTATAAAATAGGGACGAGAAGACTTACCCGTGGTACCACCCTAATGAATAATCGACATCCTATCGTTTATCCACTCCATCATTCGTTAACGTGAATGACACGTTGCAGTCTACTAGCAAAGCGTTCGGTGCAAAACTTAAGGGTGATCTTCTGCTTTTCGCTTCCAATCAGGCTCTCACCATCCCTGACTCGCTTTTGGAAGAGGTATAAAGCAGACTGTCCCTCTCAACGTCTTCATCATATTCCAAATTGTTTGTTGACATTATATGATAGGGGCAGAAAAAGCGCAAGTGTGTCCGTTTTAAACACGTTCTTCTTCTTGCTCTTCCATATCTTCTGTTACTTGATCCCAATCATCGCTTTGAAGCATTTCAAGCTGTGCTTCAATTAGCATTTTGAACCGCATTTTATAAACAGAGGCTTGTTTTTTTAGTTCCTCCATTTCAATCATGACCTTCCGGGATTTTGACAAGGCATCATTAATAATACGGTCAGCGTTCTTTTCCGCTTCTTTCACGATAAGCTGCGCTTCTTTTTGAGCATTCCGACGAACTTCTTCCGCTGTTTCTTGGGCGACTAAAATCGCTTTATGTAGCGTTTCTTCCATATTTTTGAAGTGTTCAAGCTTTTCATCTTGCTCCGTTACCTGTTCAAATAATTCCTTTTTTTCGCGAAGAACGGCTTCATAGTCTTTGATTACTTGATCAAGAAATTCATTGACCTCATCCTCATCATACCCACGAAAACCACGAGTAAATTCCTTATTATGAATATCTAATGGGGTTAAAGGCAACGCTGACACCTCCGTTATCATACTGTCATTTCCATTTTAATTATTATCGTTGTTTCGACATTGAAACAGAAAATCCTTCTTACACTATGTATCCATCGAAAACTAAAAAACCGCTATTGCATCCGTCCATACCGAATTCTTAGCTTATCTTTCTTCGTTATTCCTTCGATGGCAAGCAGCTTACTACGTCCATAGCCTCGAACAGAAAGATGGTCTCCTTCTTTCAACAAGAAAGAGCTATGTTCAATTAACTTCCAATTTACTTTAACAAGTCCTCTTTCAATGGCAAGCGTAGCTTTTGACCGAGAAAGCCTGTACACCTCGCTCATAACAGCATCTAAGCGAAGTGAAGAAACTGTAGACGTTTGTTCCTCCCAGTGCTCTTTTGACCGAATGATTGTATGAAATGGCTGCTTCATGAGCTTAACCTTCGCACGACCGACGGTATCTAGGTTCCATTCAACATAATCAGCAATTTCGCTAGCAACCACCAATTGAACGATTTCTTCGTCAATCATAATGTCACCAAATTTTTCTCTTTTCACGCCTAAATTCATGAGAGCTCCGAGAACGTCACGATGTTCGACCTTGACAAATTTACTCGGATATTCAAGCTGAAAGAGCGTCAAGCCAAAATCAGATTCTGCCGGTTCTACGTAAGGAGGAAAGAGACAGGCACGCTTTCGTTCGGATTCGGAATGCCCGCCCCAAAGAGAAAGGTGGACATTTTCATCCTCCCCAATCACACTTTGAACAATCTCCTGCTCTCGCGGGTCTAAAAAATCTGAACGCTTTAACTGATACTGTAATGCAACGTCTGCTTTCCATTCAAGCACCTGATCGATAAAGGGCCGTTCTTCTTCCCGAAAATGTTGATAAATACTCATGCAATGCTACCTTCCTCTTAAAAGAAAATGGCTGCTACACCCATCCGCGCAAAATACAGCGTAAAAATTGCCACAATTGGAGAAAGGTCAATCATCCCAAGTGGGGGAATCAATCGTCTGAATGGGGAAAGATAGGGTTCTACAACCGATCCTAAAAATTGACCAAAGCTTGATTCTCTTGCGTTCGGAAACCATGACATCAAAATATATGCGATAATCATGTACGAATAAACTGTAATCGCTAGTAAAATAAGGTTACCAATCATTGCCATAAACATGTCACCACCTTCAACTGAATCCTATGAATCATACGACTCCTGCATCACCACACTAATCGTCCCTGATACATCAACATTGTCAGGAGTACAAAGGAAAATATTAACACCTAGCTTTTGAATATCTCCTCCTATAGCATACACTGTTCCACTTAAAAAATCGACCACACGTTTTGCTTGTTCATTTGAAATCCGTTGCAAATTAATAATCACCGCTTTTCGATTTTTTAAATGGTCAGCAATATCCTGCGCTTCATCATACGTACGCGGTTCAAGCAAAATAACCTTTGCACTCTTTTGTACACTTTGTAAACTAACGATATTTTGGTTTTGCTGCTTAGCATCGCTCCTTGAGCGGCGTTTTGGTTCGTCCGCTCCCTCTACCGTTTGATCATCAACGATTTCTTCAAATTCTTGAACTTCATCCTCTAGTTCAAAAAAACGCTTAAATCTTGATTTCATCCCCATTTTTTCTTACCTCCTTTTAACTAAAAACTACAATTCTCTCCCAACAAGTGAGGAACCGATTCGTACAAACGTTGCACCCTCTTCTACGGCCACAACGAAATCATTTGACATCCCCATTGAAAGCTCATGACATGGGGCATGAGAAAACTGATGTTGTTGAATCTCATCTCGAAGCTCACGAAGCTTTCGAAAAAAAGGTCTCGTTTCTTCAGGATCCTCAACGAAGGGCGCCATCGTCATTAAGCCAACGACTTCAATAGCTGGAAATTTTGCCAACTCCCGAACAAAGGATTCTACTTCAGCCGGCTCCAATCCCGATTTAGACTCCTCCCCTGAAACATTTACTTGAATAAAACAACGAACAGCTTGTCCACCCGCCCGTTTATTCAGTTCCTCTGCTAAGGAAAGGCGGTCGAGAGAATGAATATAATCAAAAGAACCAATCATTTTCTTCACTTTCTTTGATTGCAATGACCCGATAAAATGCCAAATTCCCTCTGTGCCAAAAGCATTTCGCTTTTCTACGCCACCTTCAACACGATTTTCTCCGAAATGCTGAACACCAGCTGCTAATGCTTCCCTTGTTCTTTCTTCTGTTACATATTTCGTTACAGCAACAATGCGAACGTCTTTCGGATCACGCCCTACCCGTTCACACGCTTCTGTAATTTGTTGTTCAATGTTAGCTAAATTCTCTTTCACACTCAAAAAGATTGCCCCTTTCTCGGAACCAGTCCAATAAAACTCATCATTCGACCGGTTTTTCCACCCTCATACCGATGGGAAAAAAATGATTCATGTGAGGCAGTACAATAGCTAGAAACAAGGATATGCTCTTTTCGTACTCCAGCTGCCTCAAGTAACTGAGCATTCAATGTTTTTAAGTCAAGCTGGTAACGACCACGTTCATTTTTTAAATAAGGCTGCTCTCCTAAAGAGCTCGACCATACCTTTTCTACTTCTTCAATCACACGCTCATCAACTTCATATGCTGCCTGACTGATCGAGGGGCCGATTGCCACTCGAACAGATTCAGGGTTCACCTTCTCTTGTTTGTACCAAGTCCTAATAACCGTTCCACCGATGTCAGCGACCGTCCCTTTCCAACCAGCGTGGGCCAATCCGATAAGAGAATGGTCTGGCGCATAAAAATAGAGAGGGACACAATCAGCGTAGAGACTTCCAAGAAGTAGGCCTGTTTCATGAGTATAAATTCCATCCTTCCCTTGGATGGCCGAATCAAGTTCCCTTGCACCTGCTCCTTTATCCTTTTCCGAAACAGATTCAATCTCGCCTCCATGTATTTGTTCTGCAACAATCCAATGGTTTAATGGGATTGTAAGTTCATCAGCAAGACGCTCACGGTTTTTTATGACATCTTCCTTCTTATCCCCGACGTGTAAGCCAAGATTCAGGGAATCAAAAGGTGCATGACTGACGCCACCAAACCTTGTTGAGAACCCAACAACAATGGACGGGTGTAGCTTTTTCCATGGTGAAAGCTCATAATAACGGGTAGAAACTTGCTCAAAAGGCTCCTTCACTTCAATCACGTCCTTCTGTCTACAAAAATCCACTTTAGCCACCGGACATAATTCTTACGGTTTCGTTGGATATCAGCAAGATTTTACTCCATTTTAACATATTTTTCACATCGTAAGAAACGACTTTATTCCCATTACATCCTCCTTCTTCCCATTCCAATTGCCCCCTTATATCTCCAAAGACATTTCACCTTTGTCGTTTTTCTTTAATGGCGGTTATTGTCGTCATTTTGATGAAATGAAGCCCTTCTTGGCTGCATCGTATCGGGAACTTCCACCAGTATGACATCAGAACCAATTTTCACAATGTTTTTCCACGGAATCACCACTTCCTCATCTTTTCCAAATAACCCCATTACTCGTCCGGTCCCGCCAATGACAAGCGCTCCTATTTTTCCGGTTGTTAACTGTATATCTAAATCTGTGATTGTTCCAAGTCGTTTGCCATTCTCCATATTCACAATATCCTTTGCTTGTAAATCAGAAATTTTCATCATTGCACATGCCACCTTCCTCTTAAGGGACTTCCCTTCATTATATGAGCAAGATGGTTCCATTTATGAATCGATTACAAGGACAGGAAACTTGTACGGATGTCAGCTGTGAAAAATCCTTCTTTTTTTATACAGCAAAAAGCTGCCCACAAAGGACAGCTTATCTTTTTATTAATGATGGGCCCGCTTATTCATTTGCTGAATCGCTGCTTTTTCTAAACGTGACACTTGAGCTTGGGAAATCCCGATTTCGTCAGCCACTTCCATTTGTGTTTTTCCTTGAAAAAAACGCATGTTTAAAATTAACTTCTCACGGTCATTTAAACGAATCATCGCTTCTTTGAGCGCAATCTCTTCAACCCAGTGGACGTCTTTATTCCGATCATCGCTAATTTGGTCCATGACATAAATCGGGTCTCCCCCATCGTTATAAATCGGTTCAAAAAGGGAAACAGGATCTTGAATTGCGTCAAGAGCAAACACGACATCCTCTTTTGGAACTTCTAGCACCTTGGCGATCTCCTGAACAGTCGGTTCATGCTCTCGATTTTTCTCTGACATCAGTTGATCCCGTACTTGAAGGGCTTTGTATGCAATGTCTCGCAGGGATCTAGAGACACGGATCGGATTATTATCGCGTAAATACCGACGGATTTCACCGATAATCATTGGCACGGCATATGTGGAAAATTTTACATTTTGACCTAAATCAAAGTTATCAATGGACTTCATTAATCCAATACATCCTACTTGAAATAAATCATCAACGTACTCTCCACGATTATTAAAACGTTGAATGACACTCAATACGAGACGGAGATTCCCATTGACAAGCGTTTCTCTTGCACTTAAATCTCCACTTTGAAGCTTTGTAAACAGCTCACGCATTTCTTGATTTTTTAACACAGGAAGCTTTGATGTATCCACACCGCAAATCTCTACCTTATTTCGTGTCAACGCTTTCCCTCCTAACACCGGAGATAATGTCAAGTAAAGTATCTCCTTAGGTGGGGAAAATATGCACAAGTTAAGAGGTGTGTTATTCCTTTTAATCCTGAACCTTTTCGTGCCAACGTTTCCACAATTAAAGATTAAGTTTTCACGCTTTTTACACCATTTTATTAAATTCTTTCTGGAGACGTTTAATGATTCGCTTTTCCAAGCGTGAAATATACGACTGAGAAATACCAAGGAGATCAGCAACATCCTTTTGAGTTTTCTCTTCGCCTCCAGCAAGTCCAAAACGCAATTCCATGATTTGTTTTTCCCGATCATTTAATGTATGTAGCGCTTTGACGAGTAACTTTCGATCAACTTTTTTCTCAATGCCTTTCGTAATAATGTCTTCCTCTGTCCCTAACACATCTGAAAGAAGCAGCTCGTTCCCATCCCAATCAATGTTTAGTGGCTCGTCAAACGAAACCTCTGAACGAATTTTGTTGTTCCGTCTTAAGTACATTAAAATTTCATTTTCAATGCATCGTGACGCATAGGTTGCCAGTTTTATTTTTTTTTCAGGGTTAAATGTGTTGACTGCTTTTATGAGTCCAATTGTTCCAATACTAATTAAATCTTCAATGTTAATCCCTGTATTTTCAAATTTCCTAGCGATATAGACGACAAGTCGGAGGTTCCGTTCGATCAACATTGAACGGACAGCTTTATCACCACTAGGAAGCTTTTTCAACAGGTGAGCTTCCTCTTCTTTCGAAAGAGGCGGAGGCAAGGCTTCACTTCCCCCTATATAATAAATTTCATCTGCTTTCATGCCTAGTCGATACATGATCCGGTACCAAAATAACGTTGCTTTTAATTTTAACATCGTCTTCCTCCTTACATCTCATAAGATTACGCTAATTTCACTTTTTTCGATTGCAGGAGCATCTTAGGATGGATGATGCAGTCATACACGCCTTCTGGAGAGAGTTCTTTTTCATTTAAACCAACAAGCACCTTCTGTATTTCGTGTACTTCGTCCTTATATGTGATTTTTACATAGTCAGGCTTGATTGCGGATAGGAAACGCTGACTTTGACCTACGACACGATAAGGAACGAGCTTCAAACGATGAAGTAACCTCTCATCAAGCACTTGCTCCATTCCAAATGACTCAACATTAAGAATTTGGATGATATCCTTTTCTGAAAAAATGGGGTTTAACAACTGAACATTCACGATCATCACAGGAGTTTTCGTTAATGGATCTTGAAGTTGATTCCCACTATCTATCAAACCGTTAACTTGAACGGTCATTCCATCAATCCCAATTTCCACCTTGACGATTTGTTCATATTGAATTTGTTTATACTCAATTGTTTCAAATCGTTTTTTTGAAAAATACCATACAAGAGGAAAACCAATCATGACAAAAATCCAGCTAACCCCAGTGCCGAAGCTTACTGAATGTGAAAAAGGGAGCGCATGATAAAAAGGGAGTTCAGTCTGCCAAAAAAAGTGCATCGCGAACAAGCCTCCACCTGTCATAAAGGTAACGAAGTAAAACATGAAGAGACCTTGAAAAAAATACGATGTCCGTTTAAAACCAAAGGCAATCCACACAATGATTGCTGAATAAAGAGCCTTCAACCAAATTTGCGAAAATAAATACGCATACGGAGTGAACATAAAAACAATAATCATCGAAGCGAATAACGCCGCCCCAATGAAGCGAAAATGATGAAATGGCCTTTTTAATACAATAGCTGTCAAGGCAATTAATAAATAGTCAATGCATAGGTTCAAAAACCATATGACGTCAACGTATAATGTCATTCCAACCCTCTCATTTGATTTGATTGAAACAAGTATAGAACAGTTTTTACTAGAAAGTCTGTCAGTTTTTGACGACAATCTAGCAGTTATTTTGAAAGAATTTCACATTTCTTGTCTAGCTAATTGAGCGGGAAATAGGAAGGAAGAATAATAAATTAATTGAGGGAAGCTGTAAAAGACAACAGACAACCGAGCTAGATAAAGCACAAGGCGCTATTTAACAGTAAAAAGTGCTGAAGCCAAACATCATCGAATGGATTATTTTTTATTCTCATAAAATAAAACCTACCAAATAAATGGTAGGTTTAAAGAAACGCTTCTTATGTCCGTCTACGACGGTTACGTAAAAACGTTGGAATATCTAGTGTATCTTCATTGCTTTGCTGAGGCTGCTGCGGAGCAAACCGTGATTCCTTTGCAGGCTCTTCTTTCTCAGGCTGCTGCAGCTTATTTATTTTTGTTGCTGCAGGTCTTTGGGTTTGTTGCTCTCGCGCATTTTCATTATCATCAAAGCCTGTTGCAATGACTGTGACAACAATTTCATCCTTGAAATCCTCGTTAATAACAGAACCAAAAATCATGTTTACTTCAGCATCAGAAGCTGCTGAAACAATTTCTGCTGCTTCATGGACTTCATACAAACTTAAATTTGTCCCACCTGTAATGTTCATTAAGACACCTTGCGCACCATCGACAGACGTTTCAAGCAATGGACTCGAAATTGCTTTTTTTGCCGCTTCCGTTGCACGATTTTCACCAGTGGCAATACCAATTCCCATAAGTGCCGAGCCCTTGTCCTTCATAATCGTTTTTACATCAGCAAAGTCAAGATTAATCAGCCCTGGGACAGCGATTAAATCAGAGATACCTTGAACACCTTGACGTAGTACGTTATCTGCTTCCCGGAACGCTTCTAGCATCGGTGTGTTTTTATCAACAATTTCAAGTAAACGATCGTTTGGAATAACGATTAACGTATCGACTTTCTCTTTTAAAGCGCCAATTCCTGCAATTGCCTGAGTCTGACGCTTACGTCCTTCAAAAGTAAACGGACGTGTCACAACACCTACAGTTAATGCGCCGATTTCCTTAGCTACTTCTGCAATGACTGGAGCGGCACCCGTACCTGTTCCGCCTCCCATTCCTGCTGTGATAAAAACCATGTCAGCGCCACGTAACACCTCTTCAATTTGTTCACGACTTTCTTCTGCCGCCTTCTTACCGATATCAGGATTTGCTCCTGCTCCAAGCCCTCTCGTTAGTTTGCCACCTAGCTGAAGCTTTGCTTCTGCTTTTGAAAGATGCAACGCTTGGGCATCTGTATTAACTGCGATAAAATCGACGCCTTGCAACCCATTTTCAATCATCCGATTTACCGCATTACTTCCGCCACCACCAACACCGATGACTTTAATTTGTGCCAATTGATCCATATCCATTTCGAACTCTAACATGTCAGGTCCCCCTAATCAAACGTATATGCCGAATCTCCATCATTCAAAGAAAACTTTAAACCAATTTTTAACCTTTGATTTCATTCCCGGGCCTTCCTTCGGCTTTGCCGGTGCTTTTTCCTTTTTCTTACTTTGAGCTGTTTGCTCGTGATCCATGGCTCCAACTGACGCAGCAACTTCCTTGCCTTGAATCTTTACATTTTTATAAGCAAATTGGATAAGTCCAATTCCTGTCGTGTACTGCGGTTCACGAACCCCGATATAATCTGGAATTGCGACACGGACATTCGTATTTAGCATTTCTTTCGCAAGCTCTAGTACACCTGGCATCATAGCCGTGCCACCAGTTAGAACAAACCCACCTGGAAAATCCTTAAAGCCAAGACGCTGTGCTTCTTTTGCGATCAATTCAAACATTTCTTCCATGCGGGGCTCAATAATATGGGCAAGCTCAAATTGAGAGAACGAATCTCTTTCATTACTACCGATTGCAGTCACCTCAAATTGTTCTTCTTCAGAAGCTTCATCAATATATGCATGACCATACTTTATTTTCAGCAGTTCCGCTTCTTCCGTTGAAATGCGGAGACCAACTGCAATGTCATTTGAAATGTGATCCCCTCCTACAGGGATGACGGAAGTCGATTGCAATGTGCCTTGTTCAAATGCAGAAAGGGTGATTGAACCGCCTCCAATATCAACGAGACAGACACCTAAACTTTTTTCATCTTTTGACACAGCGACTTCACCAGACGCTAGTGGCTGTAGACAAATATCGGCAATTTGCAGCCCTGCACGCTCCACACAACGAAGTAAGTTATGTAAAATCGTTTTTGAACCAGTGATAATGGTTCCTTCCATTTCTAAACGAACACCGATCATTCCTCTCGGATCGTTAATTTCATCAAGGCCATCCACAATAAATTGCTTTGGTATGACGTCAATGATTTCCCGCTCAGGTGGAATCGAAACGACTTGCGCAGCGTCAATCACACGTGCAATGTCCTCATCTCCAATTTCACGGTCTGGACTTGAAACAGCAACAACTCCATGGCAAGGTTGAAGTTGAACGTGATTTCCATTGACTCCAACAATGACCTGTTTGATCGAAAGACCGACCATTCGCTCAGCTTGCTCCACTGCTCGACGAATCGACTGAACAGTTTCATCAATGTCAACAATCGAGCCTTTTTTGATTCCTCTTGACTTCGCATTTCCCACACCAATGATATTTATCGTTCCATTTGTGATTTCTCCAATGATAATACGAACATTGGATGTACCGATGTCAAGACTAACATAAATTTCACTGCTGTTCATTCTACGGCACCTCCCCCTAGTTTCATTCGCGCTTCGATTTTTTGTCATTTATCCTTGTACGAATTGTGCGATGCTTTCGTGATATCGTTTTTCCTTCTTTTCATTTAACTACTTACACTTATTTCAACAAAAAACACGCTATTCCTCTTCAAAACCGAAGATTCCTCTTTTTTTACACGTTTTATTGCAATTATGCCGGCAACTTCTCTATTAGCTTTGTGCTTTGCTCTCGTCTCTTTTTTCTTGCCACTTAGACAACAACATTCGGCGGATCACTGCTATATTGTTAAAAAGACGAACGCCAAATGCAAAGATTGCTGCTAGGTATAAGTCTACACCAAGATGCACGCCTAGAAAAGCCAAACCTGCTGCTAACAAAATGTTAAAAAAGAAGCCCGATAAAAACACATTTGAGTCAAACGTCTCTTGAAGTTGTGCACGAATCCCACCAAATAGCGTATCAAGCGCTGCTAAAACGGCAATTGATAAGTAGTTTGTATACTCATTTGGTACGCGAAATTCGGTAAATAGACCTAGAATAATCCCGATTAGTAACCCAAGCAACGGCAACCACATAAACGCTTTAGTCCTCCTTTACTTCCTCCATAAAACGCACCCGAGGCGTTTGATCATACGCTGGTAGCGTCAACTCTTCTACTGTTTCAATCGTAAGCTGTAATCCTTCAATTTCAGCATACTCAACTGATTCAGAGACGACCATATAATCACGAAGACGTTCTGGATCATCACTGAGTACTTTCACTTCTATTGGCAGCGGTGGTAGCCTTCGGGTATTGACTTGGGTTCCGCCATTCACTTCACGAAAAGTTGATGTGGCAACAATACGCTCATTCCCTATGGCAATTTCTTTCGCTTTATAAATATTTAATTCATTTATTAACAACCGTAACAAGATTGGCGAAACCACTTGTCTTGATTGTCCAAAAAATTGATCGTTTAAAAGGGGTTTGATGGTAATGATTATCCCTTCCCCTGTCTTTTCAGTTAAACCAGCCTCTTCGCGGAGCTGGTCGATTTGCTGCTCAAGAACATGCTCGACCTCTCTCCGATCTTCAAGAGAAGATTGATATTGATAAAGAAGGGATTTTGTTTTTTCAATTTCATCTGCAAGCTGTTGGGTTCTTTCTTGTTCTTGACGAAGCTCTTGACGAAGCTCTCTAACATCACGCGTATCTCGAATCACCGGCTCGTTCGTTGTTTGAAATTGAATCGCTAGCATAAATCCAATCACAAATGTCACGCAAGTAAAAATCCAAATCCGATTCATCGCCTCACCCTCTCTCTGCTAAATAAGGGGCAAGCTCAATCGATTCCTTCGTATCCAATTTCACAACAATTTCATCGTTAATCAGTTGATCATGGACACCACCAGGAAACGTGATTGATTTTCCTAATATGTCAGGGTCGCCGATAGCAGAGATGGTAAACGGTGCGTAGGATTGATTTCCGTCCACCATAATGACTGGTCCGATACACTGAATATAGGATTGATGCGAAATTCGATAGCCATTAATGGCAATGGCTTCAGCCCCTGCTACTAATAGCTCGTCCACTACTTTTTGAACATGCTGTTCATGTACGATGTAATTGTTTGGATTCTCGCCTTCTGGGATATAGGAACTATCGGATAAAGAAATTTCAATTCCGGGACCTTTTACCTGTACTGCTCCGACGATTTTACGAAGACGTTCCACATCATCTAATAAATTGGTTGTTCGCAATTCTGTCAGTTCATCGACTTCTGCAATTTTCTCTTCCATCTCTCTCACCTGTGTTTGATAGCCACGCAACTCTTCTTCAAGCGACCGATTAACCGTCTGTTCTAAAATGATTTTATTACGAAGCTCATCTTCATAATGCCATTGACGGTCGTCACCAGGCGATGACTGAACAATTTGCTCTCTCGCTAATTCATAGCTTAAGGCAAGTATAAATCCTGTAACTAATAAGACAAGTGATAAGAGAACGTGTTTACTGCTCACCTTCAACGTCCACATCCCCTTCGCTGTCATTTTCCTCAAGTGCCTCGAAGTAAGGCGTCATTTTCAGATGCAATACGCCTTTCACTGTTGGATCCAACTCTCGGACGATTGTTGGATAAGGCGCGATATTTTCAGCAAAATCCCGAATCGTTGACTGTACTTCAAAACCATCATTCATATACAATGTGATCATGAGTGGATCAAAATCCGTTGGTGTATGATAGATTTCTGAAATCCGTTGAATCATCCGATCAGACAGCTTAGTGAGCTCAGCTGCAAGCTCCGCCACAGGTGCTCCTTGCTCCCAATTCATCAAAATCGGTGCATCGGCTGGCACATGGTGTCGTGGGAGCTCCGCTAAAAATTGACCCGTTTCTAAGATAGGAAAATATTTACTATCTTGAAATAAATAAGCGACCCTGCTATGCTCTTCGACATGAATAATGATTGTTGTTGGCAAGCTTCGCTCAATCTCAACGGATGCGATTTCATCCAAATTGAGGATGTTTTCCGCAAATTGCTCCTTTTGAAGGTTCCAGATGCTTGTCCCTTTGTCAATCTGACTCGCTTCGATCACCCGTTCATCTGCAACAAAGTGATTTCCCCTCACTTGGATTTCTTGTATTTGGCTAAAAGGCGATTGAAAGTAAATGACCATAACAAGCAAGATAAAAAAGAATGATAAAAAGAAGATGAGCCTGCGATTTGCCCTCTGTTTCCGTTGTTCCTTCAACGAAGGAATTCGCTCATTTATTGTAACTACTTTCTCATCTCCCATGATCTTTCCTCCACCTTGTATCATTTACATGTAATAGCTCTTGTTTGACCCACTTTATACTGTTCGACGAAAGGGTCAAAATCCTATCTCCGTTTTTACTTTTGCATCATACAAACGTTATCCGTTAATGATTTATCCTTTCATTGCCTACCAATGATCTCAACTTCCGTTTCCATCTGAACGTGAAATGCTTCATAAATCGTTGCCTTTACGTGATTAATTAAAGCTAGAACATCTTGTGCTTTTGCGTTTCCTACGTTAACGATAAAGTTTGCATGCATATCAGAGATTTGCGCTCCTCCAATTCGATGTCCTTTCAATCCCGCTTTCTCAATAAGTTGTCCAGCATAATGAGGGAGCGGATTCCGAAAAACACTTCCACATGTAGGGTAATTCCATGGTTGTGACTGACGTCGATAGTCTTTGTTTTTTTGCAATTCCTGTTTGATCACTTCTTGATCCCCACGCTCCAACTGAAAGACTGCTTCCACACAAATTCCTTTTTCCGTTTGTAAACGAGACGTGCGATATGAAAACTCAAGCTCTTCGTTTGTCAGCCACTCAAGTCTCCCATTTTGAAAAAGGATTTTTGCTTTTGTTAAGATTTTTGATATATCCGATCCATGAGCACCCGCATTCATGAAAACGGCTCCTCCAACCGAACCAGGAATCCCACCTGCAAATTCAAGCCCTGATAACCCCTCGCGGCTTATGACTGTCGCAAGCTTAATTAACGGATATCCTCCACCAACACGTATTTCTTCTCCATCGATCTCAAGCTCATCAAGACCTTTGTCAAGCTTAATAACAGCACCTTCAATTCCACCATCAGCAACAAGCAAATTCGAACCTCGACCAATGGCCCTCCATGGAATCTTATTTGCATCCAACACATTCATTGACTCGACAAGCCCTTCAATATTTTTTGGTACGATAAAGAGATCGGCAGGTCCTCCGATTTTCCACGTCGTATGATTTGAAAGTGGCTCATTTAAACGTACGTCGCCGACATTGGCTTCTCTTAATGCTTCTATCACTTGTTTCACAATAATCGACCTCTTTTCTCTTGTGCACAATCTAGGCTGCTAATTTTTATCTTATGCGCCCTTTAGACGAATGTGATACATCTTGCAAAAGAGCATAGAGTCTCTTTGCAGCATCTGGGACACCGAGCTTTTTCGAAGCCTCGCGCATCGCTTCCCATTTCTTTTCATCAATGAGGATTTCATCAATATCGCTCAAAAGCCTTTGACCAGTTAGCTCTGATTCAAGTCGTACTACCGCTGCTTGATTTGAACTCAAGGCACGTGCGTTTTTTTCTTGATGGTTGTTTGTCACATATGGACTAGGGATGAGAATACTCGGTAATCCTAATGCAGTAATTTCCGCCAATGTTGTAGCACCAGCACGACATACAATCAAATCGACTGCAGCAAGAACTTCAGGCATGTTATGAACAAAAGGCAGGATCGTCACATTTTCAGGGCTTCCATGCTTCTTTACCTTATCCATTACCGTATCATAATGGACATTTCCCGTTACATAAATAAATTGATAGGAACGCTTGCTAACATCCTCTAATGTTTCTAAGAACGCATCATTTATCGGCTTTGCCCCTCTACTTCCACCAACAATCAAAACGGTTTTTCTATCTTTATCTAGACGCAAAGCTCGTCTTCCTTCTTCCCGATCAACACCAACCACTTCAGAAGCTCGAGGGTTCCCTGTAAAGACAACCTTATTTTTCGGAAAAAAGGCCTCTGCTTCTTTAAAACAGATCGCCACCTTATCCACATACCGGCTTAAGAACTTATTGGTTAATCCAGGAACACTGTTTTGTTCATGAATAACAGTCGGAATGTTTAGCTTTGCCGCCGCATAGACAACAGGCCCGCATACATACCCTCCTGTTCCAATCACGATGTCTGGCTGAAAGGAGCGGAGAAGCTTTTTTGTTTTCGCTACCCCTTTCATAAAACGGAAAATCGTTTTCGCATTCTCTATTGACAGTTTTCTTCTGAATCCCGTAATATGTATCGTTTCAAATTCGATGTTCTCTCTCGGGACGAGATCATGCTCAAGTCCTCGCTCTGTACCAATATAAAGAACCTCTACATCCGGGTTGTTTTTCTTCATTTTTTTAATTAACGCTAAGGCAGGGTAAATATGTCCACCTGTTCCGCCACCACTAACTACGACCTTCATTGTTAAATCCACCTTCTCTCCCTATTATTTTACCATGTTCACCGCTTCGTTTATAGACATAGAGCAGATATGCTAGTGTAAAAATGTGAAATGCTAAAGCTTTCCTAAAAGAAAATGTATGTTTTTGAGTAACGCACTCTTTATTACAGAAACCTACATGATTGAATAGCTCTTCCCACTTGGAAAATTGGTTTCATCAACTGAACGGAAGCTTCGCCCCTTTTCACAGAAAAATAAGGCCGGATGAGCATAACTCATTCGACCTTGTCCATGTCAGTACGAACAGCTAGCCAATTCGGCTATAACGGCTAATGTTCAAAAGCACACCGAGTGAGACGAGCATTAATGTTAAGCTTGAACCTCCATAACTTAATAGGGGAAGAGTGATGCCCGTTATAGGCATAAGCCCTGTTACTACCCCTATATTAATCATCACCTGAATCGCAACCATAGCAATGATTCCCACTGCAAGAAAGCTGCCGAACAAGTCAGGAGCACAAAGTGCAATGCGTACCCCTCTCCAAAGGAGGATACTAAAAAGAATCAAAACAAGGGACCCTCCAATAAACCCAAGCTCCTCTGACAAAATAGCAAAAATGAAGTCCGTTTGTGGTTCAGGTAAGTAAAAATACTTTTGCCGACTTTCTCCTAAACCAAGGCCCATTAATCCACCTGGACCGATCGCATAAAGAGATTGAATGATTTGAAAACCACTACCAAGAGGATCAGACCAAGGGTCTAAAAAAGAGGTAATACGTTTGATTCGATATGGTGCTGATGCAATCAGTCCAATGAATCCAGCGACTCCAATTAATGCCAAGCCCATAAAATGACTGATTCTTGCGCCTGCCACGAAGAGCATAGCCACACATGTTCCGACCATTACCGCCCCTGTTCCAAGGTCTGGCTGTAGCATGATCATGCCAAACGCCAGCATAACGAGGGATAAAGATGGCATTAATCCTTTTTTGAAAGAACTAATTTTTTTTTGGTTCTCTGAAAGATATTTTGCTAAAAAAAAGATCATGGCCATTTTCATAAATTCAGATGGTTGAATGGAAAACGCACCAACGCCTAGCCAGCTTTGCGCCCCTCCTCGTACGAGACCTACACCTGGAATCAAGACAATCACAAGTAAAATAAAACAAATGATTAAAATCACTTTCGCCCACGCACGCCATACCCAATAATCTACGTTCATAATCAAAAGCATGGCTACAACACCCATTCCTGCAAAAAAAAGCTGACGTTTCGCAAAGAAAAAGGCATCATCAAAGCGATAAGCTGCCCATGCTGCGCTTGCACTATAGACCATGACCATTCCTACAATCAAAAGCATGATTGTAGCAGTCAACAATAGATAATCCGGTGCAATTTTTGTTTTTGGCACGTAGAACACCTCTTTTGTTACGAAGTGAATTGCTTCGTTATACCTAAACGTATGCACCGGACGAACAAAACATGTCCTTATTCGCTTCTTGCAAGCTTTTCAATTGCGTGAATAAATGAGTCGCCCCGTTCTTCAAATGTTCGATATTGATCCCAGCTCGCACATGCTGGCGAGAGTAAAATCACATCGCTTTGTTCGGAAAGCTTGTAAGCCTCTAGCACCCCATCCTCAACTCTTTCAGCAAATTGGATAGCTTTGACACCTGCTTCTTTTGCTGCCTGGGCAATCTTATGCTTTGTTTCTCCAAACGCCACAACCGCCTTCACACCTCTTAGGGAAGGAATTAGTTCATCAAACTCATTCCCACGGTCGAGACCACCAGCTAACAAAATAACTGGTTGTTCAAACGCTGAAAGGGCTTTTTGTGATGCTAAAATATTTGTCGCCTTCGAATCATTGTACCACCGTCTTTCAAGCTTCGTCCCAACAAATTGAAGACGGTGCTTAACACCTGAAAACGTCTTTAACACATGCTGAATTTGCTCAGTTGCGGCCCCCATTAACTTGGTTGCTGCAATGGCTGCTAGGATGTTTTCAAGGTTATGACTCCCAGGAAGCACAATATCGTCCACATGAATAATCGGTTCTTCTTTAAAGAAGAGTTGCCCATGCTTCAAATAAGCTCCTTCCAAATGGCTATTCGTCGTTGAAAATGGAACAAGCTGAGCCTTTGCCTCACGAGCAAGCTCACGTACGATCGGATCATCCGCATTATAGACAAAATAGTCGTCTTTCCCAAGGTTTTCGAAGATTTTCTTCTTCGCCTTAATATAATGTTCCTTCGTCCCATGATAATCGAGATGGGCATCAAATAAATTGAGAAGCACTGCTACTTTCGGGTGAAAATGGATCGTCCCCATCAGTTGAAAGCTCGATACTTCCATCACAATTAATTGCTCAGCAGTCGCCTTCTCTGCAACTGCACAAGCGACTGTACCAATGTTCCCAGCGACTAACGGATCCCTTTTACTCCCTTTTAGCATGTCCACTGCTAATGTTGTCGTCGTTGTTTTTCCATTTGAACCCGTTATGGCAACGATCTCCGCTTCGCTAATTCTAGAAGCAATTTCAATTTCTGTGACGATTGGAATGCTCCTCTTTTCCGCTTCAACAATAAGAGGGTTATGATATGGGATACCAGGATTTTTAACAATCAGGTTAAAGCCTTGTTCGAGTAGTGATAATGGGTGCCCACCACAAACAACTGAAATCCCCTCTTTTTCAAGGGCTTGAGCTTGTTCATTTTCTTCATATGGCTTTTGATCATTGACTGTGACGCTTGCTCCGAGTCTAGCTAAAAGTCTTGCTGCCGCTTCCCCGCTCTTTGCTAACCCCAATACAAGAATTTTTTTTCCTTTAAATTGTTGTTCAGCTTTCATCTACATCCACACCTCTAAATAAATGGCAAGTACGGAAAATGCCATCCCGATTGCCCAAAATGTTACAACGACGCGCCACTCTGACCATCCCGATAATTCGTAATGATGATGTAGCGGGCTCATTTTAAAAATTCGCTTCCCTCTCGTTTTAAATGAAATGACCTGAATAATCACCGAAAGTGTTTCAATAACAAAAACTCCACCGATTAAAACGAGTAATATTTCAAGCTTTGCGATGATCGCTACAGCTGCAATCGCCCCCCCGAGAGCAAGGGAGCCAGTATCACCCATGAAAACTTTGGCAGGATGGGCGTTAAAAACGAGAAAACCAAGTACTGCCCCCACAACTGCCGCACAAAAAATCGCTACCTCGATCATCTCTGCATTCCAAGCAAGGATCGCAAATGTACCAAAGGCAATGGCACCTGTCCCTGCCACGAGACCATCCAAGCCATCGGTTAAATTGACAGCATTGGAGGCACCGACAAGCATGACGATCACTAGCGGTAAATAAAGCCAGCCAATATCAATGGATAGAGATGTCGCTGGAATCGTGATTTCTGTGGAAAAACCCATTTGGATAAGTCCGAAATAAAAAATAATCGCTATCACGAGCTGCCCCGCCAGCTTTTGCTTCGACGTTAATCCTAAGTTTCGTTTCATGACAACTTTTATAAAATCATCAAGGAAGCCAAGAACTCCATAACCAACGGTAACAAGGAGGAGTAGAAGCATTTCTTGAGAAAGTGTCAAAAATTGCATGGAAATAAAAAGAGAGGTGACGAGGATGGAAAGAATGATGACAATTCCACCCATTGTCGGCGTACCGCTCTTTTTTTGATGTGATTGTGGACCCTCTTCACGAATGCTTTGCCCAAATTTTAACCGGCGTAAAAATGGGATAATTAACGGCGAGAAAACAACAGCGATGAGAAATGAAACAATTAAGCTTAACAAAAGAACACGTTCTAACATGAATCACTCCCCCTCCTTTCTGGTCAGTGAATGAATGCATGTTTCAAGTGACATTCCTCTTGAAGCTTTAAATAAGACAACCGTGTTTACGTCGACTTGTGCTTTTAAAACAGGTAAAAGCTCATCTTTTTCAGAAAAAGATCGGATTTCCCCTAAGAAATCCCCTTGCTTTATGGCTTCATCAGCAATCCAAAACCCTTTTTCACCAACGGTATACAAGTGCGTAACAGGTGATGCAATGACTTCCGCCACCGAGCGATGCATCGCCTCCTCCTCTTCACCTAATTCATACATGTCACCAAGGACCGCAATTCGTTTTTCGAAGCCCGGTATTGACTTCAATGCTTGTACAGCCGCCTTCATAGATGTTGGACTCGCATTGTATGCATCATTTAAAATAAGTTCACCACAAGATCCCTTGAGCTGTTCAAGGCGCATAGCAGAAAGCCGAGTCTTTTCTAACCCCTTTTTCGCATCAGACATGTCAAGGCCTAAATAAAAAGCAACCGCCAGCGCATACGCAGCATTTTTTACATTATGCTCACCGAGAAGAGGCACCGTGAAAATTTCTTGCTTTGTAGAAAGGCTAAATTGATACCCACTAACAGTTGAAACAATGTCTTTTATCTGGATATGATTTGCTGCTCCGAACCCAACACGTTGAACATCCTTTCCTTTGTAAGACGCGAGTAAAGGTTCGTCACCATCTAGAATGATCAGTCCATTTTCTTTCAAACCCGCTATAATCTCCATTTTTGCTTTGGCAATCCCTTCCCGACTACCAAGCTGCTCCAAGTGGGATTCTCCTATATTCGTTACAATTGCAACATCTGGTGTCGCAATCTCGCTTAATCGCTTAATTTCTCCAAACCCACTCATGCCCATTTCCAAGATTAATACTTCACAGTCTTCTGGCATCGCTAAAACGGTTAAAGGGAGACCAATATGATTATTAAAATTACCTTGTGTTTTAAACGTTTTGAAAACAGGCGAGAGTACACTGTACAGCAAATCCTTCGTCGTTGTCTTCCCATTGCTTCCTGTAACGGCAATCACTTTCGGGGCAATTGTATTTAAATACACGGTTGCCAGTTCTTGCAGCGCTTCAAGTGTATCTTCAACGAAAAAAAACGAAATCTTTTCTGTAGCCAATTCTGGAATCGGTTTATTTTTATCCCAAAGCGTAGCAGCCGCACCTTTTTCAATTGCTTGCAAAATGTATTCATGTCCGTCAAAACGTTCACCAACAAGCGGTACAAACAACATCCCTGCTTTGATCGTTCTTGTATCAGTAGAGACACCTGTATAAGCTTGAATGGTTTCATCATGATACGGCTCACTAATTTTTTTTAAGAGTTCCGATGTAACCGTCATATTCCTCGCTCCTCAATCGCTTGCCGTGCAACAGCACGGTCGTCAAAATCGATGGTTCGATCTTTTAATATTTGATAGGTCTCATGACCCTTACCAGCAATAACAATAACATCTTCTTCTTTTGCCTCTTGGATCGCGTGATAAATGGCTTGCTTTCGATCCTCAATGATCACATAATTATCTCCTTCAATCCCTTTTTTCATATCTGAAAGAATTTGTGAAGGATCCTCACTTCTAGGATTATCTGATGTAAAAATGGCATAATCCGCTAATTGACAGGCGATTTTTGCCATTACTGGCCTTTTCGTTCGATCACGGTCTCCACCGCAGCCTACAACGACACATACCTTTCCTTTTGCCAGCTCATTCACTGTTTTCAACACATTTTCTAAGCTGTCTGGGGTATGAGCGTAATCTACGATAACGGTGAATGGTTGATTTGCATTGACCGTCTCAAAGCGACCAGCTACTCCTTTTACAGCTTCTAGGCTTTTTTTCACTTGTTGTAGGGACACGCCACTCACAAGGGCTGCTGCCGCTGCCGCTAATGCGTTATAAACACTAAACATGCCGATTAATTGCAAGGAAATAGGAATTTCTTCTTGAAAGGCAACAAGGGTGAAGGTCGTTTTAGAAGCAGCGATTTTCACGTCTTTTGCATACACATCAGCACGATCTGTTAACCCATACGTGACAACTTGTGCCGTCGTCATTTTATCATACGTCAAGGACGCAGGATCATCTTGATTAAGAATCGCAATCTTTCCATTATATGTATTTCCTAATTGGGCAAAGAGAAGACCTTTTGCATATTTATATTCTTCCATCGTTTTATGGTAATCTAAATGGTCTGGAGTTAAATTCGTAAAAATGGCCACATCAAAATCACAGCCACGAACGCGACCATCATACAGAGCATGGGATGAGACCTCCATCACTGCTGTATCAACACCAGCTTCTTTCATTTCAAAAAAGCGCTTTTGAAGCTGCAAAGACTCCGGTGTCGTGTTTTTCGTTTCATACGTCTTATCTTTGACTTTTGTGTACATCGTCCCAATTAATCCTGTTTGCTGACCAGCATCTTGCATCATTTTCTCAAGGAGGTGAGTGATCGTCGTTTTCCCATTTGTTCCAGTAACACCAATAAGACGGAACGCTTTTGAAGGCTCACCATAAAAACGGCTAGCTAATTGAGCCATGACACGTTTTGGATCACCGACGATCACAGTAGGTACCTCTAGGCCCAGATCACGCTCTGCTACAATGGCAACAGCGCCGTGGGCAACAGCCTGTTTTGCAAAATCATGACCATCAACCGTATAACCTTTAATACAAAAAAACAAGCTGCCTTCCCTGATTTGACGAGAATCCATTTCAAGGGATTGAATCAGAGGGTCCCCTTCATTAGACAATTGATAGACAACTAACGGTTCAATTAACGTTTTTAAATTCATCTTCTTACAACCTCTCAATCAAGCTTTTCCATTCAGTATTGGATGATTATCTCATTTTACTACTCTTATTAGGATAAATTAATTTTAAATATTAAAACCGCATTTATTTATCTGAAGAAAAAATCAACCCTTTACTTTCGATGGAAGGAAGCGAATATGAGCCAAACCTATCTGTAGGTAAACAGCTCAAAAATGTGTTCATCGCTCTTCTTTTAAAAAAAGGGGATTGATTCCCCTTTTTAGACACACAGACTTATTCTAGTCGGATATTTGCGATTTGTCACCCATATAAAGACGGATTGTTGAACCAACTGCAACTTTTATTCCTGGCTCTGGGGATTGAGCAACGACTTTTTCCCCATTACCGTCAGCATCAACGGATAAATCATAATACGATTCATGAATTTCTCGTCTCGTCCGCCCAATTAAATCAGGAACCACTACTAGCCTCTCGTCATTCCATGCTAGTTCTTTTTCAATTTGTTCGCTTCTTTTTTCTACCCCAAGAGCGCGCAAGCTATCACCGATAATATTTCCAACAATTGGCGCTGCCACAATTCCTCCAAATTGTAATGTATCCTTTGGATTATCAACTGCAACATAGACAACGATTTGCGGGTCATCGGCAGGAGCAAATCCGATAAAGGAAACAATATGATTGTTTTCAAGATAACGACCATCTTTCGCTTTTTGCGCCGTTCCTGTTTTTCCACCCACGCGATAGCCATCAACAAACGCACCTCTTCCAGTGCCTTTTGCAACCACACTCTCTAATGCGTGCCGCACTTTTTTTGATGACTCCTCTGAGATCACTTGTCGCTTCATGATCGGTGCTTGTCGGTCCACCACTTCTCCTGTTAATGGATCAACCCATTCCTTTGCAACAAAAGGCTGGTACAAATACCCTCCATTAATCGCTGCCGAAACAGCTGCTACCTGTTGAAGCGGCGTGACAGCAACACCTTGACCGAAAGCAGTTGTCGCAAGCTCTAAGGGGCCAACTCGTTCACGATTAAAAATAATCCCCTTTGCCTCTCCTTGAAGGTCAATCCCCGTCTTTTCCCCGAAGCCAAAGTTTTGAATGTAATCAAATAGCCGGTCTTTTCCTAAACGTTCCCCTAATACGACAAAGCCAGGGTTACACGAATTTTGCACAACTTCTAAAAAGGTTTGATGACCATGGCCTCCTTTTTTCCAACAGCGCAGCCGGTGACCAGACACTTCAATGTAACCAGGATCCGTAAACGTATCCCTTTCTAAGTTCACTTCTCCTTCTTCTAAAGCAGCAGCAAGGGTAATAATTTTAAACGTGGACCCAGGCTCATACTGCATCCAAATCGGCTTATTTTGATTGTAAATTTCAGCTGGTACATCTCGGAAATTTTCTGGATTATAATGGGGACGACTACTCATCCCTAAAATTTCACCTGTATTTGGATTCATAGCAATGGCAATGGCTCCATCTGGATTGTAGGTAGCCTCGGCAATGTCTAGCTCTCGCTCAATGATCGTTTGGACATGACTGTCTATGGTGAGGCGTAGATTTAATCCGTTGACAGGGGACGTATACTCGTCTGCTAAATTCGGCATTCGCTTTCCTTTTGCATCAGAGAAAAAGGAAACATGTCCCTTCGTTCCACTTAATTGCTCATCATAATACAGCTCAAGGCCCGTTAATCCCTGATTATCAATTCCGGCAAAGCCTAATACATGAGATAAATAGCTTCCAAAGGGATAATGACGCTTACTATCTTCAGCAATATACACTCCTGGAAGGCGTAAGGCACGGACCTCACTTGCTTTTTCCTTGGTAATTTTTCGCCCTTCAGGATTTATCCGAACAATGTGTTCGGATTTTGTCACAAAATCATAGGCTTTTTGCCTGTCCATATTCAAAGCGGCAGCTAATTTTTCAGCCGTTTCCACTGGATTCTGCACTTGTCTCGGAACGACTAATATCGAAGGAGCACTCACATTTGTTGCTAGAACAACATCATTTCGGTCCGTAATTTCTCCTCGCTTCGCTTCAAACGGGATATCACGGCTCCATGAATCCTCTGCTCGCTCAGTTAACCATCCACCGAGGGCAAATTGGACATAGCCAAGCCTAAGAGCGATGATAAAAAACACAGCTAAGCCGACAAACATGACGAAAACGAGACGTTTACGGACGGTAACATTTGAAACACGCACGCGATTGTACCTCCCATGTCCTTCGAATCAGAAGGCCAACCCCTCATTAGGGTCAGCCCCTTGCTTTACTGTATTCAAAAGCATAGACAATTAGAACAGCGTGTCCTTTTCCTGTCCGTCATTCATTACTTAACTGAGCATCGTTCTCAGCGGATTCTTCCGTCTCCTCATTCCCGTCTGTTTCAGCCATTTCTTCCGCCTCTAAAGCCTCAGAAGGAGTTAAGAGTTCAACCACAAGATGCTCGCCAATTTGAATTGGCGTTCCTTCACTTACACTTTGTGTGGAGACAAAGCCATGACCAAACAGATTAGCATTTAATTCAAGAACGGTAGAAAGCTTATGAACATCTCGCATCGACCACCCGACTATATTCGGCATCGCAAATTGATTATCCGTTGTCCGCAGCATCACCTTCTCCCCTGGCAAAAGTCCTGTGCCTGGAAGTGGCTGCTGCGCTTCTACGGTTTCCCCATTTCCTAAAATATAGACGTCCATTCCAGCCTCCTCCAATTCAGCCTGAACATCATCGACTACCTCTCCTTCATAATCTGATACAGTAAATCCCTCTTCGATCGTTTTTGTGATCTCTTCATAGCTTGGCGTAATATTTAAATACTGGAGACTGTGCTTCATAATATGATTAAAGATCATTGCCACAGGCTCTGATCCTGATTCGTGAGCTTCAAGAGATGGCCGGTCAACCGCAACATAGACAACGAGACGAGGGTCTTCCTTCGGTGCCATGCCAAGAAATGAGAAGATGTTTTGACCATGCCCGTAAATATAGCCCCCTGTTGGTTTCGGAATTTGTGCGGTACCCGTTTTCCCTGCTACATCAAATCCTTCTAAATAAAACGAGCGCCCTGTTCCAGCTGAAGACGTTACGACCGTTTCAAGAATATCCCGAACCTCCTTTGCTGTTTCTTTTGAAATTGGCTCGCCAGCAACCTCTGGTTCATGCGCTTCAACAACCTCTCCTGTTTCCGAATTAACAATTCGATCAATGACATATGGCTTCATCATCTTTCCATCATTAGCAATCGCTGTTGCTGCTTGGATTTGTTGAATCGGCGTAACGGCCGTCCCTTGTCCAAATGCTGTGGCAGCAGCATCACGCAAGGAGGTATTATTTATCAAGCTTGTTGCTTCGTTTGGTAAATCAATGCCTGTTGTAGTATAAAACCCAAACTTATCCAAATACTCATACACTTTATCCCTTCCAAGCTGCTCTATGGCGATTTTCGAAAAAGCAACATTGGAGGAACGCTGTACCCCTTCAAGATAAGAAATCGTTCCCCATCCACGACCTTGGTTATGGTCACGAATTGGACGAGGATCATTCGGGATGACATATTGGCCAGATTGAAATTGCTCGTTTGCATTGAACCGACCTTCTTCAATCGCCGCAGCCAACGTAAATACCTTCATTGTTGAACCAGGCTCGAACCGCTCCGAGACGGCATAATTTAAGTAGTTCGTAATGTTTTCATACTCATTTGGATTGAAGCTTGGCCGATTGCTCATTGCTAATATTTGACCTGTTTTTGGATCAGCAACAATGGCAATTATTTTTTCGGGAGTATATTCATCTTCTACCTTAGACATCACTTGCTCTAGAGCCGTTTGAATGTTCGAGTCAAGGGTTAAATAGACGTCTTTTCCATTCTTTGCCGGCGTCACTTGTTCACTTGGATCTGGCAGTGGTGTTCCTCTTCTGTCTGTTTGATAGGAGATGAGGCCATCCTCCGCTCTTAACCACTCATCAAGACGTAATTCCAACCCCATTCTTGACGTTTCCATATCCTTTTCGGTGTAACCAATGACGTGGGAAGCATATGTATGTTTCGGGTAATAGCGCCTTGGCTCTTGACGAAAGTAAATCCCTTCTAAATCTAGTTCTTTAATTGCTGTCATTTGTTCATGACTCATATTTTTCGCCCCGGCACCAAGCTCCACTTGAAAGCGATCTGATGACAGCAACGCTTCTAGACGTTCAACAGGCATAAAAATTTTATCGGCAAGGGCTTCAGCAGTCCCCCTCGGATCTGTCACATGCCCAGGATAGTCTTCATCGAGAATCGCATAGGCTGTATATGAAGTAATTTCTTGAGCTAGAGCTCCACCGTTTCGATCATAGATGGTTCCCCGTTTTCCATCAATCACTTGCGTTTTTGACCATCTCTCTTCAGCCATTGCTTGTAAACTAAAACCATCTAACTCTTTTGTGACTTGAATAAACACAATTCTTCCTAACAGAACAGAAAACAAGAATAAAAAAATAACTAGCAGCCATACAGCCCGCTTGTTCGTTGTCGCTCGTTTTATCTCCATTGTTTTTCACACCTCCTATGTTCAAGAGCATTTATTCTATTTTTCATAGATAGTATTGTGTAAAAAGGGAAAAAACTAGCTCTGTTATGAACTAGTTTTGAATGACTTTTACCTTCTCATCGTCTAAGGTCATACCAAGCTTTTCAGTTGCAATATGTAAAATCCGTTCAGGTCGACTTAATTCCACAACTTGTAGAGAAAGGCCATCGTTTACTTGCGTTTGTTGAGCAATGGATGATTCAAGCTGATGAATGTCATTATTGACAGTATAAATGGACGCGTAATTATGAATGATTAACCCGAAAATGAAAAATGCTGCAACAATCATTGAACCAATGATCAACTGCTCACCTCTTGTAATGCTTTTCCTAATATGGCGAACCGATTTACGTCTTACCTGTTTCGCTTCCTGCTCTTGCCCTATTTGACGTGCTACATTCATTGTAAACCTCCTTATCTTTTCTCTGCAATTCGAAGTTTTGCCGAACGCGCTCGATTATTTTCACTTAATTCTTTATCTGATGGCAGAATGGGCTTTTTTGTTACAAGGACTAACTCAGGCTCATAGCCTTCTGGAATAACGGGTAAACCATGTGGTAAATCAGGTCCCTTACTTGCCTTTTTAAAAATATCCTTACAAATACGATCTTCCAATGAGTGGAAGGTAATCACACAAATGCGCGCTTTTGAAGCCGAAATGTCAATGGCAGCTTCTAGCGCTTCTTCAAAAGCACCTAACTCGTCATTCACAGCGATACGAATTGCTTGAAAGGTTCGTTTTGCAGGATGCCCCCCTGCCCGTCTTGCTGGAGCAGGAATCGCCTCCTTGATAATATCAACTAATTGACCTGTCGTTTCAATTCGTTGCTTTTCCCTGTGCTGTTCAATCTTTCTAGCAATTTGCTTTGCAAAACGCTCTTCGCCATATTTAGATATGATTGAAACCAATCGGTGAAACTCCCACTCATTAACAATTTGATGAGCGGTAAGCATTGACGTTTGGTCCATTCGCATATCTAGAGGGGCATCTTGATGATAGCTAAAACCTCGCTCTGCCTCATCTAATTGTGGAGAAGAAACACCTAAGTCAAATAGAATGCCATCTGCTTTTTCTACGCCATGTTTTGCTAATTCCCGTTTCAGATAACGAAAATTGCTTCGAATCAGTGTGAACTTCCCCTCGTAAGGAGACAGCTTTTCTCTCGCATGTGAAAGAGCAACGTCGTCTTGGTCAAACGCATACAAATGACCGCGCTCTGACAATTGTTTAAGGATCAGCTCCGAATGACCAGCTCCACCTAACGTACAATCGACGTAGATTCCATCTGGTTTTATATTCAATCCTTTAACGGATTCTTCCCTCAAAACTGTCACATGTTCAAACATGTTTTCACCGACTCCTTAAAACACAACGAATGTTGCTGCTTATTCTCTAAAAGGTTGTACAAAACGCTCGTGAAAGATGAGTATGACAGTTTCTGTTCACATGCCCAAGTGTACTTAAAAACCTATCAAGCAAATGGGTTGAGCTTTCGTAGAAATACGCCTTTTGTTACCGCCTGAGCCTGCTTTACAGCTCAAAATCTACGATATTTTCAGCAATCTCACTAAATGATTCCTCCGAAGAAGCAAAATATTCTTCCCATATCGCCTTACTCCAAATTTCTGCTCGATTTGATACGCCAATAATGACACATTCTTTTTCAAGCTGTGCGTATTCACGTAAAGGAGAGGCAATATTTACTCTTCCCTGCTTATCAAGCTCACATTCAGTGGCCCCTGAAAAAAAGAAGCGAGTAAACGCACGAGCGTCTTTTTTTGTAAAAGGTAACGTTTTTAGTTTCTCTTCAAGTTTTTTCCATTCATTAAGTGGATAGACAAAGAGGCATCGATCAAGCCCACGGGTCAAAACAAAGGAAGTCCCAAGTTCATCTCGAAACTTTGCGGGAATTATCATTCTTCCTTTCTCATCAACATTGTGACGATATTCTCCCATGAACATCGATTTCCAACTCCCCCCCACTTTCTAACTTTAATCTACCACATCCCTCCACTTTGTACCACAACAATTTCTGCTTCTTTTTCAAAAGAAAAAACCCTGCTAAAATGCAGGGTTTTGGTCGTCTGACTTTCGACTGTCAAGATCGTCATTCATTTACAATTTAATCAAATATTTCGCATCAACGCGCTTAATTTCTGAGTCTAAAATCCTAGTAAAAAAGTCATCACCTGTTAAATTTAATAAAATCATGACATGATGAAATCGTTCCTGTGGCTGACCTTGAGGTCGCAACCAATGGTTTGCATAGTCAAATTTCCGAAGTTCGTTGTCATATTTGCTTCGAACTTGCCTCTCCAAACGGCGCTCCAAAAAAGCAATTTGCTCTTCAATAATGAATGCATTTTTTTCAGCTAGTTTGGTCATCGTCGGATCAATTTCCTCAGCCAGCTCTCTTAAAGGACGATGGACCTCGCGCATTTTTTGAATGACGTCCTTTGTCACATCCCCAATTGGCCAAGTTTTCTGCTTTTGATACCAAGCTTCTCGTAATTCATTCGTTCCGTTTGTAATGATTTCTTCATAACTATAGTTGTTTTCTTCTACCCATTTTTGAACATCTCTCGGAACAAAAGTAACTGACATTCGTAAAATGACTGGCGGCACACTTAACCCAAAATGATGAAACACTCCTTTTAATGTTGCCCAGTAGGCTAGCTCCCCTGGTCCAGCAACAAAGGCTAGAACAGGTAACAAAAATTCTTGCATTAAGGGTCTTGTAACAACATTATTGCTAAAACGTTCTGGGTGCTGCTCCGCCAACTTTATTAATTGTTCTTTTGTTAATGTTTTGTCTGTTCCTCTGAGTGTAAACCGTCCATTTTCAAAATCGATCCTTCTACGGATTTCTCCATCCACGTAAAACAAATGTGCATTTGACTCCTCTGTTTCAATGGGGCGACCGTATCCAGCTACCTCGAATGCTTTTGCACCGTCCATAAACAAACGTTGAATGTCTTCAACTTCACTTATCATTCGTGCAAAATAATGCCCCTCCAGTTGCCGGAAAAGCGGGTCTCCTGAATCAAGTAAGACAAGCCCTTCATCCTTAAACAGCCAGCTGATGATTTCCCCAAAAAAATCAACATACGTATTTGAGCGTTCCATACAGGCTAATACACCATGAAGCAAATGTTGAGTATGCTCCGTTTCAGGTAAGGAAGAAAAAACATCATCAATCCAATTCTGCAATTCCTCTTTTTTTAACGCGACATCTGTAGCGGCTTTTCTCTCATCCTGGTAAAGTCGATGGGAAACCCAGCGCCCTTCTTTTTCAATCGATACAAAATTAATTTCATCCAAGTCATGGTCTTCTCCAGCAATCCAAAAAAGCGGAATAACTGGTACACCCAGCTTCTTTTCTTGTTCTCTTGCTAGCAAAATGACCGAAACGGCTTTATAAACGGTATAGAGGGGTCCTGTTAGAAGACCAGCTTGCTGACCTCCGACGACCATAACGCTTCTCTCATCCTTCAACTTCTCAATTTGTTGTAAAGCTTGTTCTTTGTATGTAAAACGTTGCTGATACATTGTCAACGCTTCCATCAACGCTTTTCTCTGAAACGTTTGATTGGACAGTTCCATTAAGCGGTTAGAATAGGCTGAAGCATCCTTATAGTTATAATCAAAAAAAGAGAGCAATTTTTGCTCTTGATTTACATAATCACGGTTAACCGTGGATTTAGGTAAAAGGAAAAGTTCCTTCACATTCATGGTTAGACGCCCTTTCTTCCGAGGATACGCATTGAATTATAGCAAACTCCGTTAAGTCCTCCAAATAAGTTGCCTGTTATCATAAAGCGAGGATTCGCGCAAATAGACCATACCCACTTAAAATAATATGTAAAAAAAAGAATAATAAGAAATTCACGCGCCAAATACCTCGAAATAATTTACGTACGTAGATATCGTTTGCAACCTTCCAATGAAGCCATGTAAAAAGGATCGCTACCAAAAAAAAGATCGTTAAAATCATCCACAGAAAGGATTTGGACCAAATTTCCTGCATGAGAAAATATACAGCAACCATAAAAAGAAGGGTTGTGCTATCAGCAGCAAGACGAACAGCCTTCCGTTTGTTACGAGAGATTTTCACAGTAATAATATAGACAAGGTACCACCCCAGTAACGGGATCGTTACTAGCGTCGCCACAAACCAAGCAATTGCATGAGTCAAGTTATTCCCTCCCCTTCGAGCCCGCATATGCTTTTGTATACAAACCTTGTATAAGGAAGCATCAAACCTCTTTTTTCTGCCTCCTTTAAAATAAAACCACTAATGCTATCAATTTCAGTTTTTCGTCCATTTCGTACATCTTCTCTCATCGAAGACGAATTAGACGCCGTTTGTTCACAAATCTGTTTTGCGTTTTTTAGCATGTCATCTATATCTTTTCGTCCTAGAGCTAGGGAGGCTTCCTTCACAAGCATCGTTAAACACTCTTTGAAATGTTCATTTTCAATCAGCCGTCCATTTCTAATTTGATACATCGCTGTTAGGGGATTAATCGCCGCATTTGCAATGAGCTTCGCTTCCATTACTTTCCGCCATTCACTCGTAGGTGTCAGCGAAAACCCAATTTGTTCAAGACTCGCCCACTCTGCTTGCAGACTAGAGCAATCTCCCTTTACAAGACCAAGTCGAATGGTCCCTAACCCTGTATGTCGAACCTTCGCGTCCCCGTCACGCCTTGCCCCATGCTCTACCATTCCACAACTTACGATTTTGCTTGGCGCATTACTCATGATCGAAAGATGACCCATTCCATTTTGAAAAAAAACAAGTTCTTCCCATTTTGCCTTCCGTTTATGTAGAAGTTTCATCACAGCCTCTAATTGGTATGATTTCACGGTGATTATGCAGGCCTCAGCTTCATTCGGATCAAAAGAGGCAAAAGGAATCGCTTGAACAGCAACCTTCTCGCTCGATCCATCATTAAATACGATGGTCAACCCGCTCTCATTTAATTTCTTTGCTTGCTCGCTTCGATGGGTAACGACCATCGTTTGTACACCTGCTTTGGTTAAGTATGCTGTCATTAATAACCCAATGGCTCCTGCTCCAATGACGGCTAAACTCATTGCTTGTCACATCCATTCTAAACAAAATCAGCATCCTAAAAAAGATTCCTTGATGAGTGAATGATTTCTTGGATGACGTTTTGCTTATGCAAATTGTAACATAATTGTAACGTTACTCTAAGTAGTATTTAATCGTTCGAATAATCAAACTTTTTTAAAATTCGTTGTAAAAATAAAGATTTCTATCCGCCTTTTCTTTATTTTATAGTAAAATAAGAATATTGTATGTAGATTATTTGTTGCTAAAGGAGGATGTCTTAATGGATGTACCTGAAGTGAAGCGCTTGCTTGTGAACTATAAAACATTGGAGGAATTTCGTAATTTTCGTGAATACGGAGCAGCGGAGCTTTCAATGAAGGAAGACCTTCAAGCTAATATCATTGAGAATGATAGTGAGTCTCCATTTTACGGCATTTATTACGGTAATAAACTTGTTGCACGAATGAGCCTCTATCGAATTGACGGAAAGTTTGATCGCTATTTTGAACCACCTCAAGATTACCTAGAATTATGGAAGCTGGAAGTTTTGGAACCCTATCGAGGCAAGGGCTACGGTCGAGCTCTCGTTCATTTTGCCAAAGGTTTTAAGCTACCAATTAAAACGAATGCAAGACAACGCTCGAATGAATTTTGGGAGAAGATGGGCTTTGAAGCCGTTACGTATGATCCTGAACGAGATCGTGGTGAAAACCCATTTGTATGGTATCCTGAAGGGGTTCGAGAACAGCAAACACTAACAGAAGAAACGAATTAAAAAATTTTTAAAAAGCGAGGCTCCCACGGCACCTCGCTTTTTTTTTTAGAAAAACTTAACTCCCGCCAGATCATCTTAAAAGAGAGCACCCTTTATCATAATATCCGCTCCATCTATAAGCGAAGATAGCAGGTCTGCGAGTGTTTTTAGTTTTTCACACACAACCCTCTCTCACCTTTAGAAAAGAGAGAAACGAAGCTTCAGCACAAAGTAAGACAGCTAAAAATCCCTTTCACACAACCACTCTTGATGAAACGCTGTTCGGTCGTTACGAATTCATGCGATGTACATGTTTCTATTATTCATCTGCTGTATTCACACTATCACGCTCAAGACTCGATAGCTTTCTTGCTCGTTCCATAATGGAAATTAATGTCTGATAATCCTCACGAATCAGTTCTTTTTCTTCTTTTAAAATGGACAGTTCTTTTTCTAACGTTTGATTCTTCTCTCTTAGCCAGTCATTCTCACGTTCTAACTTCTCTTTTTCTTTTATTTGCTCTCGTTCATTCCCAAGTTTTTCTTGCTGTGTTTTTAAAAATGCGATGACATCACTCATTGTAAGGGGCGTTCGTTGTGAAGCTCGCTCAGTTTGAGACAGCGATTCCTCTTTTTCTACTTTTTCAGGCTCCGCTTCGAAAAAAACAGGATTTTCTCCAGCTGCCTCTTTCAAAATGATTGGCTCCTCTTCAGAGATTAGCTTTGCTCCTTTTTTACGTTGCTTTTTTGCAAGGGAAATGGCAGCTTCATATTTTTTCCGAATCGTTGAATTCCAGCGAAACCCACATGCTGCTGATGTACGAGACAATCTCTCCCCTACCTCTTCAAACGCCGAGAGTTGCGTGCTCCCCTCTCGAATGTGCCGTAAAACCACCTCTGCTAAAATTAAATCTTCATCACTACTCCATGCATCTTGCCGAATCGTAGACATGACATCCCTCCTCAGTTAAGTCCCTTTTTAATACGTATGCATATACTAGATAAGATAGACTTTCTTCTAGTAGAGGATTATATCCTGATTCCAACAACTCTATTCACTCATTTAAGAATCTCTTTGAAGCAGCGGTTATAAGCAGTAGCATCCAAAGGAGCTTCTCCCTTTTCACCTATGTACTTTATATTTTTTCAAGACCGGCCACGATCACTTCATTTCTTTCATGTTTCATTTATTTTTGCAAAAAACGATCGACTGCCTGATGGTGTTCCTCTCTCTCCCACAGAACTGCACATTCTGCAATTTCGTTTGCGACTCGACGCTCCATACAATTTCTCGGAATTCGGTCCAAGCTTCGACGTTTGTATGCTTTTAATACTTCTAAGTCTTTATTTGTATACGGCTTTAGCCATTCCACAATACCTGCTTTAAAGGTCTTGTCATCAGCAATAATTTCCTGCAAAAAACCTTTGGCTTTTGCATCTTCACTTTTGTACATTTGACCACTCATCAACATCTCTTGACTTAACGGTGTGCCAATACGTTCATGTAAAAAAGAGGCACCACCCCATCCTGTTGTAATTCCAAGCCCCCCTTGTAAAAATCCAAGCTTTGCATGGGAGGCTGCCAGGCGAAAATCACAAGCCGTAGCGATTTCTGCCCCTCCTCCAACCGCAGTGCCATTTAACGCTGCAACGGTTAGCTTCGGCAAATAAAATAAATCAAGTAAGACACGCCCCATTTTTTCAAGCATTTCCTTCGCTTGTGCCTCTGTTCGTAATCGATGAAACACTGACAAGTCACCACCTGAACAAAACGCTTCGCTGCCAGAACCAGTAACAACAACAACCTTACTTTCATCGTTCGTCACTATTTCTAAAGCCACAAGGAGTTCAGAAATAACCTCTTCATCAATGGCGTTACGTTTTTCTGGACGATTGAGCTGAATCCAAGAAAGTTCACCCTCTTGTTTTACAAGTACTTTGTTTGTCATCGTACTCCCCCCTTCTTCCATTACGTATACGACATTTCCTTTGTTTTTACCTTTATCCCTTTCTTAACGTACAAAGAGCCTACCGATTTCTCGGCAGACTCTTCATTTTCCAATATCAAAGCATTATTTGCTCATCACGTCTTGGCCTTTGTATGAGCCACACGCTTTACATACACGGTGAGCTAATTTTAATTCTCCACACTCAGAGCATTTCACCATACCAGGCACAGCTAGCTTATAGTGAGTACGACGCTTATTTTTACGAGTTTTAGATGTTCTTCTAAAAGGTACTGCCATCATTCCCACCTCCTTACAGGATCTAAAATCATCAGGTCAGCTTATGTTCGCTGATAATATGAAATGAAGTCATGGGCAAAAAACCCTTCCTTCGAGTTTCTTTCTTTCCCACTCATTCAGTTCTTATCAAAAAATTTTGCAAGTTCAGCTAAACGAGGGTCGATTCGGTCCTGCTTATCTTCTTCCGAAATAAGCTCCCAGCCTTTTCCTTCTGGTGGCGCCTGACCATTTTCATCATCGTCACTAAAAATTTGCATTGGAATTTCTAACAAAATCCGTTCCTTAATATAAGGGGTTAAATCAATCACATCACCTACAACAGGGTGGATGTCTTCATCCTCCATGCTAACAGGTGTTGTATCATTGACTCGGAACTGCTCTGATACATGTAAATCAAATGGAAAGCTTACGTCCGCTAATGTTCGCGAACATGGTAAGGTTAAGCTTCCTTTAATATGAAGTGGAAACGTGATCATGTCACCAGAAAATACCGCTTCCCCTTTTACATGTACAGATGAAACCGCACGGATATCACGGTTTTGTTCTTTTAAACTGTCTAAGTTTAATACCTCGTCAAATGAAAAGCCTCGATGCTTAGCAGCACGAAGCTGATGTACCGTCCATTTCATATGATCACCTCAAGGCAACAAGAGTAATTATAGACCTAGCTTTTTTGTTTGTCAACCTTTTTTCTTTACAGAGACTTGTCTATAATTAAGAAGACACAACAAGCATTTACAAAGAAAAAGGAGCGTTCTCCGTTGTCCTCTGTTACGATTTTATGTTTATGCGAAAAAGGGGACGGAGCTCATACCACCTTCATCCAGTGGTGCTCAGTAGTTACGTTAAGATCTACTTTTACCATTGATATTTTCCATTTAAAGGACATTGTAGCATGTCAGATAACAAGAGTAAAGCGAGCGATCCTTTCATCGGTACAAATTAAGGCTACCTCTATATTAAAGGAGGAATAATGGTTGAAATCAGTAGGCGTCGTCGTCGAATATAATCCCTTTCATAACGGACACTTTTATCATCTTAACGAAGCAAGAAATAAGGAGCAAGCAGATGTGGTCATTGCCGTCATGAGCGGCTACTTTTTGCAGCGGGGAGAACCAGCGCTTGTTCCTAAGTGGCAACGTGCGAAAATGGCCCTTCTTGGTGGAGCTGACCTTGTTATCGAATTGCCTTATGCCTATTCTACGCAAAAAGCGGAATTCTTTGCGAAAGGGGCGATTCAGGCTTTAGCCATCCTTGGTGTAGATTCCGTCTGTTTCGGAAGTGAAGCTGGAGACATTACTCCCTTTATGGAGCTTGTTAGGTTTATGGAACAGCATCGAAGTAGTTGGAATATCAAAGTTAAAAGAAACATGAAAGAAGGAATGAGCTACCCAACCGCAGCGTCGAAAGCCTTTTTCGATCTCCAAGGTTCGCAGGACATGCTTGATCTATCGGCTCCAAACAATATTTTAGGCTTTCATTATGTAAAAGCGATTCGCGATCAAGCCATTTCGATGAATGCCTCCACCATCCTTCGAAAAAGTGCGCAATACCATGATGAATCGTTCGCCACAAAAACGATTGCTAGTGCCACAAGCATTCGAAAAAAACTATCCAATCCCGTTGATTTGCCAACAATCCAGACCGTTGTCCCAAATTTCACTTTTGTAGAACTGCAGGCGTATTGGAGAGAAGCTGGCATGCTTCATCGTTGGGAGCATTATTTCCCATTGTTAAAATATCGTTTGCAAACCTCAAAGCCAATAGAACTTCAAGCGATTTATGAAGGAGAGGAAGGGCTTGAAAACAGGTTTTATGAAACGATCCAGCAAGCTACCTCTTTTCAGGATTGGATGAGTCGACTCAAAACAAAACGATATACATGGGTTCGTTTGCAACGTTACGCCACTCACCTGCTTACAAATACAAAAAAATCCGACATGAACTTTATTCATGAACGGGCTCAGCTCCCCTACGTTCGTTTGCTAGGGATGACAGAGGTCGGTCGGGAGTATTTAAAAAAGAACAAAAAGCATTTTCCTTCTCCAGTTGTTACAAGACCCGTTGCAACCGACGATCCAATGATGGAGATGGATTTAAGGGCAGCGCGAAGCTATTATTCGATCCTCCCTGCTCAGCTTCAGCAAACATTCCAGCATGGGGAGTTTTCCACTCCACCCATCTTTGTTAAACAGAAACAATCATGAATGGGCTCTCTTCCCATATGGGGAATAACGGTTCATGAGTGGAATTTGGTGCGCCACTCAATGAAAATGCTGCGGGAGAAGCACTTCTTTTCCTTCTCTCCCTGTGCTGATGCTCTGTCCTCTTTTTACACGATATAAAAGCAAAAAAGGTAAGTTCCCCCATCATTTTTGAGGGAAACTCACCTTTTTTTACGGTTATGAACTTTTTCTATGGACAAGGGGACGAAGCTTCAATTTAAGTTGATGAAACAATGAAGCCCTTCCGCCGCTCACACCACCTTCATTGAAGGGCTGCTCAGCGTTACTTAACGGACTCACTTCCATCCAAGTAGGAAGAGTGAGCCGCTCATGAACTTTTTTGTGGCAAGCTTTCTAAAAAGGCGATGGCATCCTCAAATGTATCAACTGGGATGATTTCCATATCAATATTCAGCTTCTTTGCTGTTGCTAGTGCTTCTTGATAATTTGAATCAGGATTCCCTTGTTCATTCGGGACGAAAAAGTAGTCAGCTCCGGCATTGTTCGCAGCAACTACCTTTTGTTTTGCACCACCAATTCTTCCAACACGTCCTTCATCATCGATTGTTCCTGTACCAGCAATCTGATAACCTTTTGTAATGTCTTCCTTTAAAAGCTGATTGTAGATTTCAAGAGAGAACATAAGCCCGGCTGACGGTCCGCCGATTTCACTTGTATCTACAGTCACATCAGGATGAAACGTCACCTCTCGATCCGTGACTGGGTAACTAATGCCGAGACCGACTCGTTCAGCGTCTACACCCATTTCTTTAGGAAACGGCGCAAACCCAACGGTGACCTCAAGTGTCTCTTCTTCACGGCTTATCGTAAGCACTACTTCGTCCTCCGCTCCTTTTCCTTCTATCGCTTCAAAAAACTCTTCCACTTTTAAGACACGTTCCCCATCTACAGCTACAATATGATCTCCAGGTTCTAGTACTTCAGAAGCAGGCATACCTTCAATAAGCTGGGTTACGAGGACACCAAAATAATCGTAGTCCACTTCTTTCCCTGCATGCTCATAGGCAACAATCGCTGCGGTTTCTTGGGAGCTTGACATAAGCATCAGCTGACGATGCTGGTAATCAGCCTCTGATTCACCTTGATATCGAATTTGTTCTTCAGGATAAAGCTCTCGAAACTCGCTAAATTGAGACCATATGTAAAAGAAGAGATTTGCCTTGCCCATTTTAATCGTTGTCAGCATAAAGCTTCCATCATCTTGATCCTCATATCCATCCTTCACATCAATGACAGCGGCTAGTACTTTGGCATCCCCTGGTTCGGAATAATAATAAGGGAGCTGAAAGAAATGGACAAAGAGTAAAGCAACGATAAGAGCAAGCCAACGCTTCGGGAACTTTTTTTTCTTTTCAATCACCATGGTGTGTCTCCTTCCAACGCTGAATTTCATGTTTAATCATATCAATTTTTTGATAAGCTGCCTCTTCTCCTTGCTCGATCAGACGCTCCACGGCAACGAAATCAAGGGTTTTTGATTGTTCAACGATAGGGCGTATCATGACAGAGCAATCTATTTCTTGATTGCGAATCAATTCCCTTGCCATAATATCCATACTCTGAATCATGACATCATAAATCGTCGTTATGATGGGCTCTTCACGAAAAAAGGAAACATCAACCGCAATCGTAAGATCGGCACCCATCTCCTTTACAACCGAAACAGGTACACGATCAATCACGCCGCCATCAACGAGTAGGCGCCCATTCCATTTTTCAGGAACAAACACTCCTGGAATGGCGATACTTGCCCGAACGGCCGTTGCAAGATCCCCTTCTCGAAAGATGACCCTCTCCCCTTTTAACAAATCGGTTGCAACAATCGCAACAGGTGGGCGTAGTTCATCGATGGACTTCCCTTTTCCTAATGCACGAATTAACTCCTTTACCCGCTTGCCAGCTACAAACCCCATTTTCGGAACTGTAAAATCAATATAATATTTCCGCTTAAATTTTTTTGTAAATTGGATAAGGTTTTGAACCGAATGACCGGCCCCGTAAAGCGCAGCAACGAGAGCCCCCATACTACTTCCAGCCATGTAATCAATCGGTATACCTTCTGATTCTAGCACTCGAAGCACACCAAGATGGGCATATCCTCTTGCGCCGCCAGAACCTAACGCAAGACCAATTTTAGGTTGTTGAGACAAAAAATCATCTCCTATCTGACGAATTGCCGTACTGTGTTCAATCTTATGGTCTAATTAACGCTCGTATACGTATATTTATCTTAGAGGAACGAGGTTTCTACAACCCGATATTCATAACGATAGATCTTTCAATGTTCATTGAATAGAGGAGGCAGCTATGCACTTGCCCTTTCCCATATTGAAAACCTTACTTTTTGCCAGCTTTGCTTCTTTTTTAGCTGTATCACTGATGATATTCCCAAAAGAATCATTAGAAGCCTCAACCCTTGGTTTACAAATGTGGTGGAACGTTGTCTTCCCTTCATTACTACCCTTTTTTATTGTTTCAGAACTGCTAATCGGCTTTGGTGTCGTTTCTTTTTTAGGGATGATCCTTGAACCGCTTATGCGTCCACTGTTTCGTGTCCCGGGGGTTGGTGGCTTTGTTTGGGCAATGGGACTGGCTTCTGGTTATCCAGCTGGTGCAAAGCTTACCGCAAGGATGCGTCAAGAAAAAAAGCTCTCTAGAATTGAAGCCGAACGACTTGTTTCTTTCACCAATTCATCCAATCCGTTGTTTATTTTTGGCGCAATTTCCATCGGTTTTTTTCAAAATGCGGCTTTAGGAATTCTTCTCGCCTTGTCTCATTACTTCGGTAATATCTGTGTTGGACTGATGATGCGCTTTCATGGTAGGAGGGAGGAGAGCGTTTTACCTCCATCTCCAGTAAAAAGAATGTCTATTAAGAAAGCCATACAGTTAATGCACAATGAACGGCTAAAAGATGGACGGCCCTTAGGTCAACTGTTAGGTGATGCTGTCCGCTCATCGATCCAAACATTACTAATGGTCGGTGGCTTTATTATTTTATTTTCTGTCCTAAATCGAATTCTTAGTCTTGTTGGTCTGACCGAACTCTTAGCTGCCTTTTTTTCTATTATACTCGCTTTTTTTCAATTACCAAACGAATTAAGCACCCCTTTACTTTCAGGATTATTTGAAATTACCCTTGGGGCCCAGATGACAAGCCAGGTTGAAAGTGCCTCGCTCCTGCAACAAGTCATTGTTACAAGCTTCTTTTTAGCCTTTTGCGGCTTTTCGGTTCAAGCACAAGTTGCAAGCATTCTTGCAGAGACAGACATACGCTTCAAGCCTTTTTTTGTCGCACGGCTTATGCACGGCTTTTTTGCCGCTGGACTAACGATTATTTTATGGAAACCTCTCTATGAAGCTCAGCAAGGTACAGAAAGCTCCATCCATTCGATCCCGACCTTTTTTCATCATCAAGCAAGTCCATGGTTTAACGGCATATGGGATGCCCTTTTGAACTACGGATCGTATTTTACACTTTTCATGGTTTTGCTCTTTGTTTTCTTAAGAGCACATCACACACTTAAAAAGTGAAGCGCGAATGAGCGACACCCTCCTTATAACGTCATGATAAGGAGGGTGTTTTCTAGTTTTTATGACAACCATTAGCTTTGACTAAACTTTTTTCGCAATGCCTTTTCAACTGTTTCAGGAACAATATCGGACACATCTGCTTCATATTTTGCCACTTCTTTTACGATGCTAGAGCTTAAGTATGAATACTGATTGTTTGTCATCATGAAAAACGTCTCGATCTCTGGTCCGAGCTTTTTATTAATTGAAGCCGCTTGCATTTCATATTCAAAATCAGACACTGCTCGAAGTCCGCGAATGATGGTCTTTGCTTGCTTTTGCTTCACGTAATCAATTAAAAGACCATTAAAAGAGTCGACTTCCACATTCGGAAGATGCCCCGTCACATCTTTCAGTAATTCAATTCGTTCTGCAACAGAAAACATCGGTTGTTTGTTTCGATTATGTAAGACAGCAACAATGACTTTATCAAACACATTTGCACCTCTTGTAATAATATCGAGATGGCCATATGTTACAGGATCAAAGCTTCCTGGACAAACAGCGATACCTGCCATTAAACATCTCCCCCTTTCAAATCATCTACGACATGATAAATTGAGATTCTGATTGCTCCATAAGTTTCACTTCTTATACGTGTTGCAGCTCCAATTTGTTCGGGTAATTCCACATCCGTACCATGCTCACAAACAATGACCCCACCATGTTCTACTAATCGAAAATTGACTAAAATCGCAATTTCACTCGCTAGTTTTTGCTTTGCATACGGAGGATCTAAAAAAACATGGGTGAACGAAAGCTGGCGTTTTAATAGAGCTTTAAGCGCACGGCTTGCATCATTTCGATAGACCTCGGCTCGGTCCATTAGTTGACATTGACGTAGATTGTCCTTAATGGTCTCAACTGCTTTACGATTTTGATCAACAAAAATGACTTTCTCTACGCCTCGACTAAGTGCTTCAATCCCGAGTCCACCGCTACCGCCATATAAGTCTAACCCTAATCCTCCATCAAAATAAGGACCAATGATATTAAAAATCGCTTCCTTAACCTTATCTGTTGTTGGTCGTGTTGACGAACCAGCAACTGCTTTTAACGGAATTCCCCGTTTTTCACCTGAAATCACTCTCATGGCTCAACCCTTCTTTCCAAGCCTTATGACAAAAGTTCCTTCTAATCCTACCACAAAATAATAAAAAGCTTAATCGTTCCAATCCGTACTTTTCATTTTTAACGAATCACGTATAAACAATAACGATAGGGTCATACTAGAGATAGCAACATTTTATTAATGTTGCAATAACCGCGGAGAAGGCTTACGTTTCCCCATAAGTTCTTCCTCCGGTTTCTCCTCTCCCATAGCCTCGTACATACGGAATGTATGATTTCGGGCACCTCGTAAGGGCGATCCTTACGGGGATTTTTTTATTTCCATCACTTTAATATGTCCTTACTCGACATGAAAAATAATTAGTGCTACAGTTAATCGGAGAATAAACGAAGGAGCGTCTAAAATGATTCAACGATTTATCGAATTAGGTGAAGGATACTCTGACCTATTTGAACTACTAGAATTAGCAAAAACGAACCAACATCGATTACATATGCTGTTAAGACTCGATACAACGATTAACAACCGAAAGATGACCTCCCTTGCAGTCATTTTAAAACCGGCTGAATCTGGAAAGCTCATGCCTCTCTATCTTTGCCGCGAAGGAATCCCTAACCCGGATGAGACACCCAATCAACGTTATGAACTGTTCGACTCTTTCGCAAAAGAACTCAAGCATGAGGTTCATACACTTGTCGTTAAATCATCTAATGATTTTAATGAACCTGCCCTTTATTATCAATATTTAATTGGTGTCCTTCGCATGAACCGTTACATTCCTCCTTTGTCTTAAAAGCAACATACTTCCTGCTTTATCATCCTGCAAGCTCCGTCCCCTTATCCACAACAAAAGCTGCTTCCCTCTTAGTGTGAAGCAGCTTTTTCTTGAAGATGCTGTCGTTTAAAACGTTGTTCAGCAATTGGTAAAATTTTAAACTTAACAAGCGCCACATTTAGGAGGAGAACGACGCTTGAGGTAAGGAATAGTCCACGAATTCCCATATTTGCCACAATCCAGCCACCGAGCACTGGCCCAATCATCGTCCCAAGATACATCGCACTATTGGAGAACCCGTATGTTCGACTCTCCATTCCTTCAGGCGCATGGATACGAATGAGAGAATTCGCAGCAGGTAATAGCCCCCCTAAGCAAAGACCGACAAAGAATCGTAAAACAATCAGCTGCCATAGCTCCTGAACAAAGGCTTGGGGAATCGTAAAAATAGCAAGCCCAAGCAAGCTATAGATCAATACATGATGTGCTCCTTTTTTATCGCTAAGCTTTCCTAGTTGAGGAGAGGCTAACATATTCGCAAAGCCCATGACCGAAATAGCTAGCCCTGCATAAAAGGCTACATTGACTCCACCGCTTAGCTCATCAACATAGAGAGATAGAAGTGGGTTAATGCCCATGATCGCAAGCTGAATGAAAAAGATGACCGCATAAAGAGATAAGACGGGTTTCTTTGATGTCACAAAGGCAAAATCTTGCCTCGTACTTGTTTTCTCTTTTTCAGGTGCCGCTGTAAAGTCTTCCTTTACAAATTTTAAAACAACAAAAGCAGCAACAAGAATACACATTCCAGTTACAAAGAAAATCATTCGAAAGCCGAATGCTTGCGCCATAGCGCCCCCTATAAGTGGACCACATATTCCTCCTGCTACTGCACCTGATTGTAATATACCAAGGGCATAACCAACCTTTTCCTTAGGAGTATTTGTTGCGACAAGTCCAATAGATGCAGGAATAAATCCAGAAATGACTCCGTTTAACAACCGTAACAGCAATAAGGAGAGAGGACCTGTTGCAAAACCAGTTAAGCTGATGACAAGCGCCATACCAAAACCTGAGCGGAGGATCATCATTTTTCGTCCATGATGATCAGCAAGTCTCCCCCAAAAAGGTGAAAACAAAAAAGCAGTTAGAAAATTCGCCCCAAAAATCAACCCTGCCCATAGACTTAGCTGCCTTGGATCCGTAACACCAAGCTCTTGTAAATAAAGAGGCAGAAATGGAATGATCATGGTCATTGAACCCAAAACTAAAAACTGGCAGACGACGAGAATTCGTAAATTCCGTCTCCAATTTTCCATATCCGTATCACATCCTTCTCCCCTATTATATATTTCGCTAACCGAAACAATCAACTAATAGGCTCGGATGATGGAAAAAATATCAAATCTCCCCCTATTGTAAGTCTGTAGACCACTTATTTAAAACAATGCAGCCATGCTTTTTTTCTCACCTATTCTATACCTGAAGTCCGTTCCTTTTTCAGCATTCTTCAAATGAATCAAAAGTAAATATCCGCCGGTAGAACCGGCGGTTTTAATTTCGCCCTATAAGGGCACTTTACCGACAACCCCCTAAAGGGGACTCGAAATTGACCGTCAACCGTTCACTTCTATTACTTATCTTTAAATGGATCGACGTACTCTCTCTTCGTCATTTGGTCGCGTAATCGATCCTCCGCTTCCTGATTACGTATATAATTCTCTATCGTTTTTTGATTCAATCCTACAGTACTCACATAATATCCTTTTGCCCAAAACGTACGATTCCCATGGTTATACTTTAAATTGGCATGCCGGTCGTGGATCATTAACGAACTTTTTCCTTTTAAATAGCCCATAAAATGTGACACAGACAATTTAGGTGGGATTTTCACTAACATATGAATATGATCCTTCATCGCATGTGCTTCAATGATTTCGACATCTTTCATTTCACATAACCTTCTGAGAATAGCACCTATAT
>NZ_ANNK01000075.1 GCF_000334155.1 Halalkalibacterium ligniniphilum | reverse complement strand
AGAATAGCACCTATATCTTTTCTCAGTTTTCCATAAATGACTTTTCTTCTGTACTTTGGTATGAATACGATGTGATACTTACAATTCCATCTTGTGTGTGATAAACTATTGTCACTCGACATGAGTAGATCTCCTTTCGTTTTTTAGAAGTTGGTTTGACGGCCATCTTCTATTATAACGATTGGAGATTTTTTCTGTCACTTTACCACTCTAGAAGTTTTATTTTCACACGTGTAGAACACGTGGTTTTAAACCCATATAATAAAAAAACCGAGCTTTTCCTCGGTTTTATAATCCCATCTTGTAATCGTATTCTTTTGCTTTGTCTGGCTTTGCATTTTGAAACTCAGTTTTTAATAATGGTCGCATCGAACGTTGCACATCTCGGACAAAATGAAAGGATTCCAGCTTTTGAATCGTTTCTTCAAGACGATCCTGATCACAATACAGCACAACGTATTTCATTTTTTTTGAAACATAATGAACATTTCCGAAACGACGAAGCTGACGTGCAAATTTCAGTGAGGTTAGCCATACAGCCAGCCCTTGACGATTGCATACAAGCATTGCAACGCTCTCCTTTTCCTAAATCTAGCATTAGTCTAGCAGAAACCTACCGTTCCATCAATACTATCCTAACGCGCTAAGCACCTCTCACATAAAAAAAAACCTCAAGGGACTATGGATATGGCGTCACCTGAGGGGTATTCTCTACGCACTACAGCTACATCCTCCACCTGAACCGCAACCACCACTACAGCTCATGGAATCAAAAAACGGATTGCCCGTTGGAACCTTGATCGTATGTGAAACAGCATGTGCAATCATTCCACTGATTTCATTCAGCAGTGTTTCAAGCTCTTTTTCTGCCTTCTTAAATGCAACAACCGTTGGGTGAAGATCAAGGGTGCGTTTCAATTGGCGGATTTCAGTGGATACTTTATCGTAATCTGGATGATACTTTCCAAATCGTTGAACATCCTCGTAATCTAACTTCAGATCATTAAATTGACGAATGAGGGCTTGGGCCTCGTTGTCTAATTCTAATTCTCCTCTGCATTGGAGATACGCTTGAAACGGTTCGGATTCCAGTATCATAGCTCCGAGGAGATCCGCTTCTTCTAACAGCGTAGAAGTTGCAATCGAAGTAATCATTTGCTCAACCTCCTTACTACCCATTATAGCATGGAGCAAGTAAAATCCCAATCTCACGCTTTTCCGATTCAATGAAAGCTCTTCCTAGAAGAAAACTCATCCATCATCAATGACATAAACACGATCAAGCACTGCCCCTTTTCCTAAGAAACCAGCATGAGCAGCTCGCTTCTTCCCACTTGGATGGAAACGAGCCCGTCCAGGAAGGCTGAGCAACCTTTCAATGAAGGCAAGGTGAGCGCAAGGGCCTCAATGTTTTATCAATTTGAACTGAAGCTCCGTACCCTTTTCCACAGAAAAATCCCATCTCCCTGCTGTTCAATCGTTCGCTCTCGCTTTAAATCCTCCACTAGGCGAAATAAGGCATTGTCCTTTTTCTTTGCCTCGATCATAACATCGAGCTGTTCAACCGTTCCTTGAATCTCATCTAGAAATGCAAGAAAACGACGACAATCAATAAAATCATGATGACGCGGATCTCTATCACCCTCCATAGGACTTGAAAGATGAATTTTTATAGGTAATGGACTTCTCTGCCACGTGGCGACAATTCGCTCCCAATATTCACGAATTTCTTTTGTTCGATGCAGTACATCATGGTGATGAAGGTCAAGGACGACAGGAATATCCAATTTCTCACCTAAATATAACACATCTTCAATCGTATAATTTACATCATCGTTTTCAAGTATAATCATTGATTGCAATCGTGGTGGGATGGTTGAATAATTGTCGATAAATTGCTCAAGTCCAGCTTCAACTCCTCCTTTTTTCCCTCCTACATGAAGAACACAGCGATGTACCGTATCAATCCCCATCTCTCTTAATAGCTTATAATGATAAAGAAGAGTATGCAGGGAGCGAGAGGTGATCGTTTTTGATGGGCTATTGAGAACAACAAAATGATCGGGATGAAAGTCCAATCTCATCTTTTCTTGAAGAGCGAAAGAGCCAAGACGCTTTAATTCTTGAGCAAGTGCAAACTCATATTTCCATCCCTCTGTCAAAGGATGATTAACGAGAGGAATAAGCCTTGAAGAAAGACGAAAAAATTCAATTTGATGGGCACGATTATGTTTCAAGAGGCGCAAGCAATTTTCGAGATTTGTCCGAGCAATACGTTCAAGCTTGCGTAGTCCAGCCTCACGGTCTGCAATTTTTTCAAATTGTGTAGCTGTCATCGTTTTCGATGGAGACGCATTTGTAAGATTTTCACTCATAGCAACATAACCTAAACGAATTTTCATCGCTTCCACCCTCACTTTCAATTGACATTCTTACCTAAGAACTCTATAATTTTCTCGATCATTTGAAATTTTTGTAAAGAGAAAGGTGAACACCATGAAACTCGTTACGTTTAATCCATTCCGTACGATCGGGATGTCCAATTTAAAATATGTTAAACCTGAGCATATGTTTGAAGAACGAGAAAAGATCGAGCAAGCTGATGTATGTTTGTTCCCAGAAAATTGGCAAGTTAATGCACTTGTTTATGGGATGAAAAAACAAATCTTCCCTAGCATTCAGTCGATTCAGCTTGGTCACAACAAAATTGAAGTAACTAGGGCCTTATGGAGTGTATGTCCTGAACATGTTCCTCGAACCCTCATTTTAGGACGCAACCACGAAAATATTGACCGTGTTTTCCGAGAGTTCGCCTTTCCTTTTGTAGCAAAAGAAATTCGAAGTTCGATGGGCAAAGGCGTATTTTTGATCGAGACACGTGAACAATTTCATGAGTATGTTGAGAACAATCCTTACTTTTATGTTCAAGAATACATGCCCATCGATCGTGACTTACGAGTTTGTGTCGTTGGCGATGAAGTGATTTCTGCCTACTGGAGAATAAACGAACGCAATCACTTTCGCAATAACGTCGCCCAAGGTGCGAGAATTTCCTTTGATTCTGTCCCTAATGAAGCGATTGAGCTTGTCTTAAAAACAGCAAAACAATTAGGCATTGATCATGCAGGATTTGATGTCATTGAAGTTGGTGGAAAATTTTATTTCTTAGAGTTTAATATTTTGTTTGGAAATCAAGCATTTCAGTTTTCGAATGTTTCGGTTGAACAAAAAATTGAACAGTACCTCCAGCGTCACTTTACGGAATCGTCACAGTAAATGTCTCCTCCATGCCATAAGGGGAACGATCATTTTTGACTGCTTCAATTTTCACTTCATGTGAGCCACTTGGTAAACCTTTAATGATAAACGCAGCCTTATATAGTGTATCGACATGTTTTCCGTTAATCGAGAGACGCAAATGACCTTCTCCATCTTTATGAGGAGACCCTGCCTGCTCTTTTGCTAAAGTGAAACGATTGATAAAGCATTCAACATAAACGTCACTTCCTTTTACAGCATGATGGACAGTCATTTCTCGTTTGGCTTCACTTGTATTAATCGAAACGACACCAATGCTTTGTAATGGAACAACCTCAATTTTATCCTCTATGAATGGGGACGTTTCATGGTTCTGTCTACCATGCATTTCACTTGCAAAAGCAAAGGTAAAACAACATCCAATGAACAGGTAGATGAATATTCGCATGCATGAACCTCCTAGTAAGTATGGTTCTAGTATGCAATATTCATTTTATTTTTATGACTAAAGTTCACATAAATCTCCGAGCCTGAAATATCGCTCGGAGATTTTTTTATCCACGATTTGTGCGCAGCATTTCAACAAGCATCATCGCCAATCCAAGATTTTGTTGAAATTTCTCCACCCGTTGGGAAAAGGTGCGACCATAAAACAAATTCGCTTCTTTTTCCATTTCTGCTAGTAAGGATGGGTCCCTGCTTAAGCGCCGATACCAAATCGGATGCTGGCGAACAAAGCGTCGTAATTCAGGCTGTGTGATCATCGCTTGCACAATTTCTCTTCTCATCCTCTCACCTCTAGCTCTCTAGTCTCGCCGAAAGGAAAAGGGGTGGTCAACCTCATTTTGTCCCTGTTGGTTACCAGGCTTTTGAAAAGACTGCATCAGGTTTTGCACATTATTAAGGACGGTACCAAATTGACTAAGGTGCTGTTGAAGATCCGTCAGATTTATACTTTTTAGCATGTTAAGCAAATATCCGACTGTTTCTTTATTCTCCCCTTCCTCTGACGTGCCCTCTGTTTCTATAAGCTGTTTGTCGCCATTTGTTTCGTGACTCCGCCGCTTGTATACATCCCAGCTTTCATGATCAGCACCTAAAATTGACCATTCTTCAAAAAACTCTTGCAGCGTCTTATCTCCATCACGGACATCTCTTATGATTAATGGATGTTCTTTTACAAATGCTTTAAACTCAGCAACAGAAGGATGTAACTCTGTATTCTCACTCATCTCAAGTCCTCCTTTACTAGAAAAGAATAATGCTACTATAGAGTAGTACGACGCCAAGTCCACAGTGAGCCCATTTTTATTGCTTGATCCGATTTCAAGTTGGTAAAATAGTAGGATAGCAAGATGCTTTTAAATAATTGCGATAAGACAAGGGGTATTGTTATGACCGATGAAATGCTTAAAAAGAAGCTAGAACGTTTTTTACAAAAAGCAAATGAAGAAGAAAGAGATGTTGTGACTTCTTTTCTTGACGGAATGCTAAAAAAACAAGAAAATCAATATGGTACATATCTTGGTGCGCTCACGCAAATCCAAACAAATTTTTTAGACAACGGAAATTTTGAAGTGATCCTTCCGATTCAACCAATTGTGAACAACCCTTTAAATATGGTACATGGTGGCATAACCGCCACGTTATTAGATACAGCGATGGGGTCAATGATTAATCGTAAGCTTGATCGCTCACTTGCCGCAGTCACTGCTGAAATGAAAGTCAATTATTTAAAACCAGGGGTAGGTACAGAGCTTCGCTGTATCGCTACCGTTGTTCATGAAGGAAAGCACTTACATGTTGCAGAAGCAAAAGTTTTTGATGATAAAGAGCAGCTTGTAGCGATGGCGACAGGGACCTTTTTTATTATTCCAAGAAAACCTGCAAGCTAGAAAAATGTCCACGAGAAAAGTGCAAGGTGCCTGCCTAACGGTTACAAATACTTATGTCCGTAGCTAGTTATTAGAGTGTTTTGCTTTTTTATCTTAAGAGGCTGGGACATAACGAACGTGTATGATTGAAAATGCGAACAATGTACAACCTTAGCGGAAGAAATAGACGCAGACTCCTGCGGATCAAAGGCAAGGGCGAGACCCCACAGTGCGAAAAGCAAGAGGAGGCTCACCAGCCGCCCGCGGAAAGCGAAGGATAGTTCCGAAGCGAAGGCTAGGCAGCAACGATCATGACGTTCGGATGTCTCAATAAAAACTTTTTGTCCCAGCCCCTTTTTCATTCATGGAAGAGGAAGCATAAAGTTTTGTGTATAATGCTTTTCAAATACGCCAACACCTAAATGAGAATAGTCTTCACTTAATAAATTGACACGATGCCCTTCGCTATTAAGCCAGCCTTCAACCGCTTCTGCTCCATCAACATATTGCGCCGCAATATTTTCCCCTATTTGCATAAATTGTATGTCCCTTGCAACAAATCGGTCGGATAATTCGCCATATAGCGGTGAGGTATGTGAAAAATAGTTTTCCTCAGCCATGTCTTTACTATGATGAAAGGCAACCTCTGCTGCGTCTGCATTCCATTGAAGAGGCTGTATGCCATGACGAATACGGATTATATTTGTCAAATCAAAGATTTGTCGAGCCTGGCCTACTTCAATTTCGCTCCACTCGTCTTCCGTCGGCTCGATTTTTTCAGGTGCTTGACCTCGATACGTAAGGTTGTATGGCTGATGGTGTAAAAGTGTTTCTGTTGTTAAAAGCCGAATGCTTGATAACTCATTTGTAAATGTATCGAAGTAGAGCTGTGCCCATACCTCCCCATTTTTCACAAGTGGACGAGCCTTTACGTCCTGCTCCGTTAAATGATATTGATAGGATGAACCGTTGTGGTCAAACGATACATTTGCCTCAAAAGGAAATAATGCTGCAATGTCCTCATAGCTTTGCCCAAGCGACAACGAATCAATTGTAAGCTCTTCACCTGTCATAAAAATAGTCACGACTTCATCGTCCTGAATCCCAATTTGTACATACGCTTTATCCGAAATAGGATACACCCACCATTGATAAAGATATGCCGAAGGATCGATACGGGCTGGCTCCCCTAATTCTGCCGTGACTTGTTCAGCGGTCATTCCAATGAAAAGCTCCCCCTGTTCAAAAGAGGCTACCAGTTGTCCTCCGTCTTCTTTGCCATCATTTACGCTTTCTGCCATGGGGACTCTCTCCCCCTGAGCGGGCTCACCTTCAATCACACGACCATCTAAATGAAATGGAAGGTCATCCATATAAAATTGTTCAATAAATAAAACCGAGAGGACAAATAAAACAATAAATGTTATGCATCCTAGCCTTTTCATCCGTTCCCCTCCCTAACTTTCTCTCTACTGTACCTATCTTTCTTGATATGATGTTTGAAACCCTGCACGACTTTATGTGAGCTTTTGATTACTTTTGTCAATGAAACTGAAAAGCCACTGCTTATCGTTGCAATTGCCACTAATGAATGGCTTTAATACTACCAAATGCATGCGATAAAAAGCAAAAGATCTGATCCCATATCACGTTAGCTAACACGAAACTTCATGTCTTCGCTAGAACGTGATGTTTTGAAATCAGATCTGTTAGTTTTTGATTTTTAAAATTTTTTATAATTAATGATACACATGGGTTGGCTCAGAGATTTCAGATAGAGCAATACCAGCCTGTTGATCGGATGATTCACGTACTGCTAGATCACCAAGTGAGCAAATCCCAACAAGCTTATTATTTTCAACAACTGGTAAACGGCGTATTTGTTTCGTCGCCATCAATTTAGCTGCCTCACTTACGGACATATCAGGCGTTGCCGTAATCAAATGCTCACTCATTATTTCTGTTACCTGTGTTGAATTTGGTTTTTTCTCCGCTACCCCTCGAATAACAATATCCCGGTCTGTGATCATGCCTAGTAGCTGCTGATTATCACAAATAGGGATCGCACCTACATTGTCTTGCTTCATTTTCACAGCTACTTCATACACATTATCTTCTGGTGAACAATAATCCACATTCGTTGTCATCACATCACGAAGATGCTCCATTTTTATTCGCCTCCTTTGAAAATAAAAGCCGTACGTTTGATACTTTTCCTCAACTTTATTTTTTATATACATGTGTCCTATCAAAAACGTCCATAAAACATTCATGAATCTTCCGTTGCATCTTGTCCTCATTCATACTATTATTAGGTGAGTATGGTTGGTATTGTTATGGAGGAGGTTTCACGATGAAATTTGAAGAATATGGATTTGCTGGAAAAGAACTTAAATTTGAACTACTTCGGCACGCAGCTGAGTCCAATGGTTTTATTCATGCTGGTCAGTGGGACTACGAGCGAGTAATGTTCGACTATAAGATTTTAAATCAAGACGACGTTTATTACTTGCGTGTTCCAGCTTACGCAATAAAAGGGGATATCCCTAAAGACGATACGATTGTACAAATGATGACACCTATTTTAGGAAAGCACTATTATCCACATGGTGTAGAATATGAAGGAGAAGAATTTCCTGAAGTGATCATTAACAAATGTAAGCAAAAGCTAGAGCTTTTAAAAAGCAGTATTGAAAGCGAATAACATGAGTAAAGCCCAAGCCAAGGCGCCCGCCTAGCGGCAACAAGCGCTAGGACTAGATAGCTTTGACAGGTTATCATTTCTTATCTTCAAAAAACATAGCGGTCTTTCCCTATTCGAATGGGAGGACCGCTATGTTTTTATCATTTGTCCCTTTTCATTTTTGAGGTATTTTTTGTGAATGTTGGGCAGAATTTATTCTTGCAATCGAGAGCGATCGCGAATCGTCTCAATTCGGAACGAACCATTGCCGTCATTAACGAGCTCATAGCGAACCAACGCTTCTTCATTTGCAGAACGCCCGAGTTCAGTCACTTCGACAATTTCACGAGCATCCACATAAAGCCCACTGTTCTCATCCCTCCATACTTCTTCCACATCGAAGGAAAGTAATTTCATTTGTATCTTTCCATCATATGAATCACTTACATACCTTCTTAGGGAATGATAAAAACTGTTGTTTGTAATCAAGTATGGTTCCAACCGATTAAAATTTCCATCATTCACTGCAGCGATCATGTCTTCTTTATATTCTAGCGTCAATTGAGCGGCACGATCAGCCTTTTCACCTGAATAGGATGTTAACTCAACAGATTCACCACAAGCAACGAGGATAATAAAAAGAAAGCTACACAAGCCTAATTTAACAACACGCATAAACATTGATAAAAATCCCTTTCCTTTTTGCATTGCCTTATTATAGCATACGCCACACTCGAGTTTATAGGCGCTGGCATGCTTGTCCATGAACTAGACAAACTTGATGGAATGACAATGAATATTCCTGTTCAACTTCAAAAGAGCATACTATAATATAAGTATTCGTTGTTTAGAGAGGAGATTAAAAGTGGCTGCAATTGTTACGAAACGTAACCTACTTATTGTTATGTCAGTCATTCTTTTATTACTTATCGCATTTTTCATTATACCTGTATCCGTCCCATTAATTCTTGCATTTTTTACGGCCCTAGCCCTTTCACCGGTTGTAAAGGCATTGCAGCGAAGAACAAAGATCAAACGACATGCTGCTGTTATGATCGTTTTTACTATATTTGTTTGTTTTATCGCCTATAGCGGCTATTACCTTACAACAATGACTATTACCCAAGGAGTTCAATTCGTTGAAAACCTTCCTAAATACATAAATGATGTAAACCGAGCATGGTTAAATTTCCAACGAGATTTAGCGAATCAATATGAAGATTTACCACCAGAAGTCGTGAGGGAAATAAATCTCCAAGTGACATCGATGCTGAATTCATTACGCGAAAACATCACTGATCGTAACATTATTGCGGACATCACTTCATTTATATCTAGAATCCCCGGGTATTTAGTCACTTTTCTTGTATACTTGATTGCGTTGTTCCTGTTCTTACTTGACTTACCTCGTCTAAAAGATAAAACCTACTCCTACCTATCAGAGAAAACACAGGACAAAGTCAACTTTATGACATCACGTTTATCTTATGTCATTTTCGGCTTTTTAAAAGCACAGTTCTTCGTTAGTATCATTATTTTCATCGCCTCTTTAATCGGATTGTTGCTTATTGTGCCAGAGGTTGCGCTTCTGATGGCATTTATTATTTGGGTCATTGACTTCATTCCTCTTATCGGCTCAATCGTTATTCTTGCTCCGTGGGCGATTTTCAAACTCATTTCTGGAGATATAGCTACAGGTACACAACTATTCATTTTAGCTGCCGTCCTGCTTGTTATTCGACGTACCGTTGAACCAAAGGTAATGGGGCAGCAGATCGGATTGTCTCCATTAGCAACGTTAATTGCCATGTATATTGGCGTCATGTTATTTGGGGTCATGGGCTTTGTTATCGGACCTCTTTTAGTGATTGCCTTTACCTCTGCAAAAGAAGCTGGCATCATCAAAATAAACTTCAAGCTATGAGGTAAAAACGAACATCACTTTTATCCTTCGATCAGCTTGTACTGGTTTTTGTATCATTCATTATAAATATTAACCAAAAAGAGGCGCACTCCTTTGAGTTCGCCTCTTTTCAATCTTAATAATATGGAGAGATCATTAAATATACAAGTACACCTGTTAGGCTTACATATAACCAAATCGGCATCGTCCAACGAGCAATTTTCCGGTGGCGTTCATTCTCCATGTTCCATGCCCTTGCAACCGCTGTAAGTGCCAGGGGGACAATAATTGCAGCAAGGACAATATGCGTTATAAGAATGAAATAATAGATACCTGCCATTATCCCTGCCCCACCATATGGGGTCGATTCTGACAGAAAATGATAGGCTACATACGTAATTAAAAACAAGCTTGTCGTTACAAAGGCCGCATAAATAAAACGACGATGTACCGTAACATTCTTTTTAAGAATCGCTACTAGAGCCGCTACTAAAAATAAAAAGGTAAAGCTATTAAAAATGGCATTCATCATTGGCAAAATATGAATATCAAATGCATCAAAATTTTCGACTCCTGGTAAGCCTGATAATACGACCACCAATCCATTAATCACAATCGTCAAAATAATAATGAGCGGCTTATAATTGCGCTTTTTAACAGGTTGTTCCCCGATAGCTCGTTCTGCTTCTTTCATTAAAAGGAATCCTCCTTCTTTTTCGACAAATACTTTACACACTTTTATAGTTATTATACTACACAATTGAATGACAAGGCTTTTTTACGATGTAACAATCTCTTGAACAAAATCCTTCATCCATAGTTCAATTTCACTGATTGAAAAGGATGCAGTTTTTATGACTGAGTCCCACATATTTAAAGTGGTGCGAGCTTCTTGCTTCTATACGCTCCGCCCCTTCCCACTAAAAAAGCCCCCACCGAAGTGAGAGCTCCATTTCTTAGTACTTTGTTACACCTAGAAGCAGCATAAGTGCTGCAATTGTTGGTACTGTAATGAAAATACCAGATATCATAAAAGCATTTGCCCAACCGTGATCCTTATCTTTCATGTGCATGAAAAAGAAAAGTTGCAGAGCAAATTGAATCACTGCTAAAAGGAAAATAAACGGAACCGCAAAAGTGCGCGGAATAATATCTGCTCCAACAGAAATGAAAGAAATAACGGTTAAGAAAATCATCAGTGCAAACACAACAAACTGCTTGCGAATTTCTTTCTTCATCTGACGCTTTTCTTCTTCTGTCATCGCACTTTTTTCGAATGGTTGACTCAAATTATCTGCCATGCGCTCAACCTCCTATACCCATGAGATAGACGACGGTAAAGATAAATACCCAAACGACGTCGATAAAGTGCCAATACAAGCTAGCTAAATAGAACTTAGGTGCATTGGTTAGCGTAATCCCGCTTCGTGAGTAACGAATTAACAGTGTTATAATCCAGCAAAGACCGAATGCAACGTGGGCACCGTGTAAGCCAACTAGTGAATAAAAGGCTGAAGCAAAAGCACTTGTAGAGAAGCCTAAGCCATAGTGGTGAACATACTCGTAAAACTCATAGATTTCAAAACCGATGAAACCTAACCCGAGCAATACAGTAATCCACATCCAGATCATCATGCTTCTAAAATTGTTTTTCTTCATCGCAAACATTGCAAGAACACTTGTCAAGCTACTTGTTAATAGCAACATCGTCATAATAAAGACGAGCGGAAGCGCAAAAATCTCTTGAGATGTCGGTCCATCGGCAACACCACTTCGAAGGCCTAAATAAGAACCAAAGAATGTGGCAAATAAAATTGTTTCTCCACCGAGGAAAAACCAAAAGCCTAAAAACTTATTTTTCCCTTCGAGTGTCGCTCGTTCTGGATGAGAAGGTAGTCCTTTCGATGTATCTACATGTCCTGCCATCTTAGCCTACCTCCTTCCCTTTGATTTCTTCGACTGGAATGTGGTATCCATGATCTTCTTTCACTGAACGGATGAACATACAACCAAACGTAATCGCTAGACCACCAATTGCAACAATTAATGGATTAATGATCGGGTTTTCCATGTTCATCATAACAAATCCAAAGCCTGAGATGAACAAACCAACTGACATAATTAGTGGTAAAATCGAACCGTTTGGCATATGAATGTCACCAAGTGGTTCTGCAGGCTTCATCTTACCATCGCCATGAACTTTTTCATAAAATAATGGGTCTAGAGAACGAACTTGCGGTGTTTGTGCAAAGTTATACTCTGGAACCGGAGTTGGAGTTGACCATTCAAGTGTACGAGCATCCCATGGGTCTGCAACCGTTACACGCTCACCTTTAAACGCTGAGTAAATCACGTTGATAACAAGAACGATAATCCCTGCAGACATAAAGAATGTACCAATTGTACTAATTAAGTTAAATGTGTCTAAACCTTGGTCAGGAAGGTATGTGTAAACACGACGTGGCATACCCATTAGACCGAGTAAATGCTGGACAAAGAATGTTAAATGGAATCCGATATAGAATAGCCAGAAGAAAAGCTTTCCTAATGTTTCGTTCAACATGTGGTTGAACATTTTTGGATACCAATAGAATAACCCTGCAAACAAAGCAAGAACGATACCACCAACAATAATATAGTGGAAGTGAGCAACAACGAAGTACGTATCATGATATAAATAGTCAACAGGTGCCATTGCAAGCATTACCCCTGTTACCCCACCAAGTACGAACGTTGGAACGAATGAAGATGCAAAAAGCATCGCAGTGTTAAACGTAATCTTACCGCCCCACATCGTAAAGAGCCAGTTAAAGATCTTAATACCCGTCGGTACGGCAATCGTCATTGTTGCAATCGCAAAAATCGAGTTAGCAACAGGACCTAGTCCAACCGTAAACATGTGGTGAGCCCAAACCATGAAACCAAGGAACGCAATAATCATCGTTGCAAATACCATTGCTGTGTATCCAAACAAGCGCTTACGTGAGAAGGCCGGGATAACTTCAGAAATAATACCGAAGGCTGGCAATACAAGAATGTATACTTCCGGGTGACCAAAAATCCAGAAAATATGCTGCCATAACACAACGTTACCACCCATATCTGGAATAAAAAATTGACCATCGAAAATACGATCAAGCATTAGAAATGCCAAGCCAGCTGCAAGTGGTGTAAATGCAAATAAAATCAACGTAGACGTAATGAATGACGTCCAAACGAAAAGTGGAAGTCGCATCATTGTCATACCAGGTGCGCGCATATTGACAATCGTAACAAGGAAGTTAATCCCTGAAATAAGCGTACCGATACCACTTACTTGTAAACCTAGTACGTAAAAATCAAGTCCTAAGCCTGCATAATCACGGCTTGATAATGGTACATAAGCTGTCCATCCTGCGTCAGGTCCGCCGCCAAAGAACCAGCTCATGCTAAGAAGCAATCCACCAGCAAAGAAAATCCAGAACCCTAATGCATTGACAAATGGAAAGGCAACGTCACGGGCTCCAATTTGGAGTGGAATGACAAAGTTCATAAAAGCAAACAACAATGGTGTTGCTGCTAAGAATAGCATGATTGTACCATGCATTGTAATAAACTCATTAAACGTTTGACCGCTTAAAAAATTCATCTCAGGAAACATGAGCTGTATCCGCATGAATAAAGCCATGATCCCAGCTTTTACAAAGAAAAGCGCCCCAGAGATCAAATACATGATCCCAAGCTTCTTATGGTCGACTGTTGTCAGCCAATCCATCAAGACACTTTTCTCTTTCTTAGAAGTAGCCAATTGGGTTAACCTCCTTCGAGTCCGTTTTTACTCGTTAGTCTCAAGTACTGATAACGAACGTAAGTAAGCAATTAAGGCTTCCATGTCTTCATCACTCATGTCCTCAAATGCAGGCATTTTGTTGCCTTGTTTTAGGGATTGAGGATTACGAATCCATGCTTCTAGGTTCTCATCATTGTTCTCGAGATACCCTGCAATTACTTCACGATCGTTAAAGTTTGTAAGTGTTGGTCCCGCTGCTGTCCCAGAGCCGCCAATGGCGTGACAGCCGATACATCCGAAACCTTCATTAAATAGCTCTTGACCTTGTGACACTAGCACATCTGTTGGTTCTTCCTGCTCAGCCTTCATCCCAGCAACCCAAGCGTCATATTCATCACGCTCAAGGGCGATAAGCTTGAAATCCATTAATGCATGAGAAGGACCACAAAGCTCCGCACATTTTCCTTTATACACACCAGGTTCACTTGCTTCTAACCAGAGGTGATTCGTGATGCCAGGAACCGTATCAATTTTTCCTCCAAGTGCTGGAACCCAGAAAGAGTGCATAACATCAGAGGCATGCAATTCAAAAATGACTTTTTCGCCAACCGGTATGTAGACTTCTTGACCAGCGGTGAATCCTTCATCTTCGTAGTCAAACTGCCACCAGAATTGGTGACCTGTAACTTTAATTTGAACGGTATCTTCCCCTACTTCTGGGTCTGGTTCCATATCTGCCATCATAAATGTTCCTGAGATCGTCGGAACGGCTAGAATCATTAGTAGGATAATCGGAATCACAGTCCAAGTAATTTCAAGTGCTGTACTACCATGCACTTGCTTTGGAATCTGATCGTCACCAGGCTTGCGACGATATTTTGCCAAGATGATAAAAAAGATTGCAAATACAACAATACTTACAAACGCCATAATATAAAGCGATAAAAGCATGTTGTCAAAAATCCATTCTGCTTGAGGACCCTTAGGATCTAAAGCAGTTAAATTCGTCTCTCCCAAACAGCCCGTTAATAGAAACACGGCAAGTGAAAGCGGTAGGAAACGAATAGCTGTTTTCCAGAGTTTCATCTGACAATCAAACCTCACTTTCTTCATGTAGTGAATCACTACAGATTAAAATATATTATAATCATCGCCCACTTCCAATTAAATATGGACGATAACCATAAGAACAAAAAGGATTGTTAAATAATTTAACGAGTAAACAAACATGAGGCGAGCCCATTTCTCATCGTCCTTCATCTTAAAGCCGGCAATACCTAAAGCCAACCAACCAAAGCCAAGGATCGCTGCTGCAACAGTGTAAACCATTCCAAAGGGATGCAGCATAAGAGAAACGGGAATCAACGCAGCCACATAAACAACCATTTGTCGTTTCGTCATTTCAAACCCTGCAACCACTGGCAGCATGGGAATGCCTGCAGCCCTGTACTCTTCCACTCGTTTCATTGCAAGCGCAAGGAAGTGTGGTGGTTGCCAAAAAAACATAATAAAAAAGAGTAACCACGCATACGAATGTAAACCACTATCAATTGCAGCCCAACCAATGAGTGGTGGTACCGCACCCGACACACTTCCTACAACCGTATTAAGCGTAGTTGTTCTCTTTGTCCACATCGTGTAGAGTACCACATATACAAAAAGCCCAATCAATCCAATAACTCCTGCTACAGGCGTTGTCAGAGATAAGAATAAAATTCCTAGTGCAGACTGAATGAGTCCTACGAATAGAATATGATTTGCTGAAAATCTTCCTGTAACAGACGGACGTTCTTTTGTTCGCTCCATTAGATGATCAATGTCGCGATCAATATAGTTATTAAGTGTACAACCACCCGCCATTACGAGGGCAGCACCTGCTAGTGCAAAAAAGACGATATGGAGTTGATTTGCCAAACTAACTCCTGTATATGTTGCTGCAAGAAACAATCCAGCAAACGTCGTAATCAAATTAGACGTAACGATACCGGTTTTTGCAAGTGTCAAATAATCTTTCCATGATTTCTGCTGTGTAGCAGCCGTCGTTGAACGAGCTCCAGCTTTCATTACGTCTGTCGCTTCAATCACTGAATTTGTTTTATTCACCCATCTTCACCCCCCCTTTGTAGAATCGCCTCTTTATCATCGATGAACTACCAAATAATTTAGGCGAAAAACTTCACCCAACACATGACACATCCACATTATATCTCAAAATCTAGTTTGTTTCATCAAATTCTAGAGTTTCACAGGATCTTCACAATTTAAGATTTCTTAAAAAGTTCACGCTTACAAAATTGACTTTTGACAAGAACCTCCCTAAGATCGTAATGTACCTTTAGGTTTCTATTCTATTGAGGCTTATTAAACTCAACAAAAAAGGGTGAAGTTCGTGCATAAACTTCTGAAAACATATGGTGTTATCACATCTCTTGGGATGCTCGTTGTCCTCATGCAAGGGGCACTCGTCACGAAGACAGGCTCAGGTGAAGGCTGTGGTGCCACTTGGCCTCTCTGTTTTGGTGAAGTGATCCCAACAAATCCTGCCTTAGCAACCATTATTGAGTATAGCCATCGGATTGTCTCAGGGTTACTCGGTGCGATGGTCATCTTGCTTGCTATTTGGGCCTGGCGCAAATTACCACATTTGAGAGAAACCAAATTCATGGCAATCATGTCTGTTTTATTTATTATTATTCAAGGTCTTCTCGGTGCTGGAGCCGTTGTTTTTGGTCAGTCCCATGCAATATTAGCCTTGCACTTTGGAATTTCTGCTATTTCCCTTGCAACGGTCGTTATGCTGACAACCCTGGCTTTTGAAGATGGGAAGAAGACTGCCCCTGCTCCTAAAGTAAAAAAAGGGTATAAGTACTATGTATTTTTCGTCATTACGTATTGTTACGCCGTTATTTATACTGGGGCATACGTGAAACACACACAAGCTACGCTCGCTTGCTCAGGCTTTCCCCTGTGTAACGGGCAACTGATTCCGATACTATCCGGACCAGTTGGTGCCCATTATTTCCATCGGATATTCGGAACGATCCTTTTACTCTCTTTGCTTATTTTGCTTATTTGGACGATTCGAAAATATAGCCAGTACAAGTCGTTAGTTTGGACAAGTATCATTGCGTTCCTTTTCGTTCTAGGTCAATTTGTAAGTGGTGTGTCCATTGTCTTTACACAAGCAGCATTGCCAGTAGCGATGATGCATGCCCTTATTGTCTCATTGCTTTTTTCAACCTTGTCTTATATGACAATGATACTTACAAGAAACCGCACAATCAATTAAAGCCTTTATCAAAAGGGCAAGACTCTTAACAAAAGAGCCTTGCCCCTTTTCCCTATTCTTGTCCGTTCTAAGTGTTCTTAAACATTTCAATCGCCTGAAGTCGTTGTTTCTCATGCTGAACAGAAGGCCTTAGATAATCAGTGCCAATGATGCATTTTGCCTTCTTTTGTTCATCCGGATCCATTCTCCAGGCGATGTAAGTAAATCACGAAACCCAAAAATAAGAGACCGAAAAATATCGGCCTCTCATTTTAAATTATACTTCTTTCAATTCAATCAATAAGTCACCTGTTTGAATCGCATCGCCGTCTTTTACATAAAGGTCAATGACTTCACCGTCAAAAGACGCTTGAACCGTTGTTTCCATCTTCATCGCCTCGGTGATCATGAGGTGGTCACCTTTTTTCACTTTATCACCTTTGGCCACTAACGTTTTTACGACCGTACCTGGCATGGACGCACCAATTTGATTTGGATTGGACTTATCTACCTTAGGACGAGCAATAACGTTCGTTTTCACATTTAAGTCTTTAATCATTACTTCACGCGGTTGACCGTTAAGCTCGAAATAAACAATCCGTGTTCCATCATCTTGAGGTTTTGAAATCGAAACAAGTTTAACAATTAATGTCTTCCCTTGCTCAATTTCTACTTCAATTTCCTCTCCTAAGCGTAGACCATAGAAAAAGGTCGGTGTATCAAGAACAGATACATCCCCAAATTGTTGACGGAATTGCTCAAACTCCAAAAATACTTTCGGATAAAGAGCATAGGACAGCATATCATGACTTGTCACTTGACGATCAAGCTTATGGTATAACGTTTTCCTGATTTCTTGAAAATCGATTGGCTCCATATGCTCACCAGGACGTGACGTAATCGCTTCTCGCCCTTTTAGAATAATTTTTTGGAGCTCTTTCGGGAAGCCTTGATATGGCTGACCAAGTTGTCCTTGGAAAAACTCGACCACAGAATCTGGGAAATCTAGCTTATCACCCTGCTTATACACATCCTCTTCCGTTAGGTCATTTTGCACCATGTAAAGGGCCATATCTCCAACAACCTTAGAAGATGGAGTAACTTTCACAACATCACCGAACATATCATTCACCGTACGGTACATCTTTTTCACTTCATTCCAGCGATTTTGAAGACCAACAGCTTTCGCTTGCTGTTGAAGGTTGCTGTACTGTCCACCTGGCATTTCATGCTCATACACTTCTGTATGCGGTGCATTCATTCCGCTCTCAAAGCCAGCATAATATTTCCGTGTGCCTTCCCAGAACTCTCCAAGTCGTTCAAGTGCTTCGATATCAATTTTAGGCTGACGCTCTGAGTTACTCAATGCATAATACAAGCTATTGGCACTCGGCTGCGAGGTCAAGCCTGCCATCGAGCTTACCGCTACATCAACAATATCAATTCCTGCTTCAATTGCCTTCGCATACGTAAAAATTCCGTTTCCACTTGTATCATGTGTATGAAGATGAATTGGAATATCAATCGTTTCTTTCAGCTCAGAAATTAATCGATAGGCAGCTTCTGGCTTTAACAGCCCCGCCATATCTTTTATTCCTAAAATATGTGCACCAGCTGATTCCAGCTCTTTTGCCAGCTTCTTATAATAATTCAAATCATATTTAGAGCGGGTCGGGTCTAAAATATCTCCCGTATAACACATGGAAGCTTCTGCAATTTTCCCTGAATCACGGACAGCATTAATGGCTAGTGTCATGCCTTCTACCCAGTTCAAGCTATCAAAAATACGGAAGACATCAATTCCTGCGTCCGCTGACTTATCAACAAATTCTCGGATTAAATTGTCTGGGTAATTTTTATAGCCGACAGCGTTTGAGGCACGTAAAAGCATTTGAAATAAAACATTTGGTGCTTTTTTGCGTAGCGTAAGCAGTCTTTCCCACGGATCTTCATGTAAAAAGCGCATTGCTACATCGAACGTCGCTCCGCCCCACATTTCAAGTGAGAAGAGATTCGGAAGCATTCTTGCTGTAGGCTCTGCAATTTGTTTCAAATCGTACGTACGAATTCTCGTCGCTAAAAGTGATTGATGAGCATCACGGAACGTTGTGTCAGTGAGCAGCACCTCTTTTTGAGCTTTAACCCATTTCGCTAGACCTTCTGCTCCTTCACGGTCTAATATCTGCTTTGTACCTTCTGGAATGGGGTCCGTGTACTTTAGTTTCGGAATTTGCGGCTTTTCAAAAACAGGCTTTTTCGTCTTTTCAAGGCCTGGATAGCCATTGACAATCGTTTCACCAATAAATGAAAGCATTTTCGTTCCCCGGTCTTTCCGTTTAGGGAAGACGAAAAGCTCTGGTGTTGTATCAATAAACGATGTATTGTACTCACCCGTTAAAAATTGCTTGTGCTGAACAACGTTCTCTAAAAAGGCAATGTTCGTCTTAATGCCGCGAATACGGAATTCACGTAAGTTTCGAAGCATTTTTGCAGCAGCGCCTTCAAACGTAAGCGCCCATGTTGAAACTTTTACAAGCAAGGAATCGTAGTAAGGTGTGATGACAGATCCTTGGAATCCGTTACCTGCATCAAGTCGAACACCGAATCCGCCACCCGAGCGATACGCATTAATACGACCAGTATCTGGCATAAATCCGTTACTCGGATCTTCTGTTGTTACACGTGATTGAATGGCGTACCCTTGACAGATCACATCTTCTTGCTTTGGAATACCGATTTTTTTACCATGAAGCTCTTCACCATCTGCAATTAGAAGCTGAGATTGAACAATATCGATACCTGTGACCATTTCTGTAATTGTATGCTCAACCTGAACTCGAGGGTTTACTTCAATAAAATAAAAATTCCCATCTTGGGTCACGAGAAATTCAACCGTTCCAGCATTCACATAGTTTACATTTTTCATGAGTTGAACTGCTGCATCACAAATCTTTTCTCTTAGTTCCGCTGATAAAGATACACTTGGCGCCACTTCAACAACTTTTTGATGACGGCGCTGCACCGAGCAATCCCGTTCATAAAGATGGACCGTATTCCCATACTTGTCCGCCATAATTTGAACTTCAATATGTTTAGGGTTTTCGATGAATTTTTCCACGTAGACTTCATCGTTACCAAAGGCAGATTTTGCTTCAGACTTCGCCCGTTCATACGACTCTTTTAAATCAGCCGCATCCCTTACGATTCTCATACCTCTGCCACCACCACCAAGGGAAGCCTTAATGATAAATGGGTAACCGTGCTGCTCTGCAAAGGCTTGTACGTCCTCTAATCCGGATACAGGACCGTCACTACCCGGAATGACGGGTAAATTAGCCTTTAATGCTTGCTCGCGGGCTTGAACCTTATCTCCAAACATAATTAAATGCTCAAGCTCAGGTCCAACAAAGATAATCCCTTCCTCATGACAGCGTTTTGCAAATTCAATATTTTCTGACAAGAAGCCATAGCCCGGATGAATCGCATCGACTTCATGGCGCTTTGCCACTTCAATAATATTTTCAATGTCTAAATAGGCATCGATGGGCTTTCTTCCTTCACCGACTAAGTATGCTTCATCTGCTTTATAGCGATGGTATGCACCTGAATCTTCTTTTGAGTAAATAGCTACCGTGCGAATATGTAATTCTGTACATGCCCGAAAAATTCGAATCGCGATTTCGCCTCGGTTTGCAACAAGCACTTTTTTAATGTTCTTTAATCCATTCATTGAAAGCCTCCTCCACTACATCCACTTTTTTTGTTTTGATTATTGTACGCACGTACAAAAAAAAATTCAAGAGAGAAGTTGTTGCATGTGCAATACCTATGTATTAACTTCCTTACTTCCTCATTTAAGTATAGAGAAAGAAGCGAAAGGTTGGCAAAACATATTTTGACTGTTCAAAAAAATCCAATTCTTGGTTAACCGCTTACATCCTTGCTACTGTTAGATTTTATGACAAAGCAAAAAAGTTTTTTCCATTAATAGGATGGATAAAAATTGATTAAAATCTTTCTATTTTTTTGTTCTGACATTCAAAAAAATTCAACAAAAAACCAAGCTATCACAAGAAATAGCTTGGTTTTTGTTATTTACGAACCGATGCATCATGAAGGTCGGCAAGCTTCCGCTCTAACTCTGAAAGCAATTGCTTCCCTTTATCCTCTTCGATTAAATTTAACCGAATTGCAAAATCAATTTCCCTTGAAAGACCGAACATTTGTGTATCCAAAACCTCTTCATAAAGGGGGCATTGAGGCATCGTTAAGTTATCCATTTGCACTTCAATCAACTTGCGGATTTTTTCCGCATCGGACTTAAGAAGGGCATATGCTTTTTCGTTATGACTTGTCATTGTCTCAGCCGACATGTAGTCCCCTCCTAACAAAGAAATCTCCTTACAGAATATACTATCTTTTTAGACGCCAAATTGCAACGATTTTAATTAATTACCACATGATACATATTCCAATCTCTCGAATACAATGAACCACTCGCTCTCCACAGGAGAGTCTTATTTTATCTTTTAAAAAATACTTAGCTGATACCGTTCTGCCATTACTTCCAGCAACTTTATCCCCGCTAGACTGTTCCCTTTTTCATCAAGGGCGGGGCTGTAAATGCCAATACCACTTCGATGAGGGATGGCTCCTAAAATGCCACCCGAGACCCCACTTTTTGCTGGAATTCCTACTCGAATCGCAAATTCACCTGAAGCATTGTACATCCCACATGTTACCATAAACGTTTTCACAATCCGAGCAATGTGCAAGGGAATAATTCGCTTAGCTGTTATAGGGTCACATCCTTCATGGGCGAGAACATATCCAATCCGAGCCAAGTCCATACAATTCATTTCAATCGCGCATTGCTTTGTATAAAGGTCAAGGAGCTCTTCAATGTCACCCTCCACAACACCATGCTGTTTCATAAAATAAGCAAGAGAACGATTTAAATAAGCTGTTTCTAGCTCCGAGTTTGCAACATATTCATTAAACGTAATTTTTTCATTTCCCGTTAACTGATGAACAAGACGTAAAAGACGGTGTAGACGTTCTTCTGTTGTACTTCCTTGAATCATATTCGTGACCGCAAGCGCTCCAGCATTGATCATCGGATTTAAGGGCTTAGAAGGTTTGTTTGTCTCTAGCTTCGCAATGGAATTAAACGGATCACCGGTCGGTTCCATACCTACTTTTGAAAAAACAACGTCTTCGCCTAAATCCATTAAGACAAGGACAAGTGAAAGGACTTTCGAAATGCTTTGTAGCGTGAACTTTTCTTCGACATTTCCTGCTAAAAAACAGTGATCCGTCCCTTGATAGATGGCGACAGCTAGCATGTCAGGATTCGCTTCGGCTAGGGCTGGTATGTAATCAGCTACCTTACCAGACTTCGCCCATACTTTTGCTTCTTTGACCATGTTTGCTAAATCAACGCCTTGTTTCCAAGCCATCCTTACCGCTCCTTTTTGTACCATCTTTCTTCTTAGCATTTCCAAGGATGACAAAAAAGATAGGGACATTTTATACTAAATGAGGATATGCAAATAGAATAAGGCGGATCTTCCCTTGTTTTTTTAAAAGATTTAAACCCTAGTGTGAACAGCGTCTTACTGTTACACTAAAAATAGAGAAAGGAGTCCGATCATGTCTGAATTTATTTTTTTTATTGATGGTCACGTTAACCACCCTTTAACGATTGACCCGAGTGTTTGGATTTTTGATGAAAGAAAAGTTGACCTTACAACTTATTTTAAGGAGCTCCCATTTCAAGATGATGTGGAAACTGCTTATAAAAAAGCGATTTCTGCCCAGTGGGATAAAGAAATCACCGAGGGGTCCGAGCCTCCACGCCCAAATTCAAATGGTAATGAATTGAAGTACGAAAAGCAAAAGTTGATGAACGGAACCTTCGGTATGCCATTCCGCCCCTTCCTTCTTAATGCAGAGCCTTTAAAAGAAGCGAAAAATGTTACTATCCATACAGCCGATGGCGAGCTCTTTACATATGAGTTTGAAGTAGCTGCTTCATTTATTCTCGGCTTCTCTAAACAAGGAAAGCCTTTAAAAGAGGATGGCCCTGTTCACGTATACTTAGGAGATGGCTCCAATGAACAGAACCCAATTCGTCAAGTAACACGATTTACGGTAGGAATCTAACTTTAAAGAGGCTGGGACACGTTTATGATTGAAAATGCGAACAATGCACAACCTTAGCGGAGGAAATATATGTAGACTCCTGCGGGATCAAAGGCAAGGGTGGGACCCCCACAGTGCCTAAGCACGAGGAGACTCACCAGCCCGCGGAAAGCGAAGTATATTTCCGTAGCGAATGCTATGCAGCAACGATCATGACGTTCCATTTCTCATCAATAAAAACTCTTTTGTTCCAGCCTCTTTTTACACTTATAATAGATCTGCAGCAAGCTGAGCTAAACCTGATCGTTCTCCTTTGACGAGCTTAACATGTCCACTTATCTGATAATCCTTAAACTTCTCAACAACGTATGTCAGGCCATTATTGTATTCATCTAAATAGGGATGATCAATTTGGGCTGTATCTCCCATAAGTACAATTTTACTCCCTTCCCCTACTCTTGTAAGAATCGTTTTTACTTCATGCTTGGTTAAATTTTGCGCTTCATCAATAATGATAAATTGATCGGGTATGCTTCGTCCGCGAATATAGGTAAGCGCCTCAACTTGAATCGACCCTAACCCTGCTAGAATTTTATCAATTTCCCCAGGCTTCTTTGTATTAAACAAATATTCTAGATTATCATAGATCGGCTGCATCCACGGCCTTAGCTTCTCCTCCTTCTCTCCAGGTAAGAAACCAATGTCTTTTCCAACAGGCACAACAGGCCTAGCGACGACAAGCTTTTTATAAATTCCGAGGTCTTCGGTTTGCATAAGTCCTGCAGCAAGAGATAGCAATGTTTTTCCTGTCCCTGCCTTCCCGATCATCGTTACAAGGTGAATATCCTCACGCAGTAAAAGCTCAAACGCCATTCGCTGCTGAACATTTCTTGGACGAATGCCCCATACTTGTTCAGGCTCTGCCAGAAATGGCTTCACTTTTTTCCCAGAAGGGTCAACTTTCCCTAAGGCTGAACCTGAACTTCCAAGTGCATCTTTCATAATGATAAATTGATGAGGAAAAAAGGAATGTCTAGGTAGTTCCGATAGGATCATTTCTCCGTCTGTATAAAAACGCTTAATCATTTCAGTTTCGACATGCATCTCTAAATAACCAGTGTAAATATGGTCGAGCTCGATCACACGGTCACTTAAAAAATCTTCCGCTTTCAGTCCCAATGCATCAGCTTTCACTCGGACAAGGGCGTCTTTACTTACAAGGATCACTTGCTTTCCGTCTTTTTTCTCTTGTTCTTCAAGCATGAGATTTAAGGCGACAGCAATAATGCGGTTATCATTCGTCATATCAGCAAAGGCTTCCTTCAAACGTTCAAATGCTCGGTGGTTTAATTCGATTCGAAGCGTACCTCCATACTCTAAAGGCACCCCTTCATGAAGCTTTCCCATCCCTCTTAACTGATCAATGGTTTTAGAAAATTGACGTGCATTCCGACCAATTTCATCCATGTAGCGTTTTTTTGAATCAATTTCCTCTAAAACAACAGCGGGTATCACCACTTGATTATTTTGAAAAGCAAAAATGGCGTAAGGGTCTTGTAAGAGTACATTGGTATCTAGAACGTAGATTTTATCCAATCTTCCGCCTCCTGACTGACGTCCTATTAATCATTAATTCTTGTTACTAAGCTATGCATTTCTCTTCGCTTTGCTCGTTTTCTATGTCTAGTTAGTACTACATTTATGATCACGTGCAATAAGTTAGACGGTTTAAAAATGAAAAACAGAAAAAAGTTAACCTTACTTAGCTGACTTAATCAAGAAAAGCGAAAGGCGCCTGCCTACTGCAGCGACAAGCGCAGGAGACTCTGACTAGAATACGGCTTTTTATTTTCATAGGAGGAGTTGATGCGACCTTGAGCCGCTGGACTCTGAAGCTAGACAATATTGAAAAAAAGCTTAGTCTTCTTTGACTAAGCTTCTCTCAATGCACTCATCACTTGTCGATCCAATTTTGCAGCTGCCTCTGCATCATACGTTTTATCGTAGGTTGGCTCTGTAACAATTTTCGATCCATAAAACATAATATCGCGAACGTCAGAAACAGCTACTTCAATCATTGCTAATTTTAAAGGGACACCCTCCATTTTTTCCCTTTTAACCATCGCATTTCCTGCAATCGAATACGTTGATCCATTACCGATTAATGTAATAACGATACCACTCGTCTTTTTGATGTTATCAAGCATTCTTGAACGATTATCGATCGCAAAGCGGATGTGGCCTTTGTCTGGCGCAAATACCCAAGAAATTGCTGATACATTCGGTGTTCCCTTTTCGAAGTCAACTGTCGAAACGGTGACAAAACGTTCTTTTTGTAAAAGGGGAAGCAATTCTTCTGTCAGTCCATGTTCTACTTGATTCGCCATGCAAATAACCTCCAATCCTTTATTTCCTTCTCTTTATACTATACCTATTTTTAAAATGAGTTAAAACCGTTTTATCGAAAGAGAGTTTATTTTTTTAAAAGATGCCCGTACAATAGAGAAAGAATGGAGTGATCCAGTGATGCGAGTAAAATGCGTACTTTGTGACAAAATTAAAACAATTAATGACGACTTACCTTTAGCAAAACGGTTGAGAAACCGACCGATTCATACGTATATGTGTGAGCCCTGTGAAAAAAGAATCACAGAAAAAACATTAGCAAAAAAACAGCAAGCAGAACCAGCTGAATGAAAGACATCTCCTTTGAACGATGAATGTTTTTACCAATGATTAAAAAGAGAAAAGAGCGGTGAGCGCTTAGTGTCAAACTGTTTAAAATGAAAAGAGAGCGAATCGAATCGATTCGCTCTTTTCATTCAATTATACCGAGGTTCATTCTCTATGCTTTGCTTTAACGCCTCAATAAGCTCTGTTGGGTAGTTCTTCGATTCTTTTTCCCCATCTTTGATGAAGTAGAGGTGATAGAACGGTTCATCTTTAACAATCTCAATCTGCTTTACTTCATGGTCTTCTCTGAGCATTTCATCAAAAAATTGAAAGGTTTCTTGGGCTGCCTGATCCTCTGGCCTTGCCTCAGCAACCAATTTAATACTTAGCCAATTATAGAGTGTATCATCAAGATTCATGCTGTCGTTCCTTCTTGCGATGCTGATGAAGCCGGAAACGGTACGCTCCCAAAATCACAGCCGTAATGGCAAGGATGGCGGTGATATAAGACTGTGGGAAAACGAATTCAATCGTCCAAAACACTAAACACCCTAACACTAGCACGACATACACGATAATCGATTTTAATAAAGGTAATTTTCTCGCAAAACCGAGATTAAAAACCAAAATCGTTAAGGCAACCATTAATAAATAGGTATAGAAACCAAACCAAGGATTTTCAACTACTCCTCTTGCAATCCAAGACAAGTTTTCAACATCAACGCTTGATAATTCTTGGTTTTCCAACGTACTTCCTACCCCCTAACTCTTACTGCTTTGCTGCTAGCTTTTTTCTCTTTTCTGCCCTTTCCCGTTCAGCCTTCATCAAGATTTTTTTACGAAGACGGATTGATTCCGGAGTAACCTCACAATATTCGTCTTCATTTAAATACTCAAGGGCTTCTTCAAGTGTCATAATTCGTGGTTTTTTCATGGTGACCGTGTTTTCCTTTGTAGCTGAACGCACATTCGTTTGCTGTTTCATTTTCGTAATGTTCACAACCAAGTCATTTTCACGCGTATGCTCACCAACGATCATACCTTCGTAAATTTCAGTACCTGGCTCAACAAAAATCGTTCCCCGATCTTCAACTTGCATAATCCCATACTGGGAAGCTTTTCCTGTCTCCATTGAAACGAGGACACCTTGACGACGCCCGCCAACTTGACCTTTCACTAATGGTTGGTAGCTATCAAACGAGTGGTTAATAATCCCGTAGCCTCTCGTTTGTGATAAAAATTCGGTCGTATAACCAATAAGCCCGCGTGCCGGTACCATAAATTCAAGACGAACTTGTCCGGTCCCATTATTCGTCATATTGACCATTTCACCTTTACGATCTCCTAAAGATTCCATCACTGCCCCAGTATATTCTTCTGGTACATCGATTTGCACACGCTCGACCGGCTCACAACGGACGCCATCGACTTCTCGAATAATCACTTCAGGCTTGGAAACTTGTAGCTCATACCCTTCACGCCGCATGTTTTCAATTAAAATTGATAAATGAAGCTCGCCACGTCCTGAAACGATCCAAACATCTGGAGAATCAGTATTTTCAACACGAAGGCTTACATCTGTTTCTAACTCGCCACGAAGACGCTCTTCTAGTTTTCGGCTTGTCACATGCTTTCCTTCCCGGCCAGCAAACGGACTGTTGTTTACTAGAAATGTCATTTGTAACGTAGGCTCATCAATACGTAGTGTAGGAAGTGCCTCTTGATGCTCCACAGGACAAACCGTCTCACCAACATTAATCTCTTCCATCCCTGAAACGGCGATTAAATCGCCCGCTTTTGCTTCATTAATTTCAATCCGCTTTAATCCAAGGAAGCCAAACATCTTTGTGACGCGGAATTGTTTCACTGAGCCATCAAGCTTCATTAACGCAACCTGCTGTCCAACTTTAATGGACCCGCGGAATACACGACCAATTCCAATACGTCCAAGATAATCATTATAATCAAGCATCGTCACTTGAAATTGAAGTGGTTCATCACTATTATCTACAGGTGCTGGAATCGCCTCAATAATCGTCTCAAATAAGGAACTCATATTTTCATCCTGCTTCTCTGGATCGCGACTCGCCGTTCCATTAATCGCTGAAGCATAGATAACTGGAAATTCTAATTGTTCTTCGTCAGCTCCAAGATCAATAAATAAATCAATCACCTCGTCTACTACTTCGGCAGGACGAGCAAAATCACGGTCGATTTTGTTCACAACAACAACCGGTGTTAGCTTTTGCTCAAGCGCTTTTTTCAGTACGAAGCGCGTTTGTGGCATACATCCTTCATATGCATCAACAACGAGCAGTACGCCATCAACCATTTTCATAATCCGCTCAACTTCCCCACCGAAATCAGCATGCCCTGGTGTATCCATAATATTAATGCGTATATCATTATAGTTGATCGCTGTATTTTTCGCCAAAATCGTAATTCCGCGTTCTTTTTCTAAGTCATTCGAATCCATTGCGCGCTCTTGCACCTGTTCATTATCTCGGAACGTTCCTGATTGCTTTAATAATTGGTCAACAAGTGTCGTTTTCCCATGGTCAACGTGAGCAATAATCGCAATGTTTCGTAAATCGTTGCGTACGGTCATCTAATTCTCTCCTTATTTGTTCATTAACTGTCTTAGTATATCACAATCCAAATTTTTACGCAGACTTGTTTGTTCGTTCTTTAGATTTTTAACGTGATTGTCACATTGAAAGGGTTTTTCTTTCCAGTAAAAAAAGGTAAACTTAGTAAGTGAGTGTTCAGTATGGGGGTATTGAATGTGAAAAAAGAAAATGTGATGTTTCTGCTACTCGCCATTATTACAGTGGTTTGTATTATGGCGATAGGCGTTGCAATTGCTGAAAGAAGTCTGTTGATCGCGTTCCTTGCGTTTGCTGGTGTGTTCATTGCTTGTGGAATTGGATTTACTTTACGAAAAAAACTACGCGAATCCGGAGAGCTATAATTATCTATTTTCTACATACAAAAGAGGCTGAGTGATCAGCCTCTTTTGTATGTAGAAAGATATTCATTTTACTTTTTCCGCAGCAACGTCACACCCGTCCGTTCCTCCAATGGCCGGATAATGGCAGAGACATCCTGG
>NZ_ANNK01000074.1 GCF_000334155.1 Halalkalibacterium ligniniphilum | reverse complement strand
ATTAATCGCTGAAGCATAGATAACTGGAAATTCTAATTGTTCTTCGTCAGCTCCAAGATCAATAAATAAATCAATCACCTCGTCTACTACTTCGGCAGGACGAGCAAAATCACGGTCGATTTTGTTCACAACAACAACCGGTGTTAGCTTTTGCTCAAGCGCTTTTTTCAGTACGAAGCGCGTTTGTGGCATACATCCTTCATATGCATCAACAACGAGCAGTACGCCATCAACCATTTTCATAATCCGCTCAACTTCCCCACCGAAATCAGCATGCCCTGGTGTATCCATAATATTAATGCGTATATCATTATAGTTGATCGCTGTATTTTTCGCCAAAATCGTAATTCCGCGTTCTTTTTCTAAGTCATTCGAATCCATTGCGCGCTCTTGCACCTGTTCATTATCTCGGAACGTTCCTGATTGCTTTAATAATTGGTCAACAAGTGTCGTTTTCCCATGGTCAACGTGAGCAATAATCGCAATGTTTCGTAAATCGTTGCGTACGGTCATCTAATTCTCTCCTTATTTGTTCATTAACTGTCTTAGTATATCACAATCCAAATTTTTACGCAGACTTGTTTGTTCGTTCTTTAGATTTTTAACGTGATTGTCACATTGAAAGGGTTTTTCTTTCCAGTAAAAAAAGGTAAACTTAGTAAGTGAGTGTTCAGTATGGGGGTATTGAATGTGAAAAAAGAAAATGTGATGTTTCTGCTACTCGCCATTATTACAGTGGTTTGTATTATGGCGATAGGCGTTGCAATTGCTGAAAGAAGTCTGTTGATCGCGTTCCTTGCGTTTGCTGGTGTGTTCATTGCTTGTGGAATTGGATTTACTTTACGAAAAAAACTACGCGAATCCGGAGAGCTATAATTATCTATTTTCTACATACAAAAGAGGCTGAGTGATCAGCCTCTTTTGTATGTAGAAAGATATTCATTTTACTTTTTCCGCAGCAACGTCACACCCGTCCGTTCCTCCAATGGCCGGATAATGGCAGAGACATCCTGGTCACCGTACTTTTCCTTCGCTTCCCTAACCCGTTCCTCGCCTTTTTTTACCATCTCTAGCGGCAGGTCAAGCTGCTCAGCTAGCTTTAAGGCTAAGCGAATGTCCTTATGAAGGAGATTGATTGAAAATCGTGCTTCAAAGCTCCGGTCAAGAATCGCATCCACGGACCAGTCCATACTTTTGGAAAACCCTGAACTCCGTTTAATCAAATCATATGCAATAGCAGGATCGACACCGGCTTTTTCAGCCATAATAAAACATTCCCCAAGTGCTGCTTGATGGACACCGATAAGCATGTTGTTCAGTAGCTTAACAACCGTGCCACTGCCTACAGGTCCAACATGGACAATATAGTCACCATAAGCATCCATCACATCTCGACTGAGAGAGAAGCCTTCATCGTCTCCTCCACACATAATCGTCAATGTTCCTGCCTCAGCCCCCATCGGACCGCCACTAACAGGAGCATCAACAAAGTAAGCTCCCTTTTTCTGGATTTGCTCATAAACCCGTTCGTTCGTCTCCCGATCCACAGTAGAGTGGTCAACGATCACTTTCCCCGGGCTCAGGCCAGCAATCAGTCCGTCATCTCCCTCATATACATCGAGAATAGACTGTGGCACAGGAAGGCAGGTCATCACCACATCAACTGCCTCCATTAAATCTTTTGGAGAAGATGCTTCAATTGCTCCCAAAGCAACTGCTTGCTCAATTGGACCACGACTCCGACTTACAACATATGTATCAAACCCATTTGAAAGCAAATGCTTAACCATTGGCAAACCCATTGTCCCAAGTCCGATAAAGCCAACTTTTTTCATTCTAGCGCTCCCTCCCCACATATCGCTTTATTACTTCTTTATGAAAAGCAGGTTTTCCTGCAAAAACTGAACCTCCTTTAAGAAGAGATAACGATTCACCATTGAAATTTGTCACACAGCATCCCGTTTCTTTCAATATGATGATACCAGCCGCGTAATCCCATGGTGAGAGCTTGACACTGATATAACCATCAAGGCGATTGCTTGCTACATATGCAAGCTCCAAAGCAGCGGACCCATACGAACGAATACCTCGAACATCTCTTACCAGCTGGGCTAATTCACGGCGATACGGGTTTCGATCCTCTACAATCCAGCGGGCGTTTAATCCTAGGATGCTTTCTTCTAAAGGACGTTCCGTTATTTTTTGGACAGGCTTCCCATTAAGAAAAGCACCTTGACCTTCGATTGCTTGAAACAATTCACCGGCCATCACATCGTATATAATTCCAATCTTCCCAATTCCTTCATGGTAAACCGCAAGAGAGATCGCAAATTTAAACTGAGAATGAACAAAATTCATCGTACCGTCAATCGGGTCGATAATCCATACCGTTCCATCCATCTGCTCCACATTCTCAGAAATCCCTTCTTCTCCAAGAAAGTGATGAGAAGGAAAGTGAGTGCTTACTTTTTCATAAAAAAAAGCTTCTGTTGAACGATCCACATCTGTTACGAGGTCATCAGGATTCGATTTTGCTTCTACATGGATTTTACTTGCCAACGCTTTTTTTATATGTTCAGCAGCTTCAAGAACCCACTGCTTTGCTATTTCTCCTCGTTCAATCCAATTTACGTTCGACATCGTATGTCCTCCTTCTCGTGTTGATTCTTGGGCGAGTTTTCTTTTATTATGACACAAAGAAAGATGCAAGCAAATGCTTCCACTTTTTAACACCCTATGAAGCAAGGACTTCCTTAAGTAAATATCCGCCGGTAGAACCGGCGGTTTTAATTTCGCCCTATAAGGGCACTTTACCGACAACCCCCTAAAGGGGACTCGAAATTGACCGTCAA
>NZ_ANNK01000073.1 GCF_000334155.1 Halalkalibacterium ligniniphilum | reverse complement strand
AGATCTCCTTTCGTTTTTTAGAAGTTGGTTTGACGGCCATCTTCTATTATAACGATTGGAGATTTTTTCTGTCACTTTACCACTCTAGAAGTTTTATTTTCACACGTGTAGAACACGTGGTTTTAAACCCATATAATATAAAAAAGTGCGGTCCGCCCGCACTTTTAAAAATTTATTGTTAAATAATTTTTATGCTTCTAATCGAATAAGCTCTTGCCGAAATTTCTCTAAACGTCGCTTGGAGGAGTTCATGGTCTCAAGATCTTCTGCAAGCATTGCATCATGTAATGTCATCAGTTCATAATCAATTTCAAGTCGCAAAACAGGAATTCTCTTTTCTCCATCTTTACGTTTAAACGTTTGAATGACTTGTTCCATGGTAACCTACACTCCTTTTCACAATAAAGTATCGCGAAACAACAGAAGGTTAAACAACTAAAACATTAACGAAAAATTCAGATATTTAAACTGATTATATTCTATAATATGTGAAAGAATAAAAAAATGCAACTGTTTGTGATAGGAACGTAGATAGAAATTTGTGACATACAGCTTATGTGAAAAGAAAAACCAGCTAAAAGAATCTACTCAATTCATGGTAGCTTGAGTCACTTAAATCATAATTTGTGTGAACAGCGGATGATTATGTTAAACTAATCTCATGACAAAGAAGGCTGAAAGGAGTATTTCACGTGAGTTTTCAAGGATTTACACAAAATGATTTTAACACGTTTCAAATTAATGATTTAGACGGACGCATGGAAGCGATTCGAGATCGTATTCAACCGAAATTCAAAGAAATCGGTGACATTCTTTGTGATGATATTACAGCTTTAGCTGGAAATGAAATGTTTGTACATATTGCAAAGCATGCACGACGTACGGTCAACCCTCCGAAAGATACATGGCTTGCCATTTGCGATAATAAGCGTGGCTATAAAAAACATCCACATTTTCAAGTCGGTCTATTTGACGACCATGTATTTCTTTGGCTCGCCTATATTTATGAGCTCCCACATAAGGAGGAAATTGCCGAAAAACTGTTGAATAATCTTACGAAAGTGAAGCAGACGATTCCAAGCAACTATGTCATTTCCCTTGACCATATGAAAAAGGATGCATATTCCTTCGGCAAGCTGACAGACGCTGAGCTGATCAAGCACCTTGAACGATTCCGAGATGTGAAGAAGGCAGAATTTTTAGTAGGTCGTCACATCCCGTCAACAGACCCCATTTTACAAGATGGTGAGGCTTTCCTTGCTCTAGCAAAAGAAACGTTTGCAACCCTTATGCCACTTTATAGGCTCTCATTCGAATAAAGGACAGGGCTGGGACATAACGAACGTGTATGATTGAACATGCGAACAATGCACAACCTTA
>NZ_ANNK01000072.1 GCF_000334155.1 Halalkalibacterium ligniniphilum | reverse complement strand
AGATCTCCTTTCGTTTTTTAGAAGTTGGTTTGACGGCCATCTTCTATTATAACGATTGGAGATTTTTTCTGTCACTTTACCACTCTAGAAGTTTTATTTTCACACGTGTAGAACACGTGGTTTTAAACCCATATAATATAAAAAAGTGCGGTCCGCCCGCACTTTTAAAAATTTATTGTTAAATAATTTTTATGCTTCTAATCGAATAAGCTCTTGCCGAAATTTCTCTAAACGTCGCTTGGAGGAGTTCATGGTCTCAAGATCTTCTGCAAGCATTGCATCATGTAATGTCATCAGTTCATAATCAATTTCAAGTCGCAAAACAGGAATTCTCTTTTCTCCATCTTTACGTTTAAACGTTTGAATGACTTGTTCCATGGTAACCTACACTCCTTTTCACAATAAAGTATCGCGAAACAACAGAAGGTTAAACAACTAAAACATTAACGAAAAATTCAGATATTTAAACTGATTATATTCTATAATATGTGAAAGAATAAAAAAATGCAACTGTTTGTGATAGGAACGTAGATAGAAATTTGTGACATACAGCTTATGTGAAAAGAAAAACCAGCTAAAAGAATCTACTCAATTCATGGTAGCTTGAGTCACTTAAATCATAATTTGTGTGAACAGCGGATGATTATGTTAAACTAATCTCATGACAAAGAAGGCTGAAAGGAGTATTTCACGTGAGTTTTCAAGGATTTACACAAAATGATTTTAACACGTTTCAAATTAATGATTTAGACGGACGCATGGAAGCGATTCGAGATCGTATTCAACCGAAATTCAAAGAAATCGGTGACATTCTTTGTGATGATATTACAGCTTTAGCTGGAAATGAAATGTTTGTACATATTGCAAAGCATGCACGACGTACGGTCAACCCTCCGAAAGATACATGGCTTGCCATTTGCGATAATAAGCGTGGCTATAAAAAACATCCACATTTTCAAGTCGGTCTATTTGACGACCATGTATTTCTTTGGCTCGCCTATATTTATGAGCTCCCACATAAGGAGGAAATTGCCGAAAAACTGTTGAATAATCTTACGAAAGTGAAGCAGACGATTCCAAGCAACTATGTCATTTCCCTTGACCATATGAAAAAGGATGCATATTCCTTCGGCAAGCTGACAGACGCTGAGCTGATCAAGCACCTTGAACGATTCCGAGATGTGAAGAAGGCAGAATTTTTAGTAGGTCGTCACATCCCGTCAACAGACCCCATTTTACAAGATGGTGAGGCTTTCCTTGCTCTAGCAAAAGAAACGTTTGCAACCCTTATGCCACTTTATAGGCTCTCATTCGAATAAAGGACAGGGCTGGGACATAACGAACGTGTATGATTGAACATGCGAACAATGCACAACCTTAGCGAAGGATATTTCCGAAGCGAAGGCTATGCAGCAACGATCATGACGTTCGGATTTCTCATCAATAAAAACTCTTTTATGTCCCAGCCTCTTTTTACTTAAAAGAAAAATCTACAACGCCAGCATTATAACCTATTTTTCCATTTTGATGACTTTCAACAATTCATTTTCTCTTGCTTTTTTTATTGTGTGATAACAAGAGACGCCGACTTCTTCATCGAATTTTTTAAATAACTGCTTTTCCTCACTTTTTGATGGAACGATTTCTTTAAAGCGACGGTATAAGGCTAATAGTTGTTCCCGGCTAATCCCTTCTCCATACGCCTTTTCAATCCCTTGTAAAAATTCGATAACATCAATCACTTCTTCTGTTGACCAGTCAAGAGAGATTGGCATATACGTTTCCACAAGCTTCAGTCCTTTCCTTATTGTTGACTTCCTTATTTTAATCCCCAACGCTTTCGGATCTGCTCCCCTTCCGATAGCATTCTTCTAAACAGTTCAGCAACCGTTGGAATATCGTGAATTCGTCCCATCACTTGTCCTGCCCAAGCAAAGCCTTGACTTTCTTTCCCCTCATAAATATAGGCTTTGTTTGCTTGACCACTGATATACTCTTTTAACGCTTCATACGTAGGGGTTCTCGCTTCAATTTCTAGAATTCTCTCTGTCCATTGATTGTGAATTGCGCGGCCAGGAGCGCCGATTCCACGCTTTATCACAATTGTATCTTGCTCCGTTCCTTCAACTAATCGATTTTTATAAAGCTGATGAGCATGTACACACTCTTGGGTCGCAATAAACCTCGTTCCCATCTCAATTCCTTCAGCCCCAAGAGCAAAGGCAGCCATCATCCCCTTCCCATCGCCAATTCCTCCTGAAGCAATGACAGGAATGGAAACCGCTTCAACAACTTGAGGGATTAAAACAATTGTACCTGTATCATCACGTCCAAGATGACCGCCACCCTCTTGGCCTACGACCATGACAGCATCTGCTCCAAGCTCTTCAGCCTTTACCGCTTGCCGTCTTGCCGCAACAAGGACAAGCTTTTTTATCCCTGTCCCTTCAAGTCTTTCTATGATCGGTGCGGGGTTCCCCCCTGTCATGGAGACAACAGGTACTTTTTCATCAATGGCGACTTTCAGCATTTCCTCATAAGGGCGACCCTGCTGTCCAATCGCAAAATTCACGCCAAATGGACGTTCTGTTTTTTCACGAACCTTTTCAATTTCACGCCTTAACGCTTCAGGTGAATCTAAGGACATAGCCGTAATTTGACCAAGCCCTCCTGCATTAGAAACAGCGGCAGCTAGGTTTGAATAAGCAAGATACGCTAATCCTCCTTGTATGATCGGGTAATCGATTCCTAATAATGAAGTGACCCTCGTTTCCCACATTTCGATTCTCCTCCTCAAGCAAAACACTTAGAAATCCTTTTGGGATGAAATTACAATTAAGTACTTACCCTCGCATCCCTTCTTTGAAGATGCACAATTTTACTTTACGTCTCGTAACTATCCTGTGTTAGGAGAGAAATGAATCATACTGTTTCTGTATAATTGTACCATAAATGTGACAACTAAAATGTAAGGACATATTTTTGTCTGAAAACCATCGTTTCCTACTAGGCATCTATACTTGAATTTGATATACTCTTCTTTGTTTTCTGCCACATCCAAGGCTATTTTTAGAAAGAATGAGGTGACCCCTTTGTCACAACAACATCGAACACCCCTTTTCACAGGTGTCGTTGAACATGCAAAAAAACAACCTGTACAATTTCATATTCCCGGTCATAAAAAAGGCGCAGGCATCGACCCTGAATTTCGCGAATTTATAGGTGAAAATGCCTTATCAATTGATTTAATTAACATTGGCCCTTTAGATGATCTCCACCATCCACACGGGATCATTAAAGAAGCGCAGGAACTAGCTGCAGAAGCCTTCGGAGCCGATCACACCTTTTTTTCTGTTCAAGGTACAAGCGGCGCGATTATGACCATGATTATGGCAGTCTGTGGTCCCGGAGATAAAATCATTGTTCCGCGAAATGTCCATAAATCAATCATGTCTGCCATTATTTTTTCAGGCGCAACACCTGTGTTCATTCACCCTGAAATTGATAAATCGTTAGGTATTTCCCATGGAATCACAACAGATGCCGTGGAAAAAGCAGTCAAAACACACCCTGATGCCAAAGCTTTGCTCGTCATTAACCCGACCTATTTTGGAATCTCTGCAGATTTGAAGAAAATTGTCGACATTGCTCATGAGAGTGACATCCCTGTTCTTGTGGATGAGGCGCACGGCGTTCATATTCACTTTCATGATCAGCTACCACTATCAGCGATGCAGGCTGGGGCGGACATGGCAGCAACGAGCGTTCATAAGTTAGGTGGCTCAATGACACAAAGCTCTGTCCTGAACGTGAAGGAAGGCCTCGTTTCACCAAAACGCGTTCAGTCAATCATCAGCATGCTGACGACAACGTCAACGTCCTATTTGCTTCTCTCTTCATTAGATGTTGCACGAAAGCAATTAGCGACAAATGGTCATGAACTCATCTCACGTGCCATTGAATTAGCCGAACACACAAGGGAACGAATTAATCAAATCAATGGCTTATACTGTGTTGGAAAAGAGATTCTCGGCACAAAAGCCACTTATGACTTTGATCCAACAAAATTAATTATCTCCGTGAAAAACCTTGGAATTACAGGCTATGATGTTGAGGTCTGGCTTAGAAAGCATTATCAAATCGAAGTGGAGCTATCTGACCTATATAACATTCTCTGCATTGTTTCCTTTGGTGATACGAAAGAAGAACTTGATTTGTTAGTACAAGCTTTAACAGAGCTTTCTCGCTTACAAAAAAATCGCATTGAGATCCGTGAGCCGATTCCCGTGTATGCGCCGAATATTCCAACCCTTGCTCTGTCACCACGGGATGCCTTTTATGCAGAAACAGAAGTTGTGCCCTTTGCCGAATCGGCTGGACGGACGATTGCAGAGTTTGTGATGGTTTATCCACCAGGCATCCCGATACTCATTCCTGGAGAGATTATTTCACAAGAAAACCTTGATTATATTACGAAAAATGTGAAGGCAGGCTTGCCCGTTCAAGGACCGGAAGATGCAACCTTCAAAGCCCTTCGTGTTATCAAGGAATATGAGGCAATTCAATAATACAAGCACAAGCGCTTAGCTCAGCCGCAACAAGTGACGGAAACCTGCCTATGTATTGCTATTTTTAGGAAACCATTAACAGACTGAAGCCTTCTCAAGCGGCTTAGCACTTACGCTAGACATCATCGAATGGATTTTTTTAAGCTTTTAAAAAAAGCTAACCAAATTCATCCTTGGTTAGCTTTTTTTTGATGCCATTCATGATTAAAACTCAAGTTCAATGTCTACGTGCTCATGTACCTCTTCATCAACAATGTGAACGACAGCTGAATACAGTCCAGAAAACGTCTCAATGTTGCGCAATTCATATTCTCCGTTTCCAACTTCTGTAAAGTCCAACCATTGATGTTGCTCATCACCCTGCTGCCACATTTCAAGGGTCACCTTTCCTCCAGTAAACGCAGAACCTTCAACAGCAATTTGAACAACGATTCGATCATTCTCTACTTTTGTGTCTAATTCTACACCATTCATATGCTCATGTTCATGTTCATGGGTTGTTTCATGATGTGCTTCTTTATTTTCCTCAGCTTCTCCTACTTGAATATTTGCTGTCGGCATTCGATGCAGCCCACGAGCGGTTACATGGGTTTGAACATGATACAAACCAGCCTTTTCAAATAGATAATTAAGCAAGTAGACATTCTCTTCCTGCGTGTCGGCCTCGATCATTTCACTTTGCTCTTTTTGACCTTCTAACCAAATTTCGTACACGACTTCATTCGCATCATCGACCAGGTCATCACCCTGCGTAACAGTACTTGAAAAAGTTACGGTTTCACCTACTTCAGCTTTTTCAGGAACACTTAATTCAACCTCTATCGGTGTAAGTTCATCTACAATTTCATTCCCCTCTTGCCCTTCCTCATTTGGACCACATGCTGTCATTACGATGAATGACGCAACGAACGTCATAAACCATTTCTTTTTCATTATAATTTTCACCTCATTTAATTTTTTTAAAATAACCTACAACGGCGAACGATCACAAACCAAGTGTTTTCCTTTCTTACGTTTTTTCTAGTCTATTAAAAAGTTGTGAAACCTTAGTGAAGTCTAGCAGTTGTTAAGGAAATGTTCACAAATCGCTTCAATGTCCTTTAAATAAGCAAGCCAATCCTTTATCTGTTGACACCAACATCATTCTGCGTTTTTCAACGTGATCCGAGCGCTGGTCCCTTGACCAACCCTTGAAGAAAGCTCAAATGTTCCACCGTGCTTTTTAATAATCTGTGAGACAATCGCTAGACCTAAACCAGTTCCCCCGTTTTGGCGTGTTCTTGCTTTGTCAACCCGATAAAAACGCTCTGTTACAATCGGTAAATCTTCCTCTGGTATGCCAGCTCCCTCATCAGTAATAACGAGCTTGGACACTTTATTCGTAGTTGTTAAGGCAAGAGTGATTGATTTACCAGGTGGTGTATAGTGAATCGCATTATCGAGCAAATTGCGAATCACTTGTTCAAGGCGATCACTATCTCCATGAATAATGCTATCCTCGTCCAATTTTCGAATGATGCGAATGTTTTTTTGTGCAGCAATCCATTCAAAAGGCTCAATCACATCATTAATGAGCTGAGCAAAGGCGATCGGTTCAAATTGAAGGGGGTAAGAATCACCTTCTAATTGTGCCAAATCAAGCAGGTCATTGACAAGACGCTCCAAGCGATTTGCTTCCTTTTGAATAATCATGAGTCCTTTTTTTTGTTTAATCACTCCTTCAGCCATTGCCTCTGCATAGCCTTTCATATAGCTTAATGGTGTGCGTAGCTCATGAGATACATTTGCAAGAAATTCGCGACGGTTTTGCTCAACTTTTTCTAGTGAGGAAGAGAGCGAATTAAACGAGCGAGCAAGCTGACCTAGCTCATCACCTCTAGTAGATTCCGGTATTCTTCTTGAAAAATCACCATCTGCCATTATTTTTGCAACTCGCTTCATATCACTTAACGGTTGGACGACATTATGGATCATTTTGTTGCCGATAAAGACGACAAGCATCACAACTAAAATGATTGTACTCGCGAGGTGCATCCGTAATTGTAAAAACGGTTCATGAACTTCTGACAACGGCATCGATAAGAGCACAGCGCCTGAAAGATGCTCATTTAAAAACAGCGGAACAGCCACACCTAAAATATCTTGATGAAAATGAGGATGGGAGCGCCTGATGACAACTGTCTCACCATCTAGCAGCTGTTGTCTTTCCTCAAACGTAATCAAATTTTCATAGGAATAAGGTTCAAACGGTGCACCACTTCCTAATTGCATCGGATCATCGGTAAAAAGCACATCAGCATCTATGCTTTGTTCCGTCCACGTTAAGCGCTCTTGAAAATGAGCATCTGCCCCGTATTCGTCATAAAATCGAGCAAGCTCTTCACCTTGCATCACCAATAAGTCAACCTGTTTTTCAATATAGAGACGTTCATATAAGAAGAAGGTTAGACTGACTGCTCCAATCATCATCACGATAGCTGTCAAAACAACGGCAAGCCACACTTTCTTTTTAATCGACCAATACTTCATGCGGTTTCCTCAAATTTATAGCCGATCCCCCAAACGGTCTTAATGTACTGACCTGCTGATTTCAATTTTAATCGTAATGTTTTAATATGGGTATCGACTGTCCGTAATGTTCCTTTTTCTGTATCCATTCCCCATAGACGATGGTGAAGATGTTCTCTCGTAAAGACTTGTCCTCTGTGCTCGACTAAAAAAAGCAATAACTCAAATTCCTTTCTCGTCACATTGACTGGTTGCTCATCGACAAAAACAAGTCGTCCACTCTTGTCTATTTTCAGCTCATGTATGGTTATCATGTGTATGGGTTGTAATCCATTTGCCCGCCTTAACGCTGCTTCAATTCGCGCAACCAATTCTTTCGGACTAAAAGGTTTAATAATGTAATCATCTGCTCCGATTCTAAGTCCTTTAATTTTATCTTCTTCACTACTTCTAGCTGTTAGCATCAAAATTGGAATGGAGGAGAACGCCCTGATTTTTTCACAAGCCGTAAACCCATCCATATCAGGCATCATAATATCTAAAACAACCAGATCAATCGGCTGCAAAGCAAGCAATTGAAGAGCTTCTGCCCCGCTTTTTGCAGTTATCACCGTATATTTTTCTTTTTCAAGATAATAGACAACAAGTTCGAGTAATTCTTTTTCATCATCTACTACTAAAATTTGAAAAGGCTTATTCATCAATCTTCCTCCAAAACAATCATATAAGGGCCTGATGGAACGATAAGCTCATCCTTCACCTTAAATGTCGCCCGATCAATCAAGGAGATCGAGTCACCATCAAGATTACTCACAAATAACGATTCCTTATTCCCGTATACAAAGTTGGGATTTTGTCCAACTTCAATTTTATCCACCACTTCATACGTTTCCTTATGAATTTTAGATAATGTATGTTCTCCATGGCATAGCGCATATATGAATGGTGATGTTTCATCTCCATAAAACGCCACTGGCATTAGCCCTACCTCAATTTCTCGTATTTTTTTACCTGTTTCAGGATTATACACATGTATATTTTGATTTAATTGACCAAATGTACCATGACCACCAATCCAAAGATATTCCCCATCAAAATACATACCAGATGGTCGGTTTAAGACAGGAAACGTTTTAACCACCTTATCATTGGCGATATCAAGAATCGTCACACTATTGCTATCACCATTCAGAACAAACAGCTGTCCATTTCCTAATTCTAAGGCGTTTGGATAAGCACCAACATCGATGCTATTGACAAGCTCTTCTTTTTCAATATCAATACGATGCACCTGGTCATTTTTAATATCCGCTACAAAAAGAAAGTTAGATGCTGCTTCATACTTTAATGCAGTCAACCCTTGATTTAGTTCAAGAAAAGGCCTACTCTTACCCTTTTGCAGGTCATAAAGAATGAGAAAACTTTCACTTTGACTCGATGCTATCATTTTGCCATCAGCAATTGTTACCATTTCCGTGAGCGGAAATCGACTATCTTCGGATAAAAGAACTTCTTTATGTAGTGGATCAATAAAGGTCAATGTTTGTTCTTTCACATGTGATACGATAAGTAAGGATGAATCTGATTGAGGAATTTCTAGGCTTCGCTCCGAACATGCATTTAGAAAGGCCAACACGCCAAATAAACAAACAAAGAGCAAACGATTCATTTCTTTCTCCTTTTCAAGCCAACAATCATTTATTTATTTTGACTATGCTATTTAAGCCCATCTTAACATGGAATTGTGAAATAACGATGAAATCCAAAAATTTTAACTAGAACTACTCTCAATAGAACAACGTGCCTAAAACTTATTCTTAAAAACTTAACGTCTAAAAAAATAATGGGACTCCCTTAAAAGGGAACCCCATTTTTCATTCATCTATTTATTTTTTCACAGTGTATTGTTTTTTCTCGCTACAACTAGGACATTTTGCGTATAGCGTCGTTACCTTTTCTTCTTCAAAGTGCTCGATTGTTTGATTGCAAGACTGGCAAACGATAATACCCATGTTCTCATCTCCTTAAACTTGTTGTAAGCGTTTAATTTTCTCTTATTAAGAATATAATATGGCACAATTCATTTGTCAACACCAATTTGTATAACACATTAAATGATTTCAAGCACCATTATGTCCTTTTCCATTGTTATTATGATTATATTCACGAATGGTTTTTATTACTTAGACGCTTTTAAGGCATAACAAAATAAGCCCTCAACGCTGAAGGCTTTTCACACTTAGAGTAACGCTTGATATCTCTTTTTATTTACCTCAATAAACCGTGTTACCTCTTTTAAAAAAATTACATCTTCTTCTGAAATGACATATTCGGCAATGGGAATGGAAACGACAAGCTGGCCAATTAAGTGATGACCCTCATAGTAAGGAGAAACGACAGTCTGCCTATATTGATTTTGAACAATCTGTAATTTTCCTCGTATTGCAGTTAAGCTCAGCAAACCTTTCCCAAATTGTACCTTAAAGGAAAAAGGCGCTAAGCCAACACTTGCGATTCGGTAAAATGCGCTCTCCCCCGCTTCATAAATGCTGACAGCAAAATTTGTTTCCATTGGACGTGCCAGCTTTTGCACGATACCGTTATAAAAATCAGTAAGGGTATTGGCGAAATCAGGTACTGTCCCTACTTCTAAACGTAACTCATCTAACAGCTGTGACTTATCCACGCTCATACCTCCAACCCCACAAATATGCAATGTCCTTTTGTTGTTCGGAGAATAGTTATCTATACCATATAGAATACCATATTCAGCAGGATAAGATCTTATAATGTTCAGAATGATTATCGAAAGTGTAATAGTCAGAATTTTCTGTTGTGGCAGTTTCTTGTCTATGCTACGATTAGAAAAAAAGGAGCTGCTTTTCATGTCGTCTCACGCATTGATTCAAATACCTCAACCAACAGAGCCAATGACAGTAGAACTCGTGAAAAGTCAATTAGAGCGTTATCAACACATGACCATTAAAACAGGTAATCAACTTGATTGGGAATATAAGGAAGCTGCTTTCCCGTACAAAATCGTTCCATTAGAAGGGCAAGAAAATGATGCCTTTTATTTAAAAGGAATGAATCCTCTTTATCGTTACATTGTGTTCGCCATCGAAAATGAAGCTACGCAAAATGAAAACGAAGAAATAATCACGTCAAAGTCGATTATTCATGTGTATTTAGTAGACAGCTCCACTCACGGTGATAAAGGTAAGGCCATTGAATTTTGCAAATTTCTTGGGAAGCAATTTAAAGGAGCAGTACACTTATATAACGGCCGCGTGTTGCGCTATTAACTTATATATTACAGCCCCGCTTTGTCGAGACCATTCTCGTCAAACGGGGCTGTACAAGTTAATTCCATATGGTTGTCAATACTTCTTTTGTTTCTTCTAATGTTAGTGGTTTCCAAAACAATTCCCCATAAATCAACAAATCTTGATGAAGGTGCAGCCCCTCGTCAAATTGTTGATTTACAGCACTGCTTGTCCCAGAATTGCCAACATAGCCAATCACGGTGTCAGAATTAACCCGATCCCCGACTTTAATTGATTCAGGGATACTACTTAAATGAGCAAAACGGTTCATGACGCCATTTTGATATTGAACCCATACTTGCTGCCCCCGAAGTCGATCAAAAATATATTCTGGTGTCTCACCAAGTTCAGTGGCTAGAGCTAGGTCTTTATCTCTTTCCTCTGGAGAAGAATATTCCTCATAGTCATGATCTGCTCTCACAACAACCCCATCTGCCATTGCGTAAATCGGCGTTTCTGTCGTAATGTCTCCTCCAGACGCAAAATCATACCAATCGATTCCTTCATGGAAGCCGTTTCGATATTCACGTGGAGCTCCAGGCAAATGACTCTCAATCGTACTTACTTGTGCATTTTTAATTGGTTTTTCAAGGAAGGAAAGATATTCGACCATTGTTTCTACATCCCAATTTTCTACATCAAAGTTCTCTGGCGGACCTCCAACCCTTTCTGTAGGTCCAAACCATTGAAAGGCAACTTGACTTTCGCCATAGTTCAACTCAAGTCCCATCCCTTGCTCTAAAAAGGCAGCAGGCAAATAGAGCTCTCCATTCTCTTCAATCAAATAAATATCATCACTTGCTACATATTCTCCATTTCGCTCAAGCACAGGGACCCCGTCGATTAAATAATAGGAGTCATCATGAATCGTAAGCGAAAGGGTTCGATTTACTTCATCAAATTCATAAGAGCCTTCAACAGCTTCCGTCAAATCATCGACGACCACTCTTACTTCATTTTCTGCTACTGTAAAAGGTATTTGTTTTACTGAATCATTTACATCTTCATGACTTTCAGATTGATTTTGGTCATCAGTAACATTGCCTCCGTTTGCTTGACAGCCAATAAGCATCATTACAGCAAGCACGCTTAACCAAAATACTTTTTTTTCGTTCAACATTTCCGTCCTCACAATCTCTAAAATCATCATCGAAAGCCATTTTATCGTACTTTGTCCCTTCCATGCAAGTTACCTTTCATCCATTTCTTTTTTTTTGACATAATCTGATTAGGGGAGACAAATTCATAGCCTTTTTCCTTAAGGTTCAATTACAATTTTCCCCAGATATCACAGGTCCATCTTTGCTCGTGCATTACCCTGTTTAAATAAGGAACTCAACTATCTCTTTCCTTTACAACAGTCGCCTTTATCCTAACAAAGAAAGAATATGGAATCGAACATTGTATAAGCCTTTCTGTCATGAACATACTAATGATAGCGAATCGGTTCCTGTTTGTGATTTATTCATAGAATGACAATCCATAATAATCAAAAATAGAGATTTTCCTCTTGGAATGATGCCTCTTTCTTTCTATATTTCCCCTAAAAAGATATAATCATGGTGTACGAATTCTGTCACAAAAGTAAAAAAAGGGTTGAAATCTGTCGAAATAGGGGTTTAAAATACAGTAATTTTTCTCTATATAAAATCCACTTTTTTGCCCTAATTACGATATTGAAAGGATACGAAGAATGAAAAAACTAACACCTGTTTTTATTATTTCTGTTATCATTGCCTTTGCCTTCATTCTTTGGGGTATATTGGCACCTCAAAATTTAGAAAATGTAACATCTACCGTTAACACATTTATTACAAACGAACTTGGATGGTTTTATTTGCTTTCCGCTACTGGATTTTTGCTCTTTGCCATTTATTTAATCTTTAGCCCTTACGGTAAAATCCGCTTAGGGAAACCAGATGAAAAACCCGAATATAGTTATTTTACTTGGTTTTCCTTTCTATTTACTGCTGGGATGGGAATTGGCCTTGTCTTTTGGGGTGTTGCTGAACCTGTCTATCATTATTTTTCTCCACCGATAGCAGACCCAGAAACAAACCAAGCTGCTGGTGAAGCAATGCGCTTTTCTTTTTTCCATTGGGGCTTTCACCCGTGGGCAATTTACGCTGTTGTCGCCCTTGCCTTAGCTTATTTCAGCTACCGTAAAGATGCACCTGGAGTCATGAGCGCTGCTTTTCGTCCTTTGCTAGGCGATCGTGTAGAAGGTGGTCTCGGAACGACGATTAACGTTATTGTTGTTTTTGCGACAATTTTTGGCGTTGCCACTTCCCTCGGCTTTGGTGCAGCTCAAATTTCTGCTGGTCTATCCTATTTATCACCAGGGATTAGCTCGCTCAACGGGCAGCTGCTACAACTTATTGTCATTATTGTTGTAACCATTCTATTTATGCTCTCTGCACTTTCAGGTATCAATCGAGGCATACGGTATTTGAGTATTTTCAACATATACCTTGCACTCTTCTTAATGTTTTTTGTCCTTATTATGGGTCCTACAAGCTTTTTGTTGGGTGTATTTACGCAAACGATTGGTGGCTACCTTCAAAACCTCCCAAGTATGAGTTTCCGTTTAGATGTGTATGACCCAGAATCAAGCTGGGTAGAAGGATGGACCATCTTTTATTGGGCTTGGTGGATTTCATGGGCACCATTTGTCGGTTCCTTTATTGCAAGAGTATCTCGAGGGCGGACGATTCGTGAATTTGTTATTGGGGTTCTTGCTGTTCCATCCCTTTTCAGCTTTTTATGGTTCAGTGTTTTTGGTGGAACGGGGATTCATTTGCAACGAGAAGGTCTTGTCGATATAAACGGAATCATGGGAGAGCTCGGAATGGAGGTTGTTCTTTTTTCCTTGCTTGAATACTTACCGTTTGGGACATTTATGTCCATTTTAGCTGTTTTCCTTATCGCTTCCTTCTTTATTACATCAGCTGACTCAGCAACGGTTGTGTTAGGTATTCAAACAACCAATGGTGATTTAAACCCTTCGAATTCAATGAAATTCATTTGGGGGATCATTATTTCAGCTTCCGCAGCTGTTTTGTTAACATCTGAGGAAGGATTAGGTGCTCTACAGACTGCTGCAATTATTGCAGCTTTGCCATTTACAATCATCATGATTCTGATGATTGCTTCGTTGGTGAAATCACTACAGCAGGAGCATGCCGATTTAAGAAAAAAGAAATAATAACTATTTTAGACTATTTTCACTTAAAACCTTCCATTATCGTTCAAACGATAGACGGAGGTTTTATTACTTAATACTTAATGGTAATATTTCTATTAGATTACAATTTTGTTACTAATCACCGATCTGACTAATGGCATGATAAAATGACAGATATTAACTAGTATAAGTTAACTTTTTGTTTATAAGGAAGTGAACGTACGAATGAAGCATCTAGTTATCATTTTTTCATTATTCGTATTGGCTGGCTGCTTTTCCGCCCTTGGTTCATTAAATCCTAATCCTTTAGCTAGTGGTGAAGATGAAGTGATGACTGTCTTGTTTTCACACCCACAGTCATTAAGTGATGAAAACGATTATTATGATGCTTTACTAGAATTACAGCATGCGTACCCTAATCAAGTTCCTCCTGTTCAAGTCATTGATTCAAATGAGCGTCATCTCGTTCGCCATTTTGACATTGATGTCTTTCCAACAATGCTTATCATTCATGAAGAAGATATTTTTTTAAAAATCCAAGGAAAGAAAAGCAAAGAAGAGATCATCCATATCTTCGAACAAGCATTTAATCTCGAGCTTGACAGCACGTCATTTTTTCTTCAACTATCTAATGTTTAAGCCCTTTTCACAGCAAAACCTCACCTGATTTTTCAGGTGAGGTTTTTATAATATCGGAGATGGCCCATAGGGATATTGCTTATAATATTCCTCCTCGGCTTTCTCTTTCATTTCTCTCCAGCTTTGAAAAGAAGTATGGTTCTGAACAAAATGGTCTAATTTCGGGTCCATGCCCTTCCTTATTTGATTCTCAAGAGTAGAGAACTCTTTTTCAGCTTCTGTAAACGCATGCCAACTGATAAACGTTGTATGCTCTCTCATAAATTTCTCATTAAACAATAAAGGCAAAGGTATGGTAATCATACTTGATGTAGCTGATCGAAACCAACGTCTAATCCATCGCATCATAACGTCTCCTCCACCTAAGCATCGGTTTTTTTTCTATAATCATTCTATTCACATAATTCCTACTTGTCAAGTGTGAATTATACTGTATAAAAGCCCTTTTTTTCAGGGTGCAAGAAAAATACAAGATCCTTGTGTTTTTGTAAAATAAAAAGCTGCTGAGCAATTCTCAGCAGCTTTTTATAAAATCCATTACTTTACAATATGAATCGGTGTGCCTAACGCAACTTCAGCAGCTTCCATAGTGATCTCACCTAAAGAAGGGTGCGCATGAATCGTTAACGCAATATCCTCTGCTGTCATGCCTGTCTCAATTGCCAAGCCGATCTCAGCAATCATATCAGATGCACTAGGTCCTGCAATTTGAGCACCTAGGACAAGACCGTCTTCTTTACGAGTAATTAGCTTTAAGAAGCCATCAGAATCGTTAAGTGACAACGCACGTCCATTTGCTGCAAAAGGAAATTTCGAAGCAACCACATCATAGCCAGCTTCTTTCGCTTCTGCTTCTGTGTAGCCTACTGTTGCAAGTTCAGGATCAGAGAATACAACAGCCGGAATCGCTAAGTAGTCAACTTCAGATGCTTCTCCTGCAATTGCTTCAGCAGCAACTTTTCCTTCGTAGGATGCTTTGTGAGCAAGAGCAGGACCTTCAACAATGTCACCAATCGCAAAAATATTTTTAACGCTCGTACGACATTGTTTATCTACTTTAATTAGACCTTTTTCTGTTAGCTCAATGCCAATTCCTTCAAGACCGATTTCTTCAGTGTTCGGCTTACGACCGACTGTAACAAGCACGTAATCAGCTTCGATAACTTCTTCTTTCCCTTTTATCTCAGCAGTTACTTTGACACCAGTGTCAGTTTCTTCAACACCTTTTGCCATCGCATCTGTATGGAAGGCTACGCCATTTTTCTTTAACTTACGCTCAACAAGCTTCGCCATTTGCTTTTCAAATCCAGGAAGAATTTGTTTTCCACCTTCAAGAACAACAACTTCTGTACCTAGATTGGAAAATGCACCTGTAAGCTCGATACCAATGTAGCCGCCACCGATGACAACCATTTTCTTTGGTATTTCTTTAAGTGCAAGAGCACCTGTTGAGTTAATAACGCGATCTGAATATTTGAAGCTCGGAAGTTCAATCGGGCTCGACCCTGTAGCAATAATACAATTCTTGAACTTGTACGTTGATGAGCTCTTGTCGTCCATAATCCGAACAGAATCTTCAGAAGAGAAGTAAGCCTCTCCTTTTACAATTTCGACTTTATTCCCTTTAAGTAAGCCTTCTACGCCACCAGTTAGCTTCTTCACAACAGAAGCTTTCCACTCTTGAACCTTTTCAAAGTTTACGGAAACATTTTCAGCGACAATCCCCATATCATCTGAGTGCTTTGCATGATGATAACGATGTCCTGCAGAAATCAATGCTTTTGATGGGATACAACCAACATTTAAACAAACCCCGCCAAGTGTATCTTTCTCAACAATCGTTACCTTTTGTCCAAGCTGTGCTGCACGAATTGCTGCAACATAGCCCCCTGGGCCAGAACCAATGACCAGTGTGTCTACTTCATTTGCGAAATCCCCGACAACCATGTGTTACCCCTCCATTAACAGTAATTGTGGATCGTTTAGCAAGCGTTTCACTTGATTGAGTGCGTTTTGTGCTGTCACACCGTCAACAAGGCGGTGGTCATAGCTAATGGATAGAGCGAGCATTGGCGCTATGACAATTTCTCCATTTCTCACAACCGGCTTTTCTTCAATGCGTCCGATTCCTAAAATCATGACTTCAGGGTGGTTAATGATAGGTGTGAACCATTGTCCACCTGCCGAGCCAAGGTTAGAAATTGTAGCAGATCCGCCTTTCATTTCAGCACCGCTTAACTTACCATCACGCGCTTTTACAGCTAGCTCATTGATTTCATCTGCCAGGGCGAAAATTGATTTGCGGTCTGCATCTTTTACAACAGGTACGACAAGACCTTGATCCGTATCAGCAGCGATACCGATGTTAAAGTACTTTTTGTAGACAATTTCTTGGGCATCGTCATCAATTGATGCGTTCAATGCTGGATACTTGCGAAGAGCTGATGTTAAGGCTTTGACAACATAAGGCAAGTACGTAAGCTTTGTTCCTTGCTCAGCAGCAATTTGCTTATACTGTTTGCGGTGAGCAACAAGTGCTGATACTTCTACTTCGTCAAGGTGTGTCACGTGTGGTGCCGTATGTTTTGAGTTAACCATTGCTTTGGCAATCGCTTTGCGAATTCCTTTAAGTGGAACGCGCTCTTCAAGCTGTTCACTTGATACGGCTGATGCTGCTGGTTGAACTGATTTTGTTTCTTCAGCTGATTCTTGACCAGTTACTTCTTCAGCGTTCTCTACCTTTTGATCACCAGACAAGTATGCATCAATGTCATTCTTCACGATACGTCCGTTCTTTCCAGAACCTTGTACGCTTTGGATGTTAACGCCTTTTTCACGAGCGTATTTACGAACAGAAGGCATGGCAATGACACGATTTCCAGCTATTTCCTCGTTATCTTCTTTTTCTGGTGCTGAAGCAGCTTTCACCTTAGACGTTTCTTTTTTCTTTTCTTCAGAAGAAGCCTCTTCCTGTTTATCATTGCTTTCTGCATCAGAGCTTTCAGCTGATTCCTCACCCGTATCAATTGTAAGAAGGACATCACCTACAACACTGACCGTTCCCTCTTCAACTTTTATTTCAAGGATTTTTCCATCGACTGGAGATGGAAGCTCAACAACCGATTTGTCGTTTTGAATTTCAAGTAAAATATCATCTTCTTTTACTTCGTCTCCTGGTTTTACAAACCATTTTACAATCTCGCCTTCGTGAATCCCTTCACCAACTTCAGGCAGTTTATATTCGTAAGCCAAAACTAAGCGCCTCCTTTATTATAACTCTAAAGCTTATTGCATAAAAGGAAAGAACGACACCTTTCTACAAAAGTTTTAAACAACGCATGACATTAAAGTCGATTGCCTCACTCAAACGTTTGCTCATACCTTCGTTTACACAAAAGCATCTAGAAAGATTGTCGTTAGTTTCCTTTCCATAATCGTTTCCTTGTATAAATAACAAGGACAATCCATTTCAGTTGTTTAGAAGTTTACAACTTCTTTTGCTTTTTCAACGATGTCTTTATGATTTGGAAGCCAAGAATCCTCAACTGCAGCAAACGGATAAACCGTGTCAGGTGAAGTCACACGTAAAACAGGCGCTTCAAGTGAAAGAATGGCTCGCTCTGTAATTTCAGCTACAACATTTGCTGCGATACCCGCTTGTTTTTGAGCTTCTTGAACAACGATTGCGCGGCTTGTTTTTTCCACAGATGCGATAACGGTTTCCACATCAAATGGACTCACTGTCATTAAATCGATAACCTCCGCATCAATGCCCTCTTCAGCAAGCTCTTCTGCTGCCTTCAATGAGGCTTGTACCATTGCACCATAAGCGATAATCGTTACATCTTTTCCTTCTCGCTTAATATCCGCTTTCCCAAGAGGAATCGTATACTCTTCCTCTGGTACTTCTTGACGGAATGAACGATACAGCTTCATATGCTCAAGAAATACAACCGGGTCATTATCACGGATAGCAGAAATAAGAAGACCTTTTGCATCATACGGATTTGATGGAATAACAACTTTCACACCCGGTGTTTGAGCCATCAAACCTTCTAGGGAATCTGCATGCATTTCAGGTGTTTTAACCCCACCACCAAAAGGTGAGCGTACTGTAATTGGCATTGTTTGAGTATTCCCTGAACGAAAACGCCAGCGTGACATTTGACCAGCGATCGAGTCAAATACTTCAAACACGAAGCCGAAGAATTGAATCTCCATAACAGGACGATGACCTGTTAAAGCAAGACCAATCGCCAAACCACCGATACCTGACTCAGCAAGAGGTGTATCAAATACACGATCTTCTCCAAATTCTTTTTGTAGATTTTCTGTTACACGGAATACGCCGCCATTCTTACCAACGTCTTCACCAAATACGAGAACATCTTCATTCTTATTTAGCTCATTGCGCATTGCATCGGTAATCGCTTGAGCCATAGTCCATTGTGCCATTGGTTACTTCGACTCCTTTGCCGTATATTCTTCCAATTGCTCACGAATGTTAACAGGAGCATCTTCAAACATAAAGCCAAGCAAATCTGTTACTTTTTGCTTTGGTGTGTTATCCGCTTCCTTGATCGCTTTTTTAACATCCTCTTTCGCTTGTTCGACGACTTCGTTTTCTTTCTCTTCACTCCATAGCTTTTTACCTTCCAGGAATTTCCGGAAACGAACAAGCGGGTCTTTCTTTGTCCACTCATCATCAAGTTCAGACGTCCGATAACGAGTTGGATCGTCACCAGCCATCGTGTGTGGACCATAGCGGTAGCAAAGCGTTTCAATAAGTGTAGGCCCATCACCAGCTAGCGCGCGCTTACGAGCCTCCTGTGTCGCAGCATACACTGCAAGCACGTCCATACCATCCACTTGAATACCTTCAATACCAGCCGCTACAGCTTTTTGAGCAATTGTTTTTGCAGCAGATTGCTTTTCTACTGGGACGGAAATCGCAAAACGGTTGTTTTGAACAACAAACACTGCTGGAGCATTGTACGCACCTGCAAAGTTCATCCCTTCATAGAAGTCCCCTTGAGACGCACCACCATCACCTGTATATGTAATGACAATGTTCTCTTTCTTTTTGCGTTTAAGACCAAGGGCAACACCAGCTGCCTGAACAATTTGTGCACCAATGATAATTTGTGGGACAGCAATGTTCAAACCTTCTGGAAATTGACTACCATGGAAGTGTCCACGAGACCAAAGGAACGCTTGATATAATGGAAGACCATGAAAAACGATTTGCGGAATGTCACGGTATCCAGGTAAGATCCAATCCTCTTTTTCTAAGGCAAATTGCGACCCAAGCATAGACGCTTCCTGTCCTGCTACTGGCGCATAGAAACCAAGGCGTCCTTGGCGGTTTAATGAAATGGCGCGTTGATCCCAAATTCGTGTATAGACCATACGACGCATTAACTCTTGAAGCTGTTCATCACTAAGTTCCGGCATCGCGGCTGTATTTACAACTTCGCCTTCTTCATTTAAAATTTGAAACGTTTCAAATTGATTTTCAACTTGCTCTAACGTTTTTGTACTCACTTACCTTCACCTCTTCCTTTCTCTTATCAAAATTTAACCTACCTTTTAAGTAACGGTTGTGTTTTGACGATTCACGACTAACAGAAAAAACTCCTTCAAATAGGATACCCATTCAACACCCTTACATAACCGAGATTTATCGTTAAATCTCTAAACAAGACCGATGGATTCATTTGAAATGCTTTCGTCTTGAGGTGAATCAAACACAAAATACTGCTTCACTCATTGCTTACACAGCATAGACTTTACAGAGTTCCATCATCTGTATTAGTCATATTTCAAAAAAAGTAATACAATTTATCCTACGATAATTAGTCTACCTTACCTCTGACAAATTCGTCAATCCTTTTGTCTTATCTACAAACATCAAAGTATCTTTGTGCAAGATATCACAAGTTTAATTTATTCTGTTATATATCAAAATGCAGACAAACTAATACAGTTCAACCCTTAATTAGCTGGGTTTATAATGAACAAGGACAAACAAATAAGCTTCACATCCTATTCATAGAGGACGTCAAGCTTAGCAGCTTCATAAAAGCTTTTTTTCGTTTCATTGTACGCTCTGGTCAATTCGTTGAATGCCTCTTTATGTTCATCCACCGTTGCATATTTTTCATTCACCTTATTAATTTGTTTTTGTAATGCTTCAATCGTTAATTCTTTGTCTTGCAGCATTTCATATAATGCCCGATCAAGCTCAGCTGCTTCCCTGTAGTTAGTATATAAAAGTTGATACCGATCATACCTCTTGCTCATCGTTTCAACAAGCACCTTTAATTGATTTCGTGGTGCTCCTTCATCTACTTCCGAAACATATGCTTCAACTTCACGAAACTCCTTGTAACTTGCTTCAATGCTTTCTTTTTCTACATCCATGATTCGTAGACGTTCCTCAACTAAAGCAATGGCTTCATTTGACCTTTCTACAATTTCTTCATACGCTTCCATACCAAGAGCAATCATCTCTTCGTACAATGCATGCTCTTTTTCTTCTGCACTAAGAAGTAATTGCTGTTGTTCTGCAAACGCATTTTCCAGCTCAACCGCTTCCTCAAGATGTACAAAAACCTCTTCCGATGCCGTATTTGCACAGCCTATCATCATACCCATCAATAGCAAAATCCCAACTATCTTTTTGAACTCACTCACCGTCTCCCTCCTTGTTTTATCCGTTTAACCTCGTCCACTAAACACTATCCAAAAATCCACAAAATGACAACAGCTTTTCTTTTTGCGGCAACGTTCCTAGGTTTATAAAAAATATGATTTTGCTTACTTACCACGGACATTCTATGATGTTTCACAACATTATATGTCTTCCAATCCTAGGTGAATGGTTTCGTTATTTTGAAAAAATAGGTATTCATCCAACCATCTATTTCCGTCCTGCATAAAGTATTAGTGAGTCGCACAAGGTGCGATCCAAAGAAAAAGGAGGTCTGTTCAATGTACGGGCACGGATATGGTTGTTACGACCCTTGTGGTTATGGCTACGGTGCACCTGTTGCACCTGTTGCTGGTGCAGGGTATTACGGTCGTCATTGCGGTAGAGGATTTGCTTTAATAGTCGTCTTGTTCATTCTTCTCATTATTGTTGGAGCATCAAAATTCGGCCATTGCTAATGTTAAAACGCTCAAGTTAACATCATTGTTAACTTGAGTCTTTTTCTTTTATTTCTGAATTGAACTTGAGCCTTGATTTTATTCATCATAAAGTTATTATAGAGAAGAAAAGGAGTGAACCAACCATGCTAACAATGAAGGACATCGTACGCGAAGGCGATCCTGTGCTTAGAAAAGTGGCAGAAGAAGTACCTTTACCTGCATCTGACGAAGATAAAAAAACGTTACAACAAATGTTGGAGTTTTTAATAAATAGCCAGGATCCTGAAATTGCTGAGAAATATCAATTACGTCCTGGCGTCGGGCTGGCGGCTCCACAAATCGGCATTAGCAAACGAATGATCGCTGTCCATGTTACAGATGAACAAGAACAGGAGTACAGTCTCGGACTATTTAATCCAAAAATCATCAGTCATTCTGTCGAGCTTACTCATTTAGAAAATGGTGAAGGATGTCTTTCTGTCGACCGTGATATCCCAGGAATTGTTCCACGCTATTCCCGATTAACCGTAAAGGCTACGACACTTGAAGGAGAAGAAATCACTCTTCGTTTGCGTGGTCTTGTCTCTATCGTCTTTCAACACGAAATTGATCATTTAAATGGGATTATGTTCTATGATCGAATAGAAGGCTTTAAAGACAAATTAAAACAGGAACTTCCTCCATTGTAAGCAAAAGACTGTTGGGTTCTTCTCTCAACAGTCTTTTGTTTTGTAAAAAAATGATTAATCCATTTTCGTTTCCTCACACCCCACAGCTCAACCCCCAATAATTTCCTCGCACGATTTATTGCTATATACACATACTAAGAACACTCTATTATTCGGAAAAAATTGATCATCGTTCCCTTTTTAAATCGAACAATAAATGCTCACCTTTTGATTTTATTCTTCCCCTGTTTCAAAAATGAAGTAAAACCCTTTAATCAGATCATCGGATTTGCTTGTTTATTATGAAAGGAGTGAACAGCATGTTACGCAAATTACGAAAGAAAATCGTAAAAGGCTGCTTGAATTTATTACCGAAAAATCGCTTAATCGAGGTTTAAATCAACTGATTCAGGCTAAGATATTAGAATAGCCAATGATGAGCAGCACGATTACCAAGCATCAAAGAATCATGATACGGAGCCTGCTACATTATCCCTTCTAAAGAAAAACATGAAAAGAAGTGATGTTTCCTTTATAATGGAACTATCATTATCGTTTAAGGAGAGGTAAACCATGATTTTTAAAGTTTTTTATCAAGAAAATTTTTCACAGGTACCTGTGCGTGAAAACACGAAAACAATATATATAGAAGGGGAAAACGAAGCTGATGTTCGGAAAAAGCTTGCTGATCGTCACTATAACATCGAATTCGTCACACCTATTACCGGTGACCATTTATTGTATGAGCAACAAAAAGAAAATTTTAAAGTGGAGAACGTGTAACCAATATGAAGCAAATGAAAAATAATCAGACCGCAGTGTATGCCTTAGGTGGTTTAGGTGAGATCGGAAAAAATACCTATGCTGTTCAATTTCAAGATGAAATTATTTTAATTGATGCAGGAATTAAATTTCCTGAAGATGAGCTATTAGGGATAGATTATGTCATTCCTGATTACTCGTACTTAGTAAAAAATGAAGACAAAATTAAAGGCCTTTTTATTACCCATGGACATGAAGACCATATTGGCGGAATTCCTTATTTACTTCGAGAAATTAATGTACCGATTTACGGTGGGAAATTAGCCTTAGGTTTATTAAAAGGAAAGCTAGAAGAACACGGATTAATAAGAAAAGCAAAGCTTCATGAAATTCATGAGGATCAAGTGGTTAAATTTGCAAAAACCTCCGTCACCTTTTTCAGGACGACGCATAGCATTCCAGATTCCTATGGAATTGTTGTGAAAACACCTCCAGGAAATATCGTCCATACAGGTGATTTTAAATTTGACTTTACGCCTGTAGGCGAGCCTGCCAACTTAACAAAAATGGCACGAATTGGTGAAGAAGGGGTTCTCTGTTTATTATCTGATAGTACAAACAGTGAAATTCCTGAATTCACCATGTCAGAACGACGAGTCGGCGAAAGTATTGCTTCGATTTTCCACAAAGTGGAAGGTCGTATTATCTTCGCGACCTTTGCATCAAATATACATCGCCTTCAGCAAGTTGTTGAAGCTGCTGTAAGACATAACCGGAAAATCGCTGTCTTTGGACGAAGCATGGAGTCAGCGATTACAATCGGTCAAGAACTTGGGTACATTCGCGCTCCTAAAAATACATTTATCGAGACGTCTCAGCTGAACAAGCTGCCAGATACACAAATAACGATTTTGTGTACAGGCTCACAAGGTGAACCGATGGCTGCGTTATCCCGGATCGCAAATGGAACGCATCGGCAAATTCAAATTATTCCTGGAGATACAGTCGTCTTTTCATCCTCACCCATTCCTGGAAATACGTTAAGCGTAAGCAAGACAATCAACCAACTTTATCGTGCAGGAGCAAACGTCATTCATGGTCCATTAAGCGATATTCATACGTCTGGTCATGGTGGTCAAGAAGAACAAAAGTTGATGCTTCGGTTAATTAAGCCGAAATACTTTATGCCGATTCACGGTGAGTACCGTATGTTAAAAATGCATACGAAGCTTGCGCAAGACTGCGGGGTCCCTGAAGAAAACTGCTTTGTAATGGACAATGGGGATGTGCTTGCCTTGCATCCTGAAGAAGCAGGAATTGTTGGAAAAATCCCTTCTGGTTCCGTTTATGTTGATGGAAACGGGATTGGCGATATTGGGAATATCGTCCTCCGCGATCGACGGATTTTATCAGAGGAAGGACTTGTCGTCGTTGTTGTGAGCTTGGACATGAAGGAATTCAAGGTATCAGCAGGACCTGATATTATTTCTCGTGGGTTTGTCTATATGCGCGAATCAGGAGATCTCATTCAGGAAGCACAGCAGCTTCTCGCAAAACATTTGAATGAAGTGATGGAACGAAAAACAACACAGTGGTCTGAAATTAAAAATGAAATTACAGACTTACTCGGACCTTTTTTATACGAGCGTACGAAACGTAAACCAATGATTTTACCAATTATTATGGAAGTTTAATTTATGTTGAATAGAAAGGCGCCTCCTAGCAGAGACAAGCGCTTGATACTTCTCTGACTAGAAAACATTTTTTGTAGGCTGAGTTGGGTATCTACAGCTAGATAGATAGCCCTTGACATGGTCTTCTTTCTATATCGTTTTTTAAAAAAAGAGCCTCTAGGGGCTCTTTTTTTATTCATCAACCATTTGCTGTTCAAAGCGGTTCATGTCACGATCTGCGCCAATGACGATTAAAATATCACCACGTTGAATTTCTTCGCTTGCTTGTGGAGATACAATGATATCTGACCCTCGCTTAATTGCCAGCACACTACAGCCATATTTCGCACGAATATCTAGCTCAATTAACGTCTTACCATCCATTTTTTGTCCAACAATGAGCTCAATAATGCTATATTCATCTGAGAGCTCTAAATAATCAAGAACATTTTTGGAAACGAGATGATGGGCAATCCGTACCCCCATATCTCGCTCAGGATGGACAATTTGCTCAGCACCAATTTTATTCAAAACTTTTTCATGGTAATCATTTTGTGCTTTTACCGTTATATGCTTAACCCCTAGTTCACCGAGAATTAATGTCGTTAAAATACTCGCTTGAATGTTATCACCAATGGCAACAATCACTCGGTCAAAGTTCCGTATTCCTAAATTTTTTAAAACATTCTCATCTGTCGTATTAGCGACAACGGCATGCGTTGCAATATCACGAAATTCATTAACACGCGATTCATCCACGTCAATAGCCATTACTTCCATTCCTTGCTCTATTAATGCACGACATACACTTCCCCCAAATCGACCTAAGCCAATGACAGCAAATTGTTTTTTCATCTGACACCCCCACTGTTGACTTCTCCTCTTATTATAATGAACAATCGACAAAAATACTTATGATATTATCCATTTAAAATCATAGCATGCTTGCTCTTAAGAGATTTTTACGTCTTTAATAGTCGTCGCCATGTTTCTGGACCGACAATACCGTCTACGAAAAGTTGTTCGTTTCGTTGAAATTTACGTACTTTCTGCCTTGTTTCCGGTCCATAAATACCATCAACCTTTGCCCCTACTTTTTCTTGCACCTTTCGAACATCATCGCCTCGCATCATCGGTTGAGCGAAACGAAGAACTCGTCTTTTTCTCTCATCATTCTCAACGTCATGAAAGCTAGAAACTCCTAGCAATCCAGCACGTACCACTCTTTTTTCATTTGACAACAGCTTCCTAAACCACTCCATATTGATTGATGGACACGGCTTCCAAGCATAGCCTGGATACTCTGCATGTCCCCAAACTTGCGTCAATGGTATGCTTAACTCAACCATTAGACGACCAAGCAGTTGAAGTGCTGCATCTTGCTGAGCTCCCCCGAACGTCTCTGTTCGAAAATCTCCGATTAAGCAGATTCCTACAGCCGAACGATTACTCTTTCCTACATGATAGCTAATCACCTCTAAATCATTGCATAGGCTGACTTGTCCAGCTTTATCGATCACATAGTGATAGCCTATTCCTGGCCAATCTAACTCATTGACATGGTAGCGCGCAAAGGCTTCTGCACTCCCTGAAATTGTGCCACTGTGATGAATGGCAATGGTGCGTATCGATCTTTTAGCCCTTTTATGATACGACTTTAAATGATGTTTTTCTAATGAATGACGTTTATCAAGTAAATTCATTTTTCATCACCTCACCATACATATAGCAAGTGAGCTGAAAAATCGGTGATACAATTCGAAAATTCCTGCTCGTTTTTTTCAATTCTGTCTTTACTTCTACCAACAAAAAATAGGTGCTGCGATCAAAAAAGAGCCTGTATCAAAATACAGACTCCCGTGCTTATACGACTATTCTTTAATTCCTAACACACGATTCACGCGTTTTGTGAGCATTTTCATGCCGCCACCGCCAGCTTGGAAATGACGCAGCTGTCCTTCTTCATCAAATACATAATAAGCAGGAACATACTCATTTTCAAATGCATCTGTTAATTTGTGTTGGTTATCAACAAAGATTGGTTGTGTGATACCATGCTCCTCAGCTACTTTTTTAATATCCTCTAAATCTAAATCTTTCTCAGAGCGAGGCATGTGAACAGCAATCACATTTAATTGATCTTTATATTTATCACGAAACTCATTCACATTTGGCATCGCCTCTTTACAAAGACCGCAGCTAACAGACCAAAAATGAATCAATGTTGGTTTGTCACCAATCAAATCACTTTTTTTGAATTCACCATTTAACCAAGTTGTTGCTCCGTCTAATTCTGGCATTTGCGAACGAAGTTTTAACGCCATTGTCATTCCCTCCTATAAATAAACAATCTCACCTATACCTTTATTTTATCTCTTAGATGCGAACAAAGATAAAAAGAGGCCTAACATCCCTGCTAGACCTCTTGTGAACTCGAACCAAAGCTTGTCCGCTTTTTACACGCTCAATGTTTCTTGGCCCGGCTTCCAGTTTGCAGGGCAAAGTCCACCCGTTTGAAGCGCTTGAAGAACACGTAACGTTTCATCTACGTCACGACCAATGTTGTTGTGATTAACAACAGAGTACATCAATTCACCTTCTGGGCTGATAATGAAAAGACCGCGAAGGGCAACACCTTCTTCTTCAATTAATACACCATATTCACGAGATACTTGGTGGTTCGTATCAGCAGCAAGTGGATATTTCAACTCACCAAGACCGTTTTCATCGCGTGATGTGTTAATCCAAGCTTTATGTGTATGAATTGTGTCAGTAGACACACCGATAATTTCTGCATCTAGATCTTCAAACTCATCGTAGCGATCGCTTAAAGATGTAATTTCTGTAGGACATACGAAAGTGAAGTCCATTGGATAGAAGAATAGAACTGTCCACTTATCTTCCTTCATCATTTGCTCTAAGCTTACCTTTCCAAACTCTTTATTTGGCATTACAGCATCCATTTCAAATCTTGGCGCTTGCTTTCCAACCATACGCTTATCCGTCATTGATCGACATACCTCCTGAAATTTTTATCTTCTTATTGTCACGGTTTCCATTATAAGAGAAGCGTTTTTTTTAGTCAATGTTAGAAAGGAATGAATCTAAATCAATAAACGTTCTTTTCGTCTAGTTTTCCCAAAAAAACATATTTTAAACACAAAGATGACAAAGCCCAACATTTTTTAAAGCTCTCCTCTCCTTTATTAGACAAATTACCATGAGAAACTTTTTTGTTTGAAAGCAGTTTTTTAGCTTTGCTACTTAACATGTGAACATGGAATGTCATGTTTAAGATATGCCCTTTTTAGGTAATACATACAAATACCCTGTATAACCTTTTAGGAGTTGATTTTTTGAATCAGTGGTTTCAAGAATTTTCATGGGATGTATTTCTTACAAACACTTTTTTACTTATAGGGCAGATTTTATTAGCCCTTGTTGCCTTTTCACTTGCTCTCTCAATTGGAAAACGGATGATATCAGGTAGTTTTTTAAAAATGCAGAAACGAAAAAATATGTCGAGCGGACGTATAAAAACATTAGAAAAATTATCAATAAATTCCTTTTATTATGTATTATTCTTTGTACTCCTTACTGTGATCATGACCATATTTAATTTAAACCCTGCTGGACTTATTGCCGGTGCTGGTGTGGTTGGTCTTGCAATTGGTTTCGGTGCCCAGGGACTTGTTAGTGATGTAGTCACGGGATTTTTCTTATTGCTAGAGAAGCAAATTGATGTAGATGACTACATCACAGCTGCTGGTGTCGATGGTATCGTCGAAGAAGTAGGCTTACGCACGACCTTAATTCGTGCCTTTGATGGAACCCTTCACTTCATCCCGAACCGCAATATTAATAATGTTAGTAACCATTCTAGAGGAAACATGCAGGCGCTTGTTGATATAAGCATTTCCTATCATGATGATATTGACAAAGCAATCGCTGTTTTACAAGCTACCTGTGATCAAGTCGCCCAACAAGAGGAGGCGATTAAGGAAGGCCCGAACGTCATTGGCGTTCAGCAGCTCGGTCAATCAGATGTGGTGATACGAGTCCTTGCTAAAACAGAAAACATGATGCAATGGGCTGTTGAACGGAAGCTTCGAAAAGCACTTAAGGAAGCTCTTGATGCGAACAATATTGAAATTCCTTACCCTCATCAAGTCTATATTGAAAAAACGGTTAAAGCTTAATTTGAAAGTTGAATACAAAAAGCACTCGACCTTTTCGAGTGCTTTTTGACTATGGTTACGATTTTATTGTTCCTGATTTTGAAGACGCTCTTCAACTTCCTGGCATACTTCCTGTGCAGACATCCCATTTGCTCGGATAACCGCTCCTTGAATGGTTGTATCGGACATACCCATTACATTTTGGTCCTGCCCTGTTATGACGCAACAATCGCAGCCTTGTGCATCTTGTTCCGTTTTTAATTGAACAACATCATAACCTTTTTCTTTTAACTCCTCCTGCACAGCGGTCAATGACTGCTCGACACCAATTCTTGGCATCTTCAACACCTCCATCACATGAAATCATCGTGCCATGGTAGTATAACCGGTGTTTTCCAAAATCATGCAATGGTTCAAAACTATCTTTTGTTCCGTGAAAAAGGAACAGAGCTTCAGTCCAGAGAAACCTTTTGCTTGTACCTTTCCCAACGCAAAAATTCAAAAGGCTTACCTACCCTCCGGTTTTAGTTTCATCTCCTCTGGGAAATTCATTACTCAATCCATTGAGGTAATATATTGAATTACATGCTGAACAGCAACATCAATGGCACGGTCATCAGGCTCAAGTCTTGCATCATGCAAACCATATGGAGAGCCAACACCTAACCAAAACATAAACCCAGGAATCCTTTCAAGAAAATAACCGAAATCTTCCCCTGTCATCGCTTCCTTACATTCAACAAGGGTTACATTAGACTGTTCCTCTGTAAACTTCATAAAATCTCGAACCCTTGTTTTTTCGTTGTATACTTGACAGTAATTTGAACCATAATCAATTGAAACCTTACATTCAAAACCTTGTTCAATCCCAGTTGCAAGAGCTTCAATCCGGCTTTTTATTTTTTTCATCGATTCAATCGAAAGTGTGCGTATTGTTCCTTCAATTCGTGCATTTTCAGCAATAATGTTTTGCTTCGTTCCACCCTTGATAACCCCGATTGTAACTACCCCTGAATCAAGAGGGTCCATATTACGAGAAACAATCGTTTGCATCTGTGTAACTAAATGACTTGCAGCAACAACCATGTCATTAGCTGTGTGAGGATAGGCTGCATGACCACCCTTGCCTTTTAAATCAATAAAAAGCTCGGACGTATTGGCAAAAAGCAAGCCCTCTTTCGTTGCAATGGTACCAACCGGATGTTCAGGGGCAATGTGAAGTGCCATAATCTCATCTGGCCACCACGTCTTTATTTCTTCCGACTCTAGCATCGGCTTCGCGCCACCAGGTCCTTCCTCTGCCGGCTGAAAAATAAAAAGCAGTGTGTTTTTTGGTTGATTGTTTGCAAAATGAGTCAAGATGCCAAGAGCAATGGTCATATGAAGATCGTGTCCACATGCATGCATTTTTCCTGGGTGCTCTGATCGAAAATCGTAGGTTGTAGCTTCTTCGATTGGCAGCCCGTCAATATCGGCTCGATAAGCAATTGTTTTTTGTGGTTCACTTCCTGCCACCTTGACGAAAATTCCTGTCTTCCACGTCTTTATTTCTAGATACGCTTGCGGTAGTTTTTGAATATATTCCAATAATCGTGCTTGTGTTTTAAATTCTTGAAAGCCAAGCTCTGGAATCCGGTGTAACTGTTTGCGCATTTCACGTAATGAATCGGTAGCGTTCATTTTGACCCCTCTTTCGTCAACATTACCTCGTTCAAAAAATTTAGCTTTTAAGGAAAACAGGTAGTATGTAAAGAAAGAGCCTTACTGCATGAACAGTAAGACTACCTTCAAATACTAGCGATCTTCGTTTAAGCGACGAAGCTCTTGTTTAATTTCAGTCTTTCCTTTCGTCTTTTCATCAATTTCCTTGATGACACGTGCAGGTATACCAGCTACAACTGTGTTAGGAGGAACATCCTCAGTTACAACTGCTCCTGCAGCAACAACAGCACCCTTACCAACTGTTACACCTTCTAGAATGACACAATTTGCACCAACGACCACATCATCCTCGACGATAACTGGCTTTGCAGAAGGTGGCTCAATGACACCAGCAAGAACGGAGCCTGCACCAATGTGACAGTTTTTACCAACCGTTGCACGTCCACCAAGTACAACATTCATATCAATCATTGTGCCTTCACCGATCACAGCACCAATGTTAATACTTGCACCCATCATAATGACAGCATTGTTTCCAATTTCCACTTGATCCCGAATGATTGCCCCTGGTTCAATACGCGCTTGAATGTTTTTCATATCAAGCAATGGAATGGCTGAATTGCGACGGTCATTTTCAATCACATAGTCCTCAATTTTGCTTTCATTCGCTTTTAGAGCCGCATCAATGTCTTTCCACTCACCGAAAATAACACCTGTATTTCCAGTTATAAATGTTTTCGTATTTGCACCAAAATCAATGCCTTCTAAATCACCTTTAATATGTACTTTCACTGGGGTCGATTTTTCACTATTTGAGATAAATTGAATAATCTCATTTGCATCCATCATTTTCATGTTCATATCCTCCTTGTCCTATAACGCATTCTTTATTAATGATAGTGCGCTCCTCTCAAAAATGCAATGAAAAGAAAACTGTTTTTCGTGAATTGTGAAGAATGCTTGAAAAATGAACTTTGGTAAAGGATATCATCAGAATTTAGCGAATATAAAAACAAAAAAGTGTAGGAGGTTTGACCATGTTTACAACAGCTGATTTGTGTGATGCTTTCGGGGAAGATGTAATCATCGCTGAACCGATCTTTTTCCAATACGGCAAAAAAAAGAAAATCTTTGGACCAATCGCCACAGTCAAAGTCTTTGAAGACAATGTGCTTGTGAAAGAAGCACTTGAAGTCATTTCACCTGGTTCCATATTGGTGGTCGACGGTGGTGGCTCAAGACAATGCGCCCTCATGGGAGACAACTTAGCTGAAATCGCCATAAAACGAAAGCTTGCCGGTGTGATCATTTACGGCTGCATTCGTGATTCTGCAATCATTAATAAAATGGATGTATCAATTTTTGCAATAGGAACCAATCCACGAAAAAGCATTAAGCAAGGGAATGGTTTAACCGATATTGCCGTTCAATTTGCAGGCGTCAATTGGCAGCCTGGTCATTTTGTCTATGCCGATGAGGATGGAATCTTAGTCACTGAAGAACCATTGGATGGAATCTACTAGAATAGAACAGGAAAGGCCAGCCTTCCTCAGCCAAGGGGCAAAACCTCTCACAACATGTGAAAAAATACCTGCTGAAGAATCTGACCTTTCTTTGCTTTTCCTCTACGCTCCTATTAACCTAGTATGGCTAATAAAAGGGTGATTGTAAAAATGCTTAATAACGTCGTGACCAATGTAATACTAGAGACAAGTCGCGGCTCTGCTTGAAATTGAACGGCATACATGACAATGGTAGCTGCAGATGGCATAGCAGCTAAGACAATTAATACATTGGCTAGTAGCGGATCAAACGGAAACATAAGCGTGATTAAAAAAGCGATAAGCGGAGAAATCACTAGTCGAACAATTGTACCAAACCAAATCTTTCCCCATTCAAAATGCTCCCACTTTATCAAGGCTAGCTGCATACCGAGAATCACCATCACTGTTGGAACCGCAGCTTCAGCTATAATATCAACGGTTAGCATTAAATTATCTGGCATATAAATGGGCGTCGCTTTTAAAATTAAGGCAAGGATAACAGCATATGTTGCTGGCATCATTAAAACAGCACGAATGGCAATTTTGATGCCCTCCTTGCCTCTTGCGGCGTAGTATACCCCAAAAAAATTCATAATAACAGATTGCAGCACGAGCAAAGACACAGCATACGCAAAGCCTGCATTTCCATAAGCAAAAAGAATAATTGGGGCTCCATAGTTTCCAGAATTCATAAAAGCGGTTGAAAGGATCAAACCGCTTTCTGTTGACTGTGAATATCGTCTCATAAAACGATAGGCTTTATTAATGATAATAAGCGCAAATAAAAGAATGAGAGAAAAAAGGATCATGTATACATACTGCATGTTCATTTCTGCTTCATAAAACGTTCGAAACACCAAACAAGGGGTTAAAATATAAATGGCAACTGTTGATATCGGTTTAATATCAACTTTTTTCCATTTTTGAACAAGGAACCCAATGAAAAATACAAGAATAACAGGAAAAACAACTTGAACAAAAATCGTCATGGTTAACACCCCTGAAGCCCTAGCATGTTACCACTCTGCAATGGTACCATCTTTATGTCGCCAAATCGGATTTCTCCACTTATGGCCTGTTTCTGCCATTTTTCGTACATATTCCTCATTAACAGTAATCCCTAAACCAGGTCCTTTCGGAAGCTCTACAAAGCCATCCTTGTAAGCAAAAACAGAGCGATCTTCTATGTAATCTAAGATGTCATTCCCTTTATTATAATGAATCCCCAAGCTTTGTTCCTGAATAAACGCATTATGGGACGTAGCATCCACTTGCAAACATGATGCAAGAGCGATTGGGCCGAGTGGACAGTGAGGGGCTAATGCCACATCATAGGCTTCAGCCATCGATGCAATTTTCTTGCATTCTGTAATTCCTCCAGCATGAGACAAATCTGGCTGAATAATATCCACTACACCCTCTTCAAGAAGCGGCTTGAAATCCCAGCGAGAATACATCCGTTCACCTGTTGCAATGGGAATCGTCGTATGTGCAGCAATTTCTTTTAATGCCTCATTATTTTCTGGTAAAACAGGTTCTTCGATGAACATTGGTCGATAAGGCTCAAGCTCCTTTGCCAAAATCTTTGCCATTGGCTTATGAACACGTCCGTGAAAATCAATCCCGATTCCTACTTCTTCACCAACCGTTTCACGAACCGCTGCAATCCGGGCAACGGCTTCATCAATTTTCTTATAGGAATCAATGTATTGGAGCTCTTCTGTTCCATTCATTTTCACAGCTGTAAATCCTGCATCCACCACTTTTTTCGCAGCCTCGCCTACCTCACTTGGGCGGTCGCCACCGATCCAAGAATAGACACGAATGCTTTCACGACAAGCACCACCCATTAGCTCATACACCGGCGCATTATAAAATTTTCCTTTAATATCCCACAATGCTTGGTCAATGCCCGAAATGGCACTCATCAAGATGGGACCTCCACGGTAAAATCCCCCACGGTAAAGAGTGTTCCAATGATCTTCAATTTGAAGGGGGTTTTTTCCGATTAAATACTCACTTAATTCCTCAACAGCGGTTTTTACTGTCGCCGCACGCCCTTCAACCACAGGCTCACCCCAGCCGACAATTCCTTCATCCGTTGTAATCTTTAAGAAACACCAACGAGGGGGCACAATAAATGTTTCCATCGCTGTAATTTTCATTATGATTCTCCTTTCAAATTCCATCTTTTTTTGAACAGAAAAGACTTGGCATTGCCAAGCCTTTCTGACCTTTACGTTAAATAATCGACGACTGCTTTCAAAGCTTCCTCACTGTCTTCTCCAACTGCTCGCACTTGAATGCGGTCATCATTTTGAAGATGTAAGGTAATTAACCCTAGGAAACTTTTAATATTAATTTCCACCGGATTTCCTTGAACAAATTTTTTAAGAAAAATATCAGCATGGAATGGTTGAATACTCTTACTTAATTCTACAATTGTTTGATCTTCACTAATCTGAACCGTAATTTCCATCATATGAGTTTTTGACAAAATAACATCCTCCTCACGAAGTTTTTACCCTATTAAATCTACTAGGAATAGTGACAGCTGCGGAACAAAAATAATGAAAAGTAGTGTGAACACCATGACCAAGAAAAACGGAACAACGGCTCTTGCTAATTGCTCTAATGAAAGCCCTGAAATACCTGAAGCGACGAACAAGTTTACCCCTAAAGGTGGTGTAATAAAACCAATGGCTAAGTTTACGATCATAAGAATCCCAAAATGAACTGGATCGTAGCCAAGGTTGACTGCGATTGGCAACAAGATTGGTGTTAAAATAATAATTGCTGCAAGCGTATCCATGAAACAACCGACAATAAGAAGGAAAACCGTAATTAAAAGAATAATAACAATTGGGTTTTCTGAAATGGACAGCATTGCGTTTGCAACCGTGTTTGGAATTTGTTCAACTGTCAACAGTCGTCCAAAGGCTGTTGCAGCACCAACAATAATAAGAATTGTTGCTGTCGTTAACGCTGAATCTGCAAAGACTTTTGGTAAATCTTTAATTTTTAATTCACGATATAAAAGCAAGCCAGCAAGTAATCCGTATACTACAGCAATGACTGCTGCCTCAGTTGGGGTGAAGATCCCACCGTAAATACCACCAAGAATAATGATTGGCACAAGCAAAGCCCATTTTGCATCCCATGTTGCTGCACCGATTTTCTTTATGGATGTTTTCTCTCCTGAACCATGGTACCCTTGCTTTTTTGAGTAATAATAAGAGTAAATCATAAGAGCAATACCGATAATAATCCCTGGAATAATCCCAGCAATGAATAAGTTTCCGATTGAAACGCTTCCAGAAACTCCGTATATAACCATCGGGATACTTGGCGGAATAATAACACCAAGTGAGCCTGCTGCTGCTACAAGTGCTGTGGCAAACTTTTTATCATACCCTTGACGAACCATCGCAGGAATCATAATTCCACCAATTGCCGCAACGGTTGCAGGACCAGAGCCTGAAATGGCAGCAAAAAACATACACGTAAGAATGGTAGCGATCGCAAAACCACCTGTCTTATTTCCAACAATTGAGTTGGCAACACGGAACAACCGATCAGAAATTCCGCCTTTTCCCATGATTTCCCCTGCGAGAATAAAAAACGGGACTGCCATAAGTGGGAACGAGTCAACAGAAGTTACCAGACCTTGAGCTAAAAATTCTAACGGTAAAGAGCCTGAAACCATTATTGTTACGAGCGTCGCTAAACCGATGGCAATCCCAATCGGAACGCTTAAAAATAAGAACACAGCAAAACTAACGAATAACAACAAAGCAGTCATGCGATTTCCTCCTTCATCGAATCTTTCTACTTATCTTTGTTTAATTCATCTTCAAGAATGAGATCTTGCTCCGTTTTCACTTCAAAATTGGCCTTACCTTGAAGCGTTTTAACTTGTAAGATTAACTGCTGGATAAGACGGATAGCCGTTAACCCCATACCAACTGGTGTCGCTAAATAAACAAGTCCCATTGGGATACTCATTGCAGCTGAGGTTTGCCCAAATTCTAAAAAGCGTTGAGCAATGTCAAGACCATAAATAACAACAAATATTGCAAATGCTAAGAATAATAGATTGGCTATCATATGTACGATTAGCTTCCCTTTATCTTTAAGCAATATTAGAGCTACATCGACTTTAATATGCCGTTGCTTTTTGACCCCGTAACTAATCCCTAAATAGACAAGCCAGATAAAGCAATAGCGCGCTAACTCTTCTGACCATGATAAGGAGGAACCCATCACATAACGCATAAAGACCTGCATTGCAATAACGACAACCATTATGACTGAAAAAATAACTAAAAATAGTTCTTCAAAGTGTTCATCTAGCCATCTAACGACATTCATGTTCGCAAGACCTCTCTTTCTCCTCATAAATTTGTTTTTCGTGATGTAAGGAAAAACAAAACTGCACGCAATGTGCACGAGTGTTTACACAAAGTGTACACTTTTGTTGCACCTTGCTCATTATAAATAGAACAAAGGGCTAAGAGCTCTCCCTTAAGCCCTTTGTTTTATCTAATTTTACTTATTGTTGTGCAGCTTCAATTGCATCATATACTTCTTGTACTAGTTCAGCACCGACTCTTTCAGAGAATTTTTCAATGACAGGTTGTACTGCATCAATCATCTCTTGACGATCTTCATCTGAAATTTCTGTATATGTCATGCCTTCTTCTTGAAGAGATGTAATGTACGCTTCATTTGCTTGCCGAACAAGCTCACGCTGATATTTACCTGCTTCAAGAGCAGCTTCTCTCACAATGGCTTGTTGTTCTTCTGTTAAACCATCGTAGAAAGGCTTACTCATTAAGAAAACAAACGGACTATAAACATGTCGAGTATCAGACAAATAAGATTGTACTTCGTAGTACTTTTCAAGATAAATCGTTGCATTCGGGTTTTCTTGACCATCAACTGTTCCTTGCTGCATTGCCGTAAATAGTTCAGTAAAAGCCATTGGTGTTGGATTTGCACCTAACGCTCGAAATGCCTCTAAGTGAACTTCATTTTCCATCGTACGAATCGTTAAACCTTTAAAATCTTCAAGTGTTGCTACCGCACGCTCATTATTAGTAAGGTTACGGAAACCATTTTCCCAATACGCTAATCCAACTAAGTTTTGCTCTTCAAGCATGTCAAGGAATTTTGTTCCAACTTCACCATCAAGAACGGCATCCGCTACTTCACTATTTGGAAATAAGAACGGAAAATCAAATACCGCAAATTCTGGTACAAAGTTTGCAATTGGCGCTGTTGAAGGAACGGTTACTTCTTGAGAACCAAGCTGAAGCGCTTCCATCATCGTGCGATCATCGCCAAGTTGTCCACTGTGATAAAGCTCTACTTGAATAGTGCCGTTAGACTCTTCCTCAACGATTTCTTTAAATTTTTCTAAACCTTTGAATTGTGGATGCTCGCTATTTAAACCGATTCCTGCACGGATTGTTACAGCTTCTCCTTGTTCTGCTGGTGCAGCAGCATCATCCGTTGTGCCTCCTCCTTTTGAGTTATCTCCTCCGCCACATGCAGCTAAAAATACTGCCATGGAGCCAACGAGTAATGCTGATAAAGTCTTTTTCATCTTTGTTCCCCCTCAAAACTTTTAAAAAAATTTATGGTCAAAGAATTGTCCAAGAAACAATTCTCTATCCCCTTACGTAAAGACTACCTAATTATAAAACAAATGGTACGTATTTTTGGAACATTATTTTTTATTTGAAAAAATATTTTTTTTAAAATTCACGAAAAAATATTTTTTAATAAACATAATTTTTATACAATAGTTGTTGACGTTTTTAACAACCTCATGTTGTTTAGACCTGTTTAACAAGAAAGGACATTGATCATGACAAAATTCTACGTAATCGGTTTAGATATTGGGACAACAAGTGCTAAGGCAGTATTATTTCAAACAAACGGAAAAGTCGTTTGTGAAAGTGAGGCAACATATCCAGTGCTTCATCCAATGCCTTCATGGGTTGAGCAAAACCCTAAGGAAATTGAAGATGCAGCGATTGAAGCCATAAGAGCTGTCCTAGAACAAAGTAATGTTTCCCAAAAAGCCATTCTTTCTGTTGGTGTTTCCTCAGCTATGCATTCACTTATTTGTGTAGATGGAAAAGGAAACCATTTGTCGAACTCCATTACTTGGGCTGACGGACGAAGTGTTGAACAAGTCGAACGTCTGCGCAAACAAAATGGACTCGATATTTATTTGCAAACAGGAACACCGATTCATCCCATGTCTCCCTTTGCTAAGCTCGTTTGGATGAAAGAACAGCAGTATAAACCTTATCAACAAGCATACAAATTTGTCTCAATCAAAGAATACTTATTCTTCCGATGGTTTGGTGAGTTTGTAGTCGATTATTCTGTCGCTTCTGCCACTGGACTCTTCAATATCCACGAACGAAAGTGGGAACAAAAAGCGTTGACAAAAGCTGGAATTGTTGAAAATCAACTTTCAACGCCGGTTCCTCCAACCTATATTTGCGAAGGTCTTCGTTCAAACATCGCAGAAAGAATGGGCTTACGTTACGACATCCCTTTTGCAATCGGAGGAAGTGATGGTCCCCTTGCTAATTTAGGAATTGGCGCCATTGCTCCTGGTGATGTTGCGATTACGATCGGTACAAGTGGTGCCATTCGCCAAATGACTGCCAAACCGAAAACAGATGAACAACAAGAAATCTTTTGCTACAGTGTGACCAATGACTTGTGGGTCATGGGCGGTCCGACTAATAATGGTGCGATTGTCCTTCAATGGCTGAAAGACATACTCGGCGAACATGAGATATACCGAGCAGAACAAACAGGTGCTAGCCCTTATGACCTTCTTACATCCATTGCAAGCACATCCTCGGCAGGTGCCAACGGACTATTGTTTCTACCATTTTTAAATGGAGAACGAGCACCGATTTGGGACGCGAACGCTCGTGGCACCTACGTCGGCTTAACTCTTTCTCATACAAAAGCCGATATGATCCGCGCAAGTCTTGAAGGCGTCATCTATAGCATATACAGCGTTGGTGAAGCGCTTGAACGTCTAGCTGGAAAGCCCGTAAACATCTTTGCAAGCGGCGGCTTTGCCCGTTCGCCATTGTGGCTTTCGATCCTCTCAGATATGTTTGGTCAAGATGTACACATTCCTGAAAGCCATCAAAGCTCAGCTTGGGGGGCCGCTTGGATTAGTCTCCTAGCCATTGGGCATGTTCAATCTTTAGATGATATTAAGAACCACATTCCAATGAAGGAGAGCGTGACTTCGAACATCGAACATCACAACACGTACAAACTGCTTTATCGTTCGTTCCGAGACTTGTACAAAGACTTAAAGCCACATTTTCAAGCACTTGCTACGTACCAGCGTCAACAGCAAAAATGACAATTTCTACAATGAGCCGTCGTTCACGTAATTGGGACGACGGCTTTTTATTAAAGTAAGCCTGCTTCTTCCATCAACGTCTTCAATATTGCTTTTTTCTCCTCAGAAAGCGTTCGTGCGGGTGGTAGGATGTGTGTTTCAATCTCTAACCCACGTAAACGAATGGCTTCTTTAATGACATTTACAAAAGGTGTATCAATTTTGTACATGTTCAATAACGGTACAAATCGTTTTTGAAGCTCAGCCGCTTTCTTCCAATTGCTTTCTAAAATCGCATTATATATACCCATCTGAAGTTCAGGGGCAAAATTCGTCGTCGCTGAGATTGCTCCATCTCCACCAAGAGCAAGCGTTGGCAAAAGATGATCATCATAGCCACAAAGAATCGAAAAATGCGGATGCTTCTTTTTCATAACGTAAATCATTTCACGAATATGACCAGTTGCATCAACGGTTTCTTTAATTCCGACGACATTTGGATGTTTATCCACAAGCTTGCAAACAAAATCAGGCGTTAATTCTTGGCCTGTTAATGCCGGGAAATTGTAGAGAATTATCGGTAATGGGCTTCGTTCTGCAATCTCGCTATAATGCTGGAACAAATGCTCCTCAGTAAGAGGCCAATAGTATGGATTAATAATGACAACACCATCAGCACCTGCTGATTTTGCGTGGTCATTTAATTGAATGACATCTCTTGTACTCGTGCTACCCGTCCCGATAATAACTGGAACTCTACCATTTACATAGCTACATACAAACTCTGTAAGTGTTTTTCGTTCTGAAAGAGACATTTGACTGAATTCTCCACCTGTCCCTAAAAAAAATAGTCCGTGGACACCAGCATCAATTAAATGATCGATGAGTAGTTTCATTCCTTCACGGTCGATTTCACCTGATTCCTTTAATAATGTAGAGACAGGTGGGATAATTCCACGAAATTGAGGCTGATTACTCATTCAATCCTCTCCTCTGTTTCAATTGTTTTTTTCTTTGAGAGAAACCGTTTCTTTTACATCATTGTTAAAAACATAGCTAGGATAATAGCCGTTTAATACATCTGCAACATTTTGTGCTGTTTTTTGTTTTAGCTCTAGCTGTGCTTCTTCTGAATACCAGGCAACGTGTGGGTTTAAAATAACTTGATCCATTTTTAATAGCGGACTGTCATTTGCAATTGGCTCTTCTTCCACGACGTCAAGCCCTGCTCCTGCAATACTGTTCGATTCTAAGGCACGAATCAATGCTTTTTCATCAATTACAGGACCACGTGCTGTATTGATAATAATTGCTTCACTTTTCATTAGCTTAAATTGTTCATCACTGATAAGCCCTTCTGTCAATGCTGTAAGCGGTGCATGAACTGAGATGTAATCAGCTTGGCGACAAAGCTCGTGAAGTTCAACGATTTCAACACCATGTTGTTCACCGAATTCTTTTGAAACAAATGGATCTGCTGCAATCACTTTAATCCCAAAGGCTTGTGCCTTTTTTGCTAAAGTCTGTGGAATTCGACCAAAACCAACAAGACCAAGCACTCGATCTCGTAAACGGAAGATTGGAATACCTTTTTTGTAGTCCCAAACACCGGCTTTTACGTGTTGGTTTAATAATGTTACTTTACGGGCACAAGAAAGGAGTAGAGCAAATGCATGATCGGATACTTCGTCCATACAGTAATCGGTTACATTTGCAACGATAATGCCTTTTTCTGTCGCAGCTGGTACATCAATCGTGTTAACACCAACTCCATAACGAGAGATAACTTTACAATTTTCTAAAGACTCAATAACCCTTCTGGAAATTGGAGCATATTGGTTAATGATTGCATCAGCATCTCGACATGCTTCAATGACTTCTTCTTCCGTAAGACATTGCGCTTTAACAAATTCTACGTTACCGTCAATTGTACTTATTACAGCTTCTTCCTCTGCCAAACTTGCATACTCATAATCTGTGATGACTACTTTATACTGGTTCACTAGATTTCCTCCTAATTCTTATTGATGACGAGCTTCTTTAACGGCTTGTACAAATTGCTTTGCTTTTTCTGTAAGGCCTTTATAATCATTGGCTTCTGCTAGCTTTTTCGCATTCACAAGTGAGCTTCCCAGCCCAGCAGCTACTGCACCAGCTTTTATGTAGTCTGCGATATTATCTAATCCCACACCACCAGTCGGCATGAGTGGAATATGAGGAAGTGGTCCCTGGATATCTTTTAAATAACGAGGTCCAAAAACTCCTGCTGGGAAGACCTTAATCATGTCCGCTCCTTGCTCATAGGCGGTTAATATTTCAGTCGGTGTTAATGCCCCTGGAATGCTTATTACCCCATATCGTTTTGCCATACGAATTGTCTCAACATCAACATTCGGTGAGAAAATAAATTCTGCACCTGCCATGATCGTTGCTCTTGCCGTTTCAGCATCGAGAACAGTTCCAGCTCCAACAATTAGCTTTTCACCGTATGAATTTTTCACTTCTTCAATCAGGTGCAAGACCTTTGGTGTTTCTACTGTAATTTCCAACACTCGAACTCCCCCTTCATAAAGGGCATCGGCAATGGACAGCATGTTTTCTGGCTTTGCACCTCGAATCACGGCAACAATCCCACTATCTTGAATTGCGTGTAATTGACTCATGTGAACTCCTCCCTTCTATTTTCTGATTTTTATCGTGAAACATCCTCTGCAGGTGCTGCGATAAACCGTGTCAGATCTTCTTTACCTGGCAGCCCTTCAACGTCGCCGTTCACCATCGTGACCATTGCACCCACTGCATTCCCACGTTGAACAGCTGCTTCGATTGACAGATTATCAAGAAGCCCAGACATGAAGCCAGAAGCAAACCCGTCTCCTGCTCCAACCGGATCGATCACACGCTCTACACGGTACCCAGGTACATGAACACATTCATTTTCATCAACATAATAGGCCCCTTCAGCACCTACTTTAATTACCACGAGCTTTGCCCCTAATTCAATAAAGCGCTTTCCAAGTTTGTCTGGGTCTCTTTCATTAAATAGAAACGCCCCTTCCTCAACACCCGGTAGAACAATATCTGCTTGTGCAGCAATCGCTAAAAGCACTTCCCGAGCCTTTGTTTCTGACCAGAGCTTCTTTCGTAAATTCGGATCAAAAACGATTGGAATTTGATGCTTTTTCGCCACTTCAATCAGCTTAAAAACAGCTTCATGGCAGCTTTCACTAAGTGCAGGTGTAATGCCTGAAATATGAACAAATCGAGCTTGAGATACATACGCTTCATCAATATCAGCTGGGGATAAGCGGCTCGCCGCTGAATCCTTCCGGTAATATTGAATTCGCACGTCTCCTTCTCTTCTTAACTCTTTAAAATAAATACCTGTCGGCGCCTCACGATCGATTCTTGCAAAGCGAACGTCTACCCCTTCTCCTCGTACAAAAGAGAGCATCGCTTTACCAAGCTCATCATCCCCAACTCTTGTTATCCAACCTGAACGATGTCCTAGCCTTGCTAGACCAATCGCTACGTTGGATTCAGCTCCGCCGAATTTTCGTGTAAATGTATGAGCATAGCGCATCAATCCTGTTGAATCAGGAGTAAATAGCGCCATCGTTTCACCCATTGTAATAACGTCTACCATTTTTCCGCCCCTTTGTTCCACATTATGAAACCGTGTTCCATAAACTATTTAAGTTAAAAACCTTCTTGAGAAGGCTTTCATTTCCGTATGATGGAACACGATTCCGAAACACTTCTGACGTAATAATACTGCTAGCGCTTACAATCTGTCAATAATTTTTTTGAAGTTTGATAGCCTAATTTCTCAGAAATGACCGCGGAAGAAAGTTGAATTTCTTTCAATAGGTTTTCCTGAATTCTGTCAATGGTTACACGATTAGCTGGGCCTGAAATGCTGATTGCGGCCACTACAGCTCCTTGATAATTATAAATGGGAGCTGCCACACAACGTATTCCCAGCTCATGCTCAATGTCATCAAGGGCATATCCTTGCTTACGAACTACGTCCAACTCCTTTTTTAAGGCATCGATTGTTGTGAGCGTACGTTCTGTAAAACGAGGAAGGCCTTTTTTCATCGCAATGCTTTCCACTTCCTCTTCTGGCATTGCTGCAAGCAGGACTTTTCCCACTCCTGTACAGTGAAGCATTGACCGTTTGCCAATTTTCGAATGCATACGGATCGTATTATCTCCTTCAACCTTATCGATGTAAATGACTTCGTCAACATCAAGAATACAAAGATGGATCACTTCATTTGTGACAAGGGAGAGACGCTCTAATTCTGGACGGGCAATTTCTCGAATGTCAAGTGAATCCAAAATTGAACTTGCAATCGATACAAACTGCATTCCTAGAGCATATAAACCATTTCGTTCGTCTTGAACAACAAATTTTCGATTGATAAGAGTGAGCAATAGACGATGGACCGTACTTTTTGGTAATTTGAGCTCTTTACTTAACTCAGTAATGCCAAGCCCTTTGGGTTCTCTTGCTAAACATTCAATAATTGCAAGGGCCCGGTCAACAGATTGGACAGTCGACATGAATTTAATCCCCCAAACATAACTTGTTGTAGTACTATCATATGCGAGAATTTAAAAACAGGCAAACGATGACATGTTCTATAGATAATATATAACAAAATACTTATTCTTTTATATGTAATATAACAACCACTGCAAAAAAAATGCAGTGGTTGTCGCTCGTTTTTTATTATGCTTCTTGTTTTTGAAATTGTGCCTCCTCTGTTGAACCTGTGAGTGCTGTCGTTGAAGAAGTCCCTCCGCTAATTGTTTGTGCAACTTGATCAAAGTAACCTGTTCCAACTTCACGTTGATGACGAGTCGCTGTGTATCCTTTTGCTTCACTAGCAAATTCAGCCTGCTGCAATTCAGAATATGCAGCCATTCCACGTTGTTTATAACCGTAGGCCAATTCAAACATACTGTGATTAAGAGCATGGAATCCAGCAAGTGTAACAAATTGGAACTTGTAACCCATTTTACCGAGCTCACGCTGAAATTCTTCAATGGTTTCCTTATCAAGGTTTGCTTCCCAGTTAAATGAGGGTGAACAGTTATAAGCAAGGAGTTTCTCAGGAAATTTTTCATGAATCGCATCAGCAAAGGCTTTCGCTTCTTCAAGCGAAGGTTTTGACGTTTCACACCAGATCAAGTCTGCATATGGAGCGTAAGCAAGCCCTCTAGCAATTGCTTGATCAATGCCTGCTTTTGTCCGATAAAAACCTTCTGTCGTTCGCTCACCCGTAATAAACGGATGGTCCGTTGGGTCAATATCGCTTGTAATCAAATCCGCTGCATCTGCATCTGTCCGGGCAATTACTATTGTTGGTACCCCTGAAACATCAGCTGCCAGTCTTGCTGAGATGAGATTACGAACCGCTGTTTGAGTAGGGATGAGCACCTTTCCTCCTAAATGACCACATTTTTTCTCCGAAGCAAGCTGATCCTCGAAATGAACGCCTGATGCCCCGGACTCAATCATGCTTTTCATTAGTTCAAAGACATTTAATTGCCCACCAAACCCAGCTTCAGCGTCTGCCACTATTGGAGCGAAATAATCAATCTCTCCTCCTCCTTCCATATGCTGGATTTGATCTGCACGTTGAAGGGACTGATTTATCCGTTTTACGACATTCGGTACACTATTGGCTGGATATAAGCTTTGGTCAGGGTACATTTGACCTGCTAAGTTTGCATCAGCCGCAACCTGCCAGCCACTTAAATAAATTGCTTTTAAGCCTGCTTTAATTTGCTGAACGGCTTGCCCACCTGTTAATGCACCAAGCGCCTGTACATAATCCTCTTCATGAAGAAGCTTCCAAAGCTTTTCTGAACCTTTTCTTGCCAGCGTATGCTCGATATCCATTGAACCTTGTAAGCGAACAACTTCCTCTGCAGAGTACGGACGTTCGATTCCTTTCCAACGAGGGTTGTTTTCCCAATCTTCTCTAATCTTGTTCGCTCTTTCTTGAATCGTTTGCTTTTCAGCCATGTTCATCTCTCCCTACTTGTTTTTTTATGATTATTAAAGCAATTGATACCCAGGTAAAGTTAAGAATTCTTCAAACTCATCATTTGAAATCAATTGTTCAAACAATGAAACCGCTTCTGAAAAACGTCCTTCTTCAAATCGTTCTTGGCCAAGTTCTTCTTTAAGCTTATTGAGTTCTTCCTGTTGATATTTAGTAACAAGCTCTTTTGTAATCGTTTCTCCCTCTGCTGTTATACCTTTAGGGTGACGAATCCATTGCCATACTTGAGCTCTTGAGATTTCCGCTGTAGCAGCATCCTCCATGAGATGGTCGATTGGGACAGCACCATATCCCCTTAGCCATGCTTCCATGTATAAAATGGCGACACGTATATTCGTTCTCAGTCCTTTTTCTGTAATCGAACCATTTGGAATCTCTAGTAAGTCGGCAGCATCTACATTTACATCAGGCCTTTGCTTGTCAATTTGATTAGGACCCTTCATTTCTGCATCAAATGCTCGTTTCGCTATCTCTACCATTCCTGGATGAGCAACCCACGTTCCATCATGTCCATCCTTTGCTTCCCTTTCCTTATCTTTTCGAACCTTCTCAAATGCTTCTTCATTTGCAGCTGGATTATTTTTCACTGGAATTTGCGCCGCCATTCCCCCGATTGCCGGTGCATTTCGGCGGTGGCATGTTTTTATCGTAAGAAGTGAGTATGCCCTCATAAAAGGTGAGGTCATCGTCACTTGCTGTCGATCCGGTAATATAACATCGGGATGATGTCGAAATTTTTTCAAAAAGCTGAAGATGTAATCCCAACGACCACAATTGAGGCCAGCAGAATGGTCTTTTAATTCATACAAAATTTCGTCCATTTCAAACGCGGCTAAAATCGTTTCAATCAAGACCGTTGCTTTTATCGATCCGTGGGGGATCGTAAGCTCTTCTTGTGCGAAAACAAAAACATCATTCCAAAGCCTTGCTTCTAGATGACTTTCCAATTTCGGTAAGTAAAAATATGGTCCAGAACCGTTTTCAAGAAGATATTTCGCGTTATGAAAGAAATAGAGACCAAAATCAAAAAGGCTTGCTGACATGGGCTCACCATTTACTAGCACATGCTTTTCGTCCAAATGCCAGCCACGAGGGCGAACAATAAGTGTGGCAACTTTCTCGTTAAGCTTATATTTTTTTCCTGTTTGTGGATGTTCATAAGAAATTGTTTTTCTAATCGCATCACGAAGGTTGATTTGTCCGTCAATAACATTTGTCCAGGTGGGGGCCGTTGCGTCCTCAAAATCTGCCATAAATAGGTAAGCCCCTGAGTTAAGAGCATTAATAATCATTTTTCGATCGACGGGACCTGTAATTTCTACTCGTCTTTCTTGTAAATCTTTTGGAAGTGGTGCGATGGTCCAATTCCCTTCACGAATGTGTTTTGTTTCTTCTAGAAAATCAGGCATCATCCCTTGGTCGATTTCTTTTTGACGCTGTGCCCGTCTCTTCAAGAGTTCTTGCCTTCTCGGTTCAAACATTTGATGCAATGTCTCTAAAAACGAAAGCGCCTCAGATGTTAAAACATCCTCGTATTCTTCTGTTATTCGTCCTCTTATTTCAAGGCTTGCTTGCTTCATTGACGATTCACTCACTCCACATCTCCCCTTTCGAAAATTTGATAACTCTTTAATCTGTAATAATACAGATTTTATTTTATGAAATTATAATATAACAGAAATTTTCAGATTACAACCACTTTTTTCATTTTTTTGATCATTTATCCGAGAAACCTGATGAAATCCTTGAATGATCGTTGTGGTTTAGTAAGAAAATCATTCACTTTTTAACACATTAGAAGCTTTATGAGCAATACACTTTTTATTGTCATCTTGAAAGCTCCGTCTCCTTTTCACAAAAAAAGAACGCTACCTTTTATTTTGGCGCGTTCTTTTCTCTCTTTTTAACTTAGTTCTCTCTCAGCCAGACAAATTGAAGAGTTCCGCCTTCTTTATCAGCTTCAAAAAACAATTCATATTCATCTAGCTGATAAGCATAGATCCAAAAACCATCCATCTCATCAAAATAGCTCTCATCTGGTGAACCAAGTGCCTCAGTTAATTCAGCTGCCGTTAACCTTTGACTAAAAATATCAAGAGCGATGGCTACAACCCTCTCTAAATCTTCATTAATAAAAAAGGTTGCTTGTGCGAACTCTTGGAAGCGTCCCCCTTCATAATATCCAGTACTTTTAGGTGTGCCTAATTGCTGTGCAACCGCTTGCTCAGATGCTCCAACTGCTATCTCAACAGGAGCTAGTTTTCCATCATACCCCTTTTCAATCCAAGATTGATTTAAAAATGTTGCTTCAGCAAGAATATTGGCGGTTTGCTCTTGATTAGACTTTCCATCAATTGTGCCTTGTCCACAAGCAGATAACAGGATCATTCCAATGATAAGACCAATCCATTTTAATTTATGATGTACCATTGTAAGAACTCTCCTTCTTTTGAAAGATTATCGACTTACATCAAACAAATACGTAAAAAGATGAGTCTGAATAAACCTTGATTACTAGACTACTACCCTCTTACAAAAAGTTTAATCACCAAGTTCTTACAATATGTATTCCAGTCGGTTCACCAAGTTTCCATGTATAAAGTAAACATCAGGAAATATTCTTATGACTTTCTTGTTTATCTTTTTCAATTTTAAACATTTGAAATGTTACGTATGTAGTAATCGCGAGAATAACAAATGCTCCTCCAATCACACCATGCCATCCTCCCGTTGCCCAAAACAATCCAAGATAAAGACTACCAATACTCCCACCAAAATAATAGGACGTTAAATAAAGACCTGAGGCACTGGCTTTTGCCTCAAATGCATAGGTGGACACCCAAGCACTAGAACAGGAATGAGCAAAAAAGAAGCCAAAACTTATGAAGAGAAGACCAATCGTGATGGCAGCAAGATGGGGAAAAAGTGTAAAAATCATACCAATTACCATGATTCCAATACCAATCCCGATACAAACCGATTGCTTGACCGTTTGCGAAACCTGTCCAGCAACAGTAGAGCTAATCATTCCAGCTAAATAGGTAATAAAAATAAAACCAAGAACCGTTGTCGAAACTTGAAATGGCTCTTCACTTAAGAAGAAGCCGATGTAATTATAAATTCCAACAAAAACAAAGAAATGTAAGCCACCAACAATAAAGGCGAGACGAAGGGTGCGATTCTTCAGATGATTTCGGTAGCTTTGCAAAGACTCACCGACCTTAAAAGCTTTTGGTTTAAAATTTTTAGAAGAAGGAAGCAAAAAGTAAACAAGAAGAATGCAAAGAAGACTAAAAGCAGCCATAAGTAAAAACGATGAACGCCATCCCCAGTAATCAGCAAAAATGCCACTGGCTAATCGGCCACTCATACCCCCTAGGCTGTTCGCACTAATATAAATACCAATCGCTAAAGGAAGCGCCTTCCATGCATATTCCTCACTAATATAAGCCATGGCAATCGTAGGTATACCTGCCAGAGCAATCGCTTGTAAAACACGAAGCAAAAGGAGCATTTCAAAGCTTGTCGCAAAGCCGATAGCAAAGGTTAACACCGTCGCAGCAACCATTGCAACAAGAATGACTGACTTCCTCCCAACAGCATCAGAAAGTGCTCCATACGGAAAGAAAAAAATCCCTAACGTAAGCATCGCCGTTGAGATGAGTAAGCTTGACGTGACAGGGGAAACCGAAAACTCTGTCGCTAGTAGAGGAAGCAGCGGCTGAGGAACATATAAATTGGCAAAGATAAAGACAGATGCGATCCCTAAAGCAACTGTGGCTCTCCAAAAAGTCTTTGTTTTCCGTTCGATCATCAAAAGACCCACCTTTTACAAAATGACATCATGAAAACCTTTCTAAATCACAAAAGTACAACGAACACGCTTAAAAACAAAGGACGTCCATCAACCTACCCGACGGACGTCACATCCCTAATTCGTAAGAATGCTGTCGATAAAGACAGTCATCTCTTTCGCTAAATCCACTTGACTAATTTCATAATCATCTGCTTGACTGCCTATCATTTTAAATGTACGGACGATGGGTCTTTGCGGTAATCCCGAATGCTGACCCACAACAATTCCTGTCTCCCCAGTCGATAGCTTGACTTGGCTTCCAGTTGGGTAAAACGCTACGGCACGTAAAAAGCGCCAGACAACTTGATGGGAAAATTGACGGTCAGATAAACCCATAATGTGTTCGCAGGCTTCATACGGATGCATACCCATCTCACCATTTGATGGATGTAACAACTTATCATATGTGTTGGCGACTGAGACAATTTTCGAGAAGAGATGAATGTCTTTATCTACCATTTGACGTGGTTCTCCCGTACCATCAATATACTCATGATGTGTTAAGGCAATATGAGCAGAAAGGGTACTGATTTCTTTTTGCTTTCGAAGAGCATTAAAGCCCTTCCAAGTATGATGACTTTGACCTGGTTCTGCGTCTTCATCAGGCAAAACTTTTCCTAGGTCATGAAGAAGGGCCCCCGTCACCAACTCGTGAATTTTTCCACGGTCAAGTCCTACTTTTACACCAAGTATGGCCGAAAGAATCCCAACATTTACCGAATGTAAAAAAAGCGCATTATCCTCTGTACGAATATCTGTCAAATTAAGCAGTGTTGACTGATTAAGCAGCACTTCGTCAATAATCGATGAAACAGACTCTTGCACAGCTTTTACATCAAGCGACTTGCCTTTTTGAATTAATTGAAATGAGTCTTTTAACGTTACGATCGCTTTTCGTCGCGTTGATTCACTAACAACCTCTTCTAATTCCACATCTTCTATACGGTCATCTTTTATGTAGAGCGCTTGAACACCCATATGACGTAGACGAGACAGGAGAGCAATGGTTAACGAAACTCCTTGATGAAGAAGCACTCGTCCATCGCTTGCATAGATATCTTTTCCTAGCTTATCACCTTGTTGTACCGAATCAATATACGTATATTTCATCTGCACTCATCCTCTGCTTATTCTCATACATGTTATTATAGAGGAATGCCTATCATTTGAAAATGTGCGAAAGGCTGATTTTAAAGGTTTTCCTGAAATAAGCATGAAGAATTTGACTTCCAAAGCAAAAAAAGAAAGAGCATAAGAAAGAAGTACCTGTAGTTAGACAGCTTTGAAGAGTTAATCTTTCTTACCTTTTAAAAAACACCTTCAGCTTTCGGCTGACGATGTTCCTTCTTCTTTTTTTCTATGATTCATGTGAACCATTTCAATTTCTTGTGAGTCATTTTCCATTAACACGTTCGCAAATGCGACAGAAATTCCTTCACCTGCTAAAATTTCCATGATGCTAAAATTTATTTCTTCTTTAATCCGAAACCATTCAGCCCATGCTGTTGTTTTTGTAAAGTAATAAACAAAAATTTCATAGCCAAACTCACCGAATTCACTAAAACGAACGAGGATCAAATCCTGATGAACTTCTTCATGATTTCGTAATAAGTGTTCAATGCTTTTAACAGATTTTTCAAGAACCTCACGCGTGGTCGAATGGGAAACTCCTAAATTGAACGTTACACGTCGCTTCCCCATTTCACTCCAGTTCGTAATGGGCTCGTTAGCCAATGTGGAGTTTGGCACAGTAACAATTGAATCCGAAAAGGTCCGAATTTTGGTGCTGCGAAACGTAATATCTTCCACCGTTCCCTCAACACTTGGTGTTTCAATCCAGTCGCCCCGCTTAAACGGCTTCTCTGTAATAATAATAATCCCACCAAAAAAGTTTCCAACCGTATCCTGCGCAGCTAAAGCAAAGGCAAGCCCCCCTAAACCGAGACCAGCAATTAATCCACTGATCTCATATCCCCACTCATCGATGAGGACAACAAAAACGACCGCAAGCACGATAAAGCGAAGAATCTTCGAAAGAAACGGAACGAGCATACTATTTTCGTCCAAATCAATTCTACGTGCAACGTTAAAAAAGATCGAAGAATTAGCTCCTGTATAATTAAAAAGCCCCCAGCCAATAATGATAATGATTAATGAACGGTAAATATGCTCCACAAATTTAACCGCTATGAGCGGAAATGGTAACGCAATTAAGGCTAAATAAGTTCCGATTACTACCCAAAACAGGCGGAGGGGCTTCTCAAACGCAAGCAATATATTTGTTAATAGCTCGGTTTTCGTATGCCTTGATAACCGTAAAATCAGTTTAAATATATACGTTGTGAATATTTTTCGAAACACTAAAAAGAAGACGAAAATTCCAAGCGGTACAAGATAATCGTTCCAGTTAAAATGCTGAAACGCTTGTACGAATCGTTCCCATTGATAAGTACTCATTTTTCACACCTGCCATTTTATTCATAAAGCTTATTCTAACATATTGATCTCCCACTGTTAAAGCGATCTATCTGCCTAAAATCTAGCTTCATTCATAACAAATCGTTTACCATTTTATATAAAATATCACCTGTATTACCCATTAAAGCGAAACGAGCAGCCTTCCTATTTCGGAGACTGCTCACTCTCTAATACTTCATGAATAATTTTACCAAGTTCATTCGTACCACTACTTCCGGCAGATGGAATAGACCCATTTGTAGCCGGTTCAGCGGTCTTCTTGGTTTGATTGGAGATAATATGCCTAACATGTCCCATCCACTTGTTTCCAATTTCTCCACCTTTATTTGCTGCGTTCCATTGCTTTTGCACATTTTGTTTCATAACTTTACCCCGTTCAGGAGCAAACAACAAAGCACTAGCTGTACCGATCATCCCACCGATTAGCACACCCGCAAGAAAGTGATCATTTGAACGCTTATGGTTTTGTCGAAACATTGCTAACAACTCCTTTTGAACTTAGCTATAGTGTTGCTTGTGCAAAGCGATATTATACAATGCTCGTCCATGGTTAACCTCTTTTATCATTGCTGCGTTTATCAATTTCAAAAATGAAGGAGGAAAAGTCAAAAGCTTTTGCCTCCTTCTATTTTGCTTAGTTTAAACCGTTTTCCTTTCGTGCATCCTTAAAACAGATGATCCTTGCTCTATGATTCGATGGAAAAACCGATAGACTTTTTCCGTTGTTCTGGATGAAGACGTTTCACAGCCATTAATAAAAAATTTAGCTGTGAGACATGCTGAACTAGTTCAACCTTTGTCCCATCACCTGTATGTCCATAGAATCGAATTAAACTCGGGTTATAATAGCCTACTGCTTCAACATGAAACTGCATCGTTTGACCAAATGAGACAAGCCTTAACCCCACCTCATGCTCATGGTCTAGGCTCTCGTCAAATTGACGAAAAATTTTAATTAGGCGCTCATAAAAGTCACTGGCCAAATGAGGGTCAGACACTACCACTTGCTCAAATTCTTCAAATTGTGAATGCATAGCATCAGGTAATTGCTTCATAACAATCCCTCCCTTTTATCCTTCAATTCGACAAAGTTCTTCACATTCCCTTTTACCTTCTATGTAAATGACAAAGAAAGCTACTCTTCTTTACTAGTTGATTTTTTCATTTTGCATCTGATTAAATAGGAATTTCTGCAACGATGTCGAAGTATTTACTATACAATGAAAGGAAGTGAAGCCATGAATAACAAGCCTCATTCATTAAAAAATGTCATCGATTATCGGTTTGCTCAAACGATTGGCTTTTGGAAAAAATTCGAAGCTTTTAAAAACAACGATTATATAAGCTCAGGTTCTAAATTTTATCTTCTAACGAATTTTGCTTCCATTACTGCAGAAATTGTGAATACATTTGAAAACCTAGATTATGTAGATTGGGAGGATGAAGAAGAGGCCATCTTTCCTTTTCTATCACAGAGTGGAAAAGAGCTGATTCAACTACAGGAACGCATTCCTGGGCAGGAAAAAATAGATGTGAAGAACTATCATGAAATGCTTGTTTTAAAAAATGTCGAACTTACACCTTACGGAAGTGAGAAAACGATTCGCATGCAGCAAATGCTTTTATTCAGCGACCAAATTGTTGGCATGACATTCGGAGAGGACCCTGAAAGGGATATAAATGATGATTAAAGTTTTTTATGAGGAGCTCAATGGTGTGCTGCACCCTAAATGGGTGATCCTAGAAAACCGATTAGCAAGTGGCGACTCACTTATTCACTACCAAATTGAAGGCCCCTTTGAACGTTTTTCTGAGGAAGATTTTGAGCTAGATCGACCTTATGTCAGTGTCTCACAAGGAGCACTGACCGTTACCTCCCCTAAGGTTGTTTCGATTAACATACAGCAATTGCACATGGATCTTTTGAAGCAAGGCTTAAATCCTAATTCGATTTATGAAGCAGCTGCCTTTGTTCTACTCGTCGATGATTTGCAAGAGCTGCTATCCTTTGATGTTCGTAAATATCTAACGATCAAAGCTAAGAGCTAAGTCATCCCTTGCACAGACCCCAGGTTGCTGTTGCAGCCAGCGGATTGCCTTTTCAATTATTTTAGAGGTATACTGATAAGGTCTTTTGGCAAATTCTCCAAGCCAAAGTAAGTGAGAGCGAATGCTGTATAATTGTGCGAAGCGAGCGATGCAGCAGCATGCTCCTGTGAGCCGCCGTCTGTTCGTCTGAGAAATAGTTACTTCGCTAAGGTTGTGCATTGTTCGCATTTTCAATCATACACGTTCGTTATGTCCAAGTCCCGCAAAAAAACCCACTCTAGACAAAGAGTGGGCTTACCTTCTACCTAGTATCCGCCGTATCCTGCACCAATTCCACCGTTTGTAAAATTAGTACCAACGATAATGAGCAAGATAAACAGGACAACAACCAATGCAAACCCATGTCCAAAATCCATGAATCTCACTCCCTTCCTTTTAATTTGTAGGGACTACCCCCACTTCATTAAAATATGCAAAGAAGCTTGGATTGTATGGATATACCACTTGAATCAACTGCTGATTTAATCTCTAAACGCCGCCTCTCTACCTCGAAAAAATAACAAGAGTTGTGTGATTCCTACTAAAATAGGTAATTCTAGTAATGGACCAACAACTAAAGTCAAGGCGACAAGAGGCTCATCAGGAAAAGCTGTCATGGCAATTGCTAACGCAATGGGTGAATTTCTCGCAAGCGTTGTCAAACTAAAACTTGCCCTATCTTCATAAGAAAACCGCAAAAAGCTCCCTATCCTTTGAGCAATGATAAAGTTTGTGATAAAAAACAAGGCAATCGGAACGGTAATTATCCAGACTAAATCGATGTTATCTAGCAGCAACTGACCATGCATTGCAAACATCGCAACAATCGCAAGGTTCAAGAAAACAATTGGTAAACCACTCATGATTGCTGCAACCTTTTCTTTGATTCGCTCTTTATTTTTAAACAAGGTTTTCGTTAGAATTGACAATACTAGTGGAATGAATAAAACGATGAAGACACTTTCAACTAGAACCGTCATTTCAACGATACCTGTTGTACCAGTAAATAGTAGTAGATACACAGGTAATAAGAGAATTTGCAATAGTAAATTGACAGGTAAGATGGAAGCTGATAATGCGGTATTCCCTTTTGCAATTCCAGTAAAAACTAAATACCAATCAGTGCAAGGAGTGACCATCAACATTATAAACCCTATCCAAAGTGCAGGATGCTCAGACAAAAAAACACTGGCTAATAGCCATGCTAAGATCGGCGTCCAAACAAAATTCATCATGATGGTCGTTAAGGTAAAGGTAACGTTTTTAAAAGCTTGCTTGATCTTTCCCAAAGGAATTTGCAGAAATGTTAGATAGAGCATGATGACTAAAAATGGAACAATGAAAAATTCTGCATTGATTTTAACTACTTCATATCTCCCTAATCCAATGCCAATCACTACGGATACAAATATAAGCAACGAATACCACTTCTCGAGTACATTCACTTTTCTTCACAACCTTTATGTATATACTTTTCTATTTTATCATGTCCATTTATAAAAGAGGATGGTAAAAAGCACAGTAAGAACTGAGCGCCCTCGTTTAATATGAAACTTACAATGATTGCGTCTCTTGAGCCCTTGCTTATAGATACTTGCTTGTTTTTTCAAAATTTATATCCGTTTTTACATTTTTTTCATATTACTATAGAGGAGAAAAGTGTAGTAAAAGGGGTCATCATATGAAGATACATCTTATGAAGTCAAGAAACAAACATATATCCAGCATCTCCTCAAACCTTTTCCATGAATTTGATCTTATGGAGGGGAGAACATATACTGTCATAGCCGGACATCTTCAAGATGAAATGACATTAAGAAAAATAGACCATACTTGTGATAGCTTATTTTTAAAGCCGTCATTATTTAAAAGCCTTATGATTCCAAGTAAAATCAACGTGAACATGTGGTTAATCAATGAGACTATTTATTTAGGACCCGTTGTGGGGATTTTCGTAAACAAAAAGTGCCTTTCAGAGATAGCCAACCAGGTGCCACCTCGACAAATTGAAAATGAGATTGAAGCGAATGCATTTACTGATTGTCTTAATTATTATTTCTCTATCGATGGTATTCATTGGCCAACTAAAACGATTCAAGGCTATACATTTGTTGAGAAACAAAAGAGGTGGATATGTCGATTGTTCCCATTTCCGAATGTCATATATGATTGCGGAAAAAATTTTACGCTCGAACAAATGCCCACGGTTTCTTTTATTCGTCAACAATTCGCCAACAATCCAAATACTTCATTTATTAATGAAAAAGATTCTATAGGAAACTGGAAGCTCTATGAACATTTAAATAAATATGAAGGAATAGCGGAGGCACTTCCAGAAATGGTTCCATTCGTATGTGCCGATCAATTATGGGAAATGCTGGCACAATACCGAATTGTGTATCTTAAATCCTTTGATGGATCCGATGAACAAGGATTGCTGTCGATAGAAAGAGGAGAAAATAGCTTTATCCTTGATCGATACCATGATCATAAAATAACACATTTCCCCATAAGAACCTTCGACAAGCTCATTGAGCAAATCAATCGTTTAATTGGCGAAGAGGATTTTATTATTCAAGAAGGCGTTGATTTATTAACTTATAAAGGTAGTAGCCTAGACCTTCGTATTCTTATGATTAAAGACCAGATAGGTTCATGGAAGGTCATTTATACTTTGGCAAATCTTGCAGAAGAGCTAACCACCTTTACAACGGTTGGTGGATCAATAAGAAATTATCAAGACATTTATCAAGAATTAAATAAAATTATTTCGCTCCCAACAGAAGAGGAAATAAAGGAAAAAGCACTCATGTTTGCTCAATCGTTTGAAAATGAATTTGGCTATTTTGGTGAATTAGAACTGACACTCGCCATTGATAAGCAGGGTAAAATTTGGTTTATTAATGTAGATACAAAGCCAGTTCGAGTTGCATCCGTTTTTGAATATGCGGTTTACCTTGCTAAAATCGCAGCCTTTGCAAGAAGCTTGCATCTTGACCATCAAACAAATTCCCCATCGATAAAACAAGCATTGCTTATAATTGAACAACACCATTGTTAAATTTTGTAATGTCATGATTTGTTGGACATGTATGAAAATCTTTATCTTCTCACACAAAAGCTTGAATTTTCTCCGCTTCCACATTCATGCCATGTGATAAAACGATTTCCTCAAGGGCAATGGATTCAAACAAATCGATGATAACTTTTTTCTTATCCGGTCCATGTGGTTCTTTTGGAATTCGTTGCATACTCATTTTGGTAACCTCCTACTCATTTATCTTACTCTATAAACTATTTAATGAAGAATAAATTAGGAACTTGTACCAGGTGGTTACTCACATTTGTGCTATTGAAGATCAGAAAAAGGAAAAATAAAAAGAGCCACTCCTCGACCAAATCGATAAATTTGGAAGAATAATGCGTGGCTCAGGTTCAATATTTTAAAATTTGTTTCGTAAACTCTGTAAAATCAGTTAGATACTTTTGATAATTTGCTTTAAAATGTTAAGAATGATGGTTTCACTGCAATATTACGAAAACTAACCATATATGCTAATAGGTTATTTATTGCTTAGATTTACTTCAATAGTAAGAAGAAATCAAAATCTCCCTGATTTGAATATTGAATATAATAGCCAAAGAAACATCAATATGGCTACTCCAAAGCCGATTTCGATGGCAGGTAAATTCCAAAGGAGAGAAGATTGACCGCCTAAGGCAGAACCGATAATCAGCCCGACCATGATAATGCTAAACGAAAGTAAGACAATACTAAAAGACAACCGGTTACTAATTCGATCTAATTTGGTTAAAAACAATTCAACTTTGGGAATAGTTATTTCCAAATGAAACTTTCCTTCTTTCAGGATGGATGTTAATTCTTGAATATTTTTTGGTACGTCTGTCAAGACTTCTCCAAATTCTTTCCATTGCTCAAAAATATTTTCTGCCACTTTTTTAGGATTATAACGATCCTTGAGCAACTGGCGACCAAATGGCTCAGCTACTTTGATAATACTGAGATCTGGATCTAAATTTTCTACCATTCCTTCCACAGTTAGAAGTGTTTTCCCCAATAATGATAGGTCGGCTGGAATCTGAATGTGGTGTTGATGAGCTATGGAAAACAATTCATTGATTGCTTCACCAAGACTAACTTTACTTAAAGGAACATCATAATACTTATCCCTTAGCTGGTCTACATCTAGCCTTAACAGCTGCATATTGACATCGTCAGGCACTAAGCCCATTTGGGTAATCGCTTTAATCACACCGTCAGTACTTTGACGCATTATGGCAATGACTAAAGAGGCAAAGTGAGTTTTCATTTCCGGAGTAAGGCGGCCGACCATACCAAAATCCATGAACACAATCACATCTTCTGGCAATGCAGAGACATTCCCTGGGTGGGGGTCTCCATGAAAAAATCCTTCAATTAAAATCTGATGAAATATTGCATGAGCAACTCGTTCGGCCAAGACTTTAGTATTATAGCTTTTTTGATGTAGCTTCTCTAGATCATTCAATTTTACCCCTTCAATATACTCCATTGTTAAAATTTTTTTCGTTGAATAGTCCCAATAAACGTGAGGGATGCGAATATTCGGATCATCTTTAAACTGTTTAGCCACCTTATCTGCATTTCGTCCTTCCACAGTATAATCCAATTCAGCTAGCAGAGCTTTAGAAAATTCTTCGACAATATCCTTGACTCGATATTTAGCTGCCCATTCCAAACGAAATTCTGCTAATTTCGCTAACTCTTGAAGAATTTCTAGATCTGTTTTAATCACCTTTTCGACATTTGGACGTTGAATTTTGACTGCTACCTGCTCACCAGATTTTAAAACTGCGTAATGGACTTGCCCTATGGATGCTGCTCCGAGGGGAGTTTCATGAAACTCACTAAAGACAAGATCTAATTTCAATCCAAGCTCTTGTTCAATAATTGTCTTCACTTCTTGAAATGAAAACGGTGGCACTCGATCCTGAAGTTTCACTAGCTCCTCAATAATGTCTGCAGGAATTAAATCAGGTCGTGTACTTGCAATTTGCCCCACTTTAACAAAAGTCGGCCCTAATTCCTCCAAAAATAATCTGACCCGTTCACCAGTCGTTTTGGTATGCATCTCCTGTTGACCTTTAACAAATAATCGCTTCGGTAAAGAAAGGACATCATGTAGACCTAACTCTTTAACAATGTAGCCAAAACCATTACGGGAAAAAGCAACTGCGATTTCCCGATAGCGTTGAATATGACGAATCCTTCTAATAGGAACCCCTCCTTAACAACAATAACCATTCTAGCGGATTTCAATTACTCAGGCTTCTTTAATTGCTTCTCCAATTGATTAAGGCGTTGTTCCAGGGCTTGAATATCGTCTTTAGTTGCTAAATTTAATTCACCTAACAACTGTTTCAGTTTAATTTGTATCGACTCATCGATTTTATTTTGGGTTTCTTCGCCTTTATTCATTAATTCTCTCATGAAGTCTTTTGACTCATGTTTGCTTAACTCACCTTTTTTTACTAACTCATCCACTATCTTTTCAGCCTGTTCCTTACTTGTTACTGCCAGTCCTAATCCTAACGCCAACCCTTTTTTTACTGTATCCTTCACGCTCTTACCTCCAATTTTCTCATTTAATGAGTAATGAAAAAGCACTTCCACTTTTTGTTCAGCTTCCCTACTCATACTTTCTTCTACCGTTCACAACTCAGGCAACCCTTTAAAATTGTTCTCATCATAATTTTTTATTAATGAATTTAACAAATTTTTTGGAACCGTAAGCGTCTCATCATAAATTATAAAATCCTTTATTTGCTCATTAGCCTTTTCCGCATTTTTTAAACCATCTATTTCCTTATGAATACTCTCCATTTTTTGATTTTCAATCATCTCACTCAATTTATAGATGTCATATAAAGGGGCAGGTAATCCGAATACCTGCAATGTCTTTAATATTTTCTTTTATGGATATTAATGAGAAATTCACATCCTTCCTATACACCTTTTTTAGGATACTCTCTGGTGATTTTAAACGTGAGCTCGAATGTTCAATCGGATTATAATCGTGGATATATTGGAATTCTTCTTTTAATATGTTTATTTTTGTATTCATCTCGTCTAGTGCAAATTTATAAACCATTGTAAATCTGATTAATTCTTTTTTTAAACTCTTAAGCTGAAATAATTGTTGCTTTGTTGGTTGATATTTTCCCCTTATCTCCTTCCGGTCAACCCCCTTCAATTATTAACGATAAAGGCGATTTCATTAAAAGCTTTAGCGGTTCCGTTAAACCATTTAACTTTTCTGTACTTGCTTATCTTTCACTTTATCTTTATCAAGCAAAACAATTATAGCTGGTAAAATAATTAATGTACTTAAAAGACATAGGGCAACATCAAGTACTGTGACTACTCCAAATTGGGAAATTCCCGAAAAACTCGAGAAAATTAATGTACTGAATCCAGCTACTACGGTTAATCCAGACGCCGTTATGGCCCGCCCTACTTTTGTCATAGCAATAATAATAGCTTCATTTTTTTCTAAACCGCGATGTCTTTCTTCATGATATCTTTCCATAAATAATATCGTAAATTCGGCACCGATTCCTAATATTAGGGCACCTAACACAGCTGTAAGTGGATTAATCGGTGTATTTGTCACATATAAAATACCGCCACTCCATCCAAGTACTAATACAATTGGAACAATAGGTAGTAATGATTGTCGGATACTCCGATAGGCTATTGCTAATCCGATAAGGATTCCTACTAATCCAATTAATTGAGAAATATGGCGACTACCAGTCAAATTGTTGATTGCCTTAATCTGAAGAACTTGAGATCCAACAGCTTTAACTTCCATTCCGTTAGGAGGAATAATACTACCTTCCATCTCATTTAACACTGCTTCTTGCTCTGCTGGATCAACGTTATCTAATGTTACCGTAATTACAGCCATTTTTTTATCTTCTGAAATAAACAATCTCTGCATTTCACTTGGTAAGTTGTCCAAAATAGCCTGAGTATCTTCCGGGTTCGGCAATTCTTTTTGGTTTAAAGTCTTTAGTACACTTGAAATACCTGTTACTTGAGATACATGTTCATAACTCGATAAATCTCCCTCTAGATCATTCATATAGTTAATTACTTTAGGAGCAGTTACATCATCTGCCTCCACTAGAAATTGGAGATTAATCGTACTTCCGACAACATTTCGAATCTTATTCATTTCAACTAGTGCAGGGGCATCTTGTGGCATTAATGCTTCTATATCGGATTCTACATCTAAGTTGCCCTCGACAGAAAAACCTATGATAGCTAAAATAATCGGTACAATAATAAAGATAATTGGTCTTTTTACTATGCTCTTGGCAAGTTTATGTAAGGATCCATCAATTAAACTATCTTTATCGGACGACGCTACCTTTATCTTCTTTTTGTCTCTTACATTCAAAATAACTGGTAAAAGTAATAAACATAGGGTGTAAAGAACAAATACACCGATAGTAAGCATGATCCCAAAATCTCTAATCATTGGCGCATCAGAAATGATTATTGAAATAAACCCAAGAGACATGATAACAACTGCAATACCAACAGCCGTTCCCATTTGTTTCACCGTAGTTATTACGGCATCTTTTCGATTCTGCGTTTTCGTTATTTCCTCTTCATAGCGGTTATGGAATTGAATAGCAAAATCTACTCCAAGTCCTATTAAAATTGGTAGGATTGCCATCGTTACAATACTAAGAGGGATACCTATAAAACCCATTATTCCAAATGTCCAAACCATTCCAAGCAATACAACCGGTAACGATAATAAACGCCATCTTACTGGGAAAACCAATGCTAACACCATAACCATTAAAACTACAGATAGCGCCAACATGACTCCCATATCTTCAGTAACACTATCCTCTAATTCCTTCGTAACAGCTGGAGTTCCCGAAAAAGTGATATCCAGCTCATCAAATTTATGCTTATCTAAAACATCTTCTACTTGGGTGGTTACCTCTCCTAATTCTGCAACAGTCAAATTACCTGTTAATGTGATAGCAAATAATGCACTATTTCCGTTTTCAAGAAGCACTTGCTCTGCCATGGTATGTGGATTACCGCTTTCATCAAATAACGAGAATTTAACAAATTCAGGATTAGTTGATGACAATTCACCCGTTTTTCTTATTTCCTCTAATTGCTTTATTTCTTGACCATATTGCTCATTAATTTGTTGCTCAACAATCGCTCTTGCCTGATCAGCAGCTTGTTGTTGTTGTTCTGGTTTAGCACCATTTTCTCTTGCCGCCTTTGCAGCCTCTGTCATTGCCTGCTCTAACGAATTTTTTATTTGAGCTTCCATCTCTACTTGTTGTTCTTTTATTTGTGAGGCTAAAATGTCAACAAATGAAACTGGACTAAGGACCGTCTTAATGTTTGCGATACCTTCGATTTCAGTTTGAATATCTTTCATTGTCTGTAAATTTTCATCGTTAAAAAGTTGTTCCTTATCTCCCGAAAGCAATAACAGGAGTATCTCCCCACCAAACTCATCTTGATAGCGAATCGTGTCTTTATAAAAGTCATCATCAGGTGAGACCATCATATCCATACTGGTTTTCACTTCTATTTTAGTAATTCCAAACATCATTACAACAGTCAAGACAAGAATCATAGCAATGATTAAAGAAGACCGATTAAACAGTATTTGTCCAACTTTAACAAACGTATTTTTCATAAACATCTTCCTCCAATTTCACTTAAACACAAACCCAAAAGACCCAAAAACTATTTAGAAATAACATCAGAAATGAGCCAAAATTAATACTTAATATTTTTTTAATAATCACTATATTATGTAGTAATCTGCTGTGACGTACACACAACTACAAAAGACCCAAAAACTAATTACAAAAATCAGTGTTATATTTAAACACTAAGTACATATTAAAATATTATTAATTGTAGGTGTGTTTTCATATCCACAATACCCAAAAGACACAAAAACTAATTAGTACATGGATTTTTACATTGATAATATCTCTTTAAGGAATAACGCTACTTTATTTTGATCTTCCAAAGAAAGACGACCAAAAATATTAATGTGTTCACTTACAAGACCCATTACTTCAACCCCAAGATTATTGAGCTCTGTTAGAAACATTCCCACAATAATACCAGTGAATAAAGTAAGCTTTATATGGTCCTCATTCACAAGATCAATTAGGTGCATAATATTTGGTATTTTTGTTTCATTGCTAAGCTTCACGTGAGTCATTAACAAAGAAATGACATTCGCACAGAGTACAACTTTGTTATTCGTTTTAGAAATATTATCTAAAATTCTTTGTGAAACGATTTTTGGATCTTTTTGGTTTAGATCTCTTAGAAGCTCCATAAGTTCTATTTTTACTTGTTCCCATTCCGCGTCAGTTAGAATCTCCTCAGAAGTTTTTTTGAAAATATCATACGCTTCATCTGAAGGGAAATAAACTATTTGAGACCTTCCAGTTTCACTTTTATTAACAATATATTCTTTTTTTAGAAGGTTCAATTTTTCCAGTTGTTTTAGCATATCATAAGCAGTCCATTTACTCACTCCAATCGCTTTTGCTAATGTTTCGTAATGTACCGGGAGATTTGAGCTTTCATATAATTCCATTAACTTTAGCAAAAATTGTTTTTTTCGATTTGTTAAGCTCATTTATGTTCCCTCCCTACATTTAACAAGTTAAGTATATAAACTATACATTCTAAAGTCAACCCAAAAAACCCAAAAACCATAATAGCAATTTCCTGGCAACCACCATTATAGCGTAGTAAGTGCAACCTGTTTCGAAATGTTCATCAATCTCAATCACCATTTCCCTTCCTTGTTAATAAACCCATTTTTGTTTTTCTCTAAAAATTGATACAGCTGCCTAAACCGTTTGAAAAACTTTCCGCACGTTCAAACTCTGGTTCGATGACAAAATCTCCTTTTTCATTAACAAAACCAGTTTTTGCTACTTCATTTACCTACATACTTACTTTTCCTAGACCTTCTGAAAAATCAAAAGCTTGGTCAAATTGAGGCGTAATGACAAAGTTCCCCTTTGTTGATATAACCGTCCAATTTTGTTTCTGGCTCTCTAAAACTAAAAAAAGAAGTATCTGCGACTTCAATCGCAGGTTACTTACTTTTAGAAGAGTTTTTTTCTTCAGTTTCTACTTCCTCAAATTCTATTGGTTGTGCAATAAGTAGTTCACTATGATTGCAAGAGACCACATTCCCTTTCACACCTTAACACAATACCCAATTTTTATCTGTAATGACATTCTAGAGTTAGATCCTAAATAAAGACGCATTCGTCAATGGAAGAATGCGCCAGATTACAGAATGCGTATGCATTTATTATGAACAGTATCTACAAACATGACAAACAAATACATATCTTAATATAAATTTATTTAGGAAGGTTAAGCTGCCACGAAACACCGAACCGATCGTTTAACCAGCCGAACTTCTTGCTGAATCCATAGTCATCTAGCGGCATGAGTGCTTGTCCTTCCGTAATCAGTTTCTTATATAGGGTGTCGATCTCTTCTTCAGAATCACAGGTGACATAGATGGAGAATGAAGGTGTAAAGGAAAACTCATGCTTCACATTGCTGTCAATGCACATAAATTCTTGCCCCTTTAAGGAAAAGGTCGCATGCATCACTGTTCCTTCATCTCCAGTTTGATTCGCTTCATAACGAGAGATGTTCGTTATTTCAGAATCCTCAATGATTGATGTATAATATGTCATTGCTTCTTCTGCTTTTCCATCTTGAAACATTAAAAATGGTGTAATTTTTTTCATTAAAAATAGACTCCTTCCATTCATGTACCTTCAACATTGGTTTTTAGATTATCAAGAGATTCAAACGGCATTCAAAATATTATCAAATTATTTAGTATTAATTGTTTTTTTCAAAATATACCCTCCCAATAATCCTTTGATTACTATATTAGTCCATTCTCCATACTAATAGAAATTCCTTCTTTCACTATCCTGCCTGTTCGTTTAAGTACAAATCTTCACAAACTATCATTCAACTTTTGCTAAAAAGGTACAATTAATCAGAGATCCCTTCAATAAATAGCTTTTTAAGAAACCTGCTCCTTTACGTATTTATAAGGTCAACCTAAAAAGAGCGTTAATCCCCCTTGGATCAAACGCCCTCCTTTAGTTTAAGTACAAATCTTCAGAATTCCTTTCACACTTTTTATCTATAATGACCTTGATGATATTCTTCAGCAGCTATTGCATCTACTTTCGTTTCATGAATTGTACCATAAGGATGCTCAGGCGGTGCATAAATAGAGTAAAGCTTAAGAAGTTTTTTACCCGTATTGGTTAAATTGTGCCATTTTCCAGCAGGTACAAAGATTGCATAGTCTGCATAGGCTTTTTCTTCAAAATCTAAATTAAATTGGCTGTCACCCATTTGAACAAGTCCTTGGCCTTCTTCAATGCGGATGAATTGATCTAGGTGGGGATGTACTTCTAAACCGATGTCTTCTCCAACATTGAGACTCATTAAGGTCAATTGTAAATGCCTTCCTGTCCATAAAGCAGTACGGTAAGTATTGTTTTGCTTAGTAACCTTCTCAATATCAACTACAAATGGTCTTGATCCATAATCTTTTAATGCTTCCTTATTTAAAGAACCCAATCGTGTGGCAGTCTCTTTTTCACCAGTTAAAGCCCACAAGAATACATTTCGAACTTGTGGATGTTGAGTAAGTAAATAACTTTTTTGATAATCTTCGTAACCCTCTATCTCTATTTCATAAGCCTTTTGTAAACCTCCTCTATAACTACGAAAACGAAATTTATCAATTTGGTACACAGGCTGTCTTCCAGTAAGTGAGAAATAAAGGTTAGTAAATTGATTTAAATAAACTTTTTTGTTTTCTAAAGCATGAAGAATGTCATTTTTATGCTTTTGATTTGGCGCTACACGTGCTAATCGACGATAAAGATCAATGGCTGAAGCTTCTCTTTTTATTCCAGTTAGTATCGCTTCAACTACATGTTGATTATTTTCTTGATGATTTCTTGACATATAGTCTGAGTTATAGATTGGTGTGCTAACATTAGCGCAATAAGGATATAGATACGTATTAGGCAGATAATACACTTTGCTCATCCCCTTCAATGATTTACAAAATTATCATATGCCTATGTATAGTGGATTGTACTTCGATTTATATTATCTGGGCGCTGTTAGTTCATAAAAGCTTAAGTCCATTTAATGGACCCTAATAGAAATAAGATGCAAGCCACTAATCGATTTACGCCAGATTTTGAAATATATTGGTATTTACTAGCATTGCATTAATTAAATTAAACTATTAAGAGTTTTCGCCCTTTTCTCATCTAGACAACAAAAAAAGCCCTATGTTCTGGTTAAACCCCTTGAAAAAAAAGGATTGTATTAACTTTCATTTAATAATGCAATTTTATCAAGCACCAAGAACCATAAAACTGAAAATTTAGTCATCATTTACACAACACTAGTGTGATGCCATAAATAAAATATTTGAATTATCAAATTAATTATGTATAATTGTCTTACAAAATACATTTTTCAGGAGCTGATAATTTTGAAAACGCTTTCTTCAGAACTTTTAAAAGAGACTTTGGATAGTGTTCTATCGAACACTGTAAACCGAATTGGAGCTGTTCCAGGGGTAGTTGCGATGGTTACTGATCGAAAAGGAATTATTTATGAAGGTGCAGCAGGAGTAAGGCAATATGGTACTGACATATCAATGACTACCGATAGTATCTTTGCTTTGTTTTCTACAACTAAAGCTATAACTGGAGCTACTGTCATGCAGCTCGTTGAAGAAGGTTCTATTAGTTTGGACGATCCTGTGAAAAATTATGTTCCTGAAATAGCAGAAATTCCAGTTTTGAATGGTTTTGATTCTGAAGGGAACCCCAAATTAACTAAACAGAAAACGGATATTACGATTCGAATGCTTTTGCTACATACGGCAGGTTTTAGCTATGACTTCTTTAGTCATGAGGAAAAAAGATATCGCGAACATAGTATGAAGGAAGTTCCTAATGTCCTTTCATCATCTTTTGAATCTATTAAAACTCCATTATTATTTCAGCCAGGTGAATCTTGGAATTATGGCACAAATATTGATTGGGCTGGAAAAGTAGTTGAGGCTGTTCGAGGGAAAAGGCTAGGATCTGTCATGAAGGAGCGTATTTTTGAGCCTCTTGGAATGAATGATACCTCTTTTGTACTTCAACCATCAATGGATGAGCGCAGAGTATCTATGCATTTTCGTTCTGAAGATGGGACAATCTTAGCTAAACCAGATTTTAAGCTTCCAGATAATCCACAAATGGATATGGGGGGGCATGGTTTATATGGAACCGTGAAAGATTACATGAAATTTATTCGTATGATTTTGAATGATGGGGAAGGTGTTCTTAAGCCTGATACTGTTAAGATGATGAGTAGCAACGGATTAGATCAATTAAAAAGTGGAGGATGGGATGCAGCAGATCCTTCCTTGGCAAACAAAGGAGAGTTTTTCCCAGGCCTATCAAAATCTTGGGGATATACATTCCAAATTAATGATGAAGCGGCACCTACAGGAAGACCTGCAGGACAATTAATGTGGGCAGGGCTACCAAACTGTTATTATTGGATTGATCTAGAAAATGGTATTGGTGGATATTGGGCATCGCAAATATTTCCGTATCATGATGCGTCGTCTTATCTTGGTTATCTCGAATTTGAATCTGCTGTTTATAATGTGTTAAGCCGTAACAAGTAAATGGAGACGAAAAATTACAAATTACTAAAATAAATTAAACCTAAAAGTCGAACGAATGAGGGCAGCCGTATCTCCTTTCATCCTAAACCTATGGTTAAAATCATTTTATATGCGTATCTCAGAAAATATATTCGTGCGTTTAAAAGCCTGACTAAGTGTAGTAGACTGATAAAATCATTGTTATCAATTTTAGGCTCAACACCAAAATCAATGGTTGACCACGAGTGAATAGTTTCGTAATAAAGCTAATTAAATGTAAAACATCTGCCTACCTGTTATGCTTTTAGTTCCGACACTAAAAAGTAAACGAGGTTAGACAGATGCCCTTTCATTATCTCAACGAACTCTTAGATTTACCAGAAGTAACAATTGTCAATATAGACGTAAAGGGAGACCATGCAATCATTGAAGTCACATCTCTTGATTCTGTTCAAGAATGTCCTTATTGCCATTCCTCTTCTGTCATTCGCAATGGTCAACCTTACAGTAGGGATGTACACCATCTAGCTGCGTTTGATAAATCGGTTGACATACGAATTCCTGCGTTCAATTTAAAGTGCAAGGAATGCGGTGCGACATTTTACTTGGACATACTCATTTGTTGCGTCAAAAAGACACTATACAAATGCTTATTCTGCTTTTTTTACCCGGCAAACCTATAGAACAACGGTTGCTCATACATCAAATGAGCATCAAATCCTTATTCAACAATGGAGCGAATCTTTAAAAACGGTTTTGAATCCCGTTGCCGTCGCCATGGATTTGGCAAAAGCGTATCATACCTTTTGCCAAGAGTGGTTTTCAAGAGCCATTCGAATTGCGGATCGTTTTCATGTCAATCGCTATGTGACAGAAGCACTTCAAGATGTACGACGAATGGTTCAAAAAGATCTTTCATCACATGCCAAAAAGAAGCTAAAGGCAAATGCTCGACTTCTGAAGAGATCAATTAACACTAATTTTAGATGTAATAAAAAAAGCTCCAGCATTAATTAATCACGCACTTTCCATATGTATTAGAGAAAAACTCTTTAGTGCCAATGATTTTCGAGCTGTTGTTAATTATTTAAAGAATTCTACTCCTCTCATAAACGAAGCTGGTGGAAGTATAAATACTTCACTAGATTAATTGCACAGCAACCTACTTCAACGATATGTTGAATTGATTTTACTTCGTCGAAGATTGAATCTTCAATATGAATGTTAAATTGTTCCTCAGCAGTCATTACGAGTTCTAAAAGATCAGTAGAATCTAAATTGAACTCATCTGTTAAATGACTTTCCAAATTAATATCTTCATGTTTTAATGGTGTGTAACTTGTTATTATGTCTTTAATTTTCTCTAAGATAAACTCATCGCTCATTCTATTCACCTCATAATTTCAGATAAGTATTTTGCATCTTTATTAACTCCAGTTAATAATGCAGATCCCCGTATATGCGGATCCAAGGCAGACCTAAGAAGTACAACCCAGGCTGTTTTGTAACACCACGTTTTTGAATAGGCTTATTTTCCGAATCAATGACGCCGTCTACTTCTAACCAAGGGTAGCTGTACACAAATCCTGTTGCCCATATAACATTATCAACCGCTAATCTATCTCCCCCTTCAAAAATTGCTATATTATCTGCAGCGGACTTTAGCCTTTTTTTTTCATTTGAATTTTCCCTGTTTGTATATAGGACTTGTGCTCTTTTCCTATTACTGGATCATTCTTTTTTAATATTTTTCCTATTGGATGTCTCTCTGTTACTTTAGATAGTCCTAAAACGTCAAACCACCAAAAAATACTCTTATTAAGGATTTTATGTGGCATATTTTTCTTACCTTCAGCTAAGTACACATTAAAGTCTTCACAAAGTTCTGTAGCAATTTGATAGCCTGAATTTCCTGCACCTACTATTAAAGTAGTCCCTTTAACTAACTGCGATTTATTACGGTATTCATCTGAGTGTAGCTGATTCACTACAACTGAAAACGATTCACATAACGTTGGTGTAAATGGTTCCTGAAAAGGACCCGTAGCTCTATATTTCTAGCTATATATTCACCTTTATCAGTTTTTACTTTATAAAGGTTCTCAATTTCTTTTGTAACTCGTATTACCAAAGTATTTAAATTAACTGGAATCTCAAATTTTTTGGCATACTCTTGCAATGTAATGAATACGAAAATACTTATGTACCAAAAACGAAAGAAAAGGTGAACGATTCCAGCAAGAGAAGGAGCATTTATTAGGAATTAGTGGCTCACATCCTTGCGGAAGGAAGATAAAAGCAGCCGTGAACAGTTTAGCTCTTGTGAATTTTGAAACAAATGCTTACTCTGTTCCGACTAGGTACGCTGGTCGGAAAGAAGCCGAAATTCATGCTTATGTATCTCATATCGAGATTACAATTTATGGCGAGTGCGTGGCAAAACATGAGCGTTCATACGAAAAATTTCAAGAAGTATTTGAGGTTGACCATATGAACTGGAGAAAAAGCCAAGAGCCATTCAGCATGCGCGTCCCGATGTCACGATAGTGGATGAACTTGGATATATCCCCTATCATCAAAGAGCAGCTGAACGATTATTTCAATTTTTCTCTGCCCGTTATGAGAGAGGAAGTATGATCATCACAAGCAATCGTGAATTCGGCCGATGGGTAGAAGTATTTCATGATGAGCAGATGACTGCCGCCTTGTTAGATCGAGTGACTCATAAGGCACACATCATCCCCATGAACGGAGAAAGCTATCGTCTTAAAGAGACTTATTCAAAGTAACAAGAGGGTGGTCAACTTTTACGTGAGCGACATGGTCAACTTTTGGGTTGACGATTACAACTAGGATAGACCACATCCGAAGGTCTTTTGTATCACTTTTTAATCGAATACACAGACAACAGGGAATACAAACAAATCTTGCTTAATATTCATAAAATCCTCCTATATAATAGTTAATAATCCCCATCGCAACTTCCATTATATAGTAAATAAATAATTATTAATAATATTTATTTACTATTTTTATAATTTTACGACCAATTGATTTAGACAAATATACGACTTTATTTGAATTCAACAAGTAAATCTTCCTGTTTTAATCCTTTTTCCTGTCTTGCCATAACTTTTTCACAGTAGTACCACCCATTTTAGATTTTTTTGAATTTTTTTACCTTTATATGCAAAAATATTGGATGTCAAATACAAAAATATGGATTTTTGTTTTGATTTCTTTTATATTATAATAAGTATAATGTACTAGGTTATTTTACTTATTTTGTACGGGAAGTGAATAAATGCTCAGTATGAGATTAAAACAAGCACGGAAAAGGAAAAATTTCACTCAACAAGATTTAGCTGAAAGGGTATCAACAAAAAAAACCACTATATCAAATTATGAAACTGGGTACAGCACACCTTCTAATACAATGCTTGTGGATCTTGCCAATGCTTTAGGCGTAACCACCGATTACCTTTTAGGTCGTGTAGATTCTCCAACGGAATATAAGTGTGAAAATGATGATATAAACGATGAGAACAGGCGAGAATTATTACATGAGGTGGAGAAGCTAAACGAGGCAGACATAAAATTATTAAAGCTACTTGTTCAAAGAATGTTGAAGGAGTAATACCAAGATGCACCATTTGGAGGAGCAATAATGAAAAGTAACCATTCGGTCACAGGTTAGTTATTCATCATTAACGAAATATCGGGAATGTAACATAAGAACAGCTCGTTCTTTCAAATTGACGGAAACATATGATATGTCACTAGCGTAGCATTAATCGAATTCCATCATTAAAACACTATTAATTCTCACATTTTTATTGTTTGGTAGTTATATAAGTAATAGGAATAAAATACGCAAGAAGGAGACTAAATTTAACTGATCGTAGAATTTATCGTACCAATCTTTTATTCTAGCCTTTTAACGGAGCAACTCTATAGCCTACTCAAATAGTTCCTCAATCCACTTTTCAACTTTGAGGAAGCTTGTCTAGATAACCAGATTCTGTTAATATTTCAGTGTTTCCTGGTTGTTCACCGCCAGCTTGTTCACCTGGCTCTTCAGGTTTTACCGGTTGTTCAGGCGGAATAGCGGTATTCTCAACGATCAGTGTTTCGGCTTCTGCTTGACCCGGTTGAAAAGAAAAGTTAATTGGATCAGTTAATTGTTCATATCCAGGGGGTGCCTTGGTTTCAACTAGAGTATATTCACCAAAACTTATTTATGATTAGTAGGTTATCTTCCTTCTTCCCTTCTGTTTAGAAATGGAAGATAACCTTCCAATTCTTGGTGTTTACGTAAGAGTTCTGTTCTTTGGACTTTATTCCATCTTTCCTTTTTAGCATTTTCAAGCATCTGATGAATGGATAAAATATATTCCTTCAAAGTCACTTGAACCCCTCCCATTATATGTGTTGATATGAGTTTGCATTGATGATGAAGACCTCCATATACAATGTTCACAATCATTTCTTTGGCCATTTTTTCTAATGGAAGTAGGAAAAAAGAACTTTTAATATTTCATACTTTGGAGGTTTCAAATGGTGGATAGGGACCCAATAAGAATGGTTTTTGGCTCAATTGACTAGAAAAATTTTCAATATGGATGTAGCTAATATCGTAGCTTATATAGAGTACAAATCATTGGCTTGTTTTACAAATTGTCTACAAATATTTATTTCGTTTTATTGATTCTTTCTTTTTTATTGATAATTTTCATATGAATTTTATCCAATTCTTGGCTCTTTTTTAAAATATTGGGATGATTTAAACCCAATGAGTTTGCTAATTTTTCAAGTTGTGCTTGATGGTATAAGAATTGTCTATATAAATTTTTCATGAAGTGATACTCCTTAATTAGTATAAATTAAGAAAGCTTTCTTTTTCGTTAAAACAAGTTAATCTAAAGGATAGGCATAGGTTACATATCGATATGGAGCATCTCCAACATAATTAAATGGATAACAGGTAGTGACTACAAGTACTTCTTCTCCCATGTCTCTGATTACTGAAGTATCGTCTTCTGGTACAATCTCCGTTTTTTTAATTTTATAAGTGTAAGTGCCGTAGGGCATTGAGATAATAAATTGATCACCTTCTTCAATATCTTTGAATCCTCGAAAAACTGTATCACGATGTCCAGATAAAACGATCTGTTCCCCTTGTTGTGGAAATGCAGAATCAGATAGATGACCAACACCTTTTTCAAGTGCCTCTGGATCAGTTCCCTCCACAATCGGTAGCGTTTTATCTAGCTTGGGAATTTCCAAAGTAGCAAAAGCCTCATGATAGTTTACTTCAAATGGTTGAGAGGCTGAATCATGATTAACTAGCATATCTTCTTCTTGACTGATACGTTCTTCTGCTTGAACTAAAGATACATTTAGAGCTTGTTCATGACCATAAAACTGATAAGCAAAAACTGTAAGAAGGATGACCCCTATTAAAAGGATAAAATTTCCGATTACTTTCATGGAACATACTTCCCCTCATATTGGACTATTATTCGAATCATCTATTTCCCATCTTTTACATAAAGAGGATATCATTCTTTTTCATGGTAAATGTGTTAGTCATCCCTTATCGTTTTGGGTATCCTCTTTAATTTTTCTTTCAAATTTATTCAATTGTCTTTTTGCAAATTCTTGCCCGCCAATACCAAAAGAAATGGCAAAAGCAATGGAAAGCCCGCCTAGAATAAGAAGGAAACCTATATTAACGATTGAACTTGCTAATTCTAGTTGTTCTAATGTCATGAATACCGCAAACAGAATGATTATATATTTTACAAGGGATGCAGAAAACGAGTTGTTGGTATAATGAGTGATCGTTTTTTTGAGTAAATTCCCTAAAAATAGACCTATACCAAGTATAAGTATTGCACTAAAGAGCAGTGGAAGATAAACAATAACGGCATTTCCAATTTGGCTAAACACATGGAGTTGCAAGATGGTTAATGCTTCAACAGTAAAGAAAAGAATAATGAGTACCTTAACAACTTTTCCAATTACTTCGGACAAATCAAAGGTTTTGGATTTGGAGCTAAAACCAAATGCTTCATAGAGGCGATTAATTCCTGTATTTTGTAATAATCGGGTCAATAATCGGGATATAAATGTTGCAATATAATAGCCCACAGTCATAAGAATAACCGCTACAAATAAGTTTGGAATAATTGATAAAATACTCGATAATATGGTAACGATTGAAGAGGATATGGTTTCAATATTTAAGGCTTCTAATGCGATTGTAACAACGGAAGTTACAATAATTACCATGACTATATTGGCAAGAATCCTCGAAATAGTCTCCGATTGAGGGCGTTGGTCGTTGTCCTCATCAATTTTATTAAAAAAACGATCAAAATCTAAAGCATTCAACACATTCACAAGTAGATCGCGTACCAAACGGGCAATGATAAAGCCAACAACAAAAATGACTGTTGCTATAAATAAATTCGGTAAAAACCCAAGAACTTGCTCCATCATATTCGAGATGAGTTGTGAAACTGAGGTCATATTTAAAGCATCAAGAATGCTTGGAATAAATAGGATAAACACTACATAATATGCAATCGAGCCAACTGTATTAGCAAGTTGTGTACGATGGTATTGATCGACAACTGGTTCTGGATCTTCTTTCTCCGCATGTACGAATTTTGGAAATTTAACTTTGTTAATCAACGATTTGGTGATGAATTTAGAGATTTTAGCGACCACCCAAGCAAGCAGTAATAAGAAAATAGCAGCTGTGATCATAGGTAAAGTTTCGTAAAATTTTAAAATAACACCTTCAATAGCGTCTAAGTTAAACATGTGTTACTGCACTCCTTTTTAATAGTGTCAAAAAGGAAATTCCCCATTATCCTTCATGGCACATCTGATTCGTTGCTCCCATACAGAACAATAAACTTAAACATTGTTGCTCCCTAATAAACACGTTTTTTTGACGCTTCATAAATGAACCTGTAGTGAGAAAACAAAGGTAGACCCAGCCAATCTTGATATTCTTCATGACTTCCAAAATAGCTTTATTTTGATGTGCATCAAATAAATAAGTTGACAATGCCTTCCTCATTGATTCACCCTCGTTTGATGTATTACTTTATGTTTATACTAGGAATCAGCTTCCTTTCCGTGATTCGTCGTTTGTATGCAATGATCCAGTCAGTGGCTGTTCCTACCCAAAACCAAAAGACATATTGGATGGAGACAACATATGATTGGCATAATTTTTTAAAAACCGACGTGCACGGATGACTGGGTTTCTTTTTTTCATTTTCTATGAGAACCCAATCATATTTAATCGCCTTTGCAACGGATCCAAGACGGCTATTGACACCATTTTGTGTAAGATATTTGAGACATGATTTTTTAACCGTTAATATGGAGATATTTAAACGGTGGCCGATCCCTTCATTCCTCAAACCGTCAGCCATACATTTTAATACTTGATATTCTCTTTTGGAAAACACATCATGAGGATTCACCAGGCTGGACGAAGCGACATCATCGTTTGTAAACGGAAACCGCAGCTCATCAATTAAATACTTCATGACTTGATGATGAAAAAACAAACCACCATGACGAATAATTTTGATGGCATCCATTAACTCATGCATGGACATCCCTTTCATTACATAACCATACAAAAGGGTACATGATCATCCATAATCCCTATGTTATCCAATCCATACACCTCCTTTTTTAACTCCGGACAAAATAACACCCCTCTATACGGCAAAAATCTAATAAAAAATCAAAACATGATTTTAAAATTTCTCTCCTTCCCTCAAAGCAATTATTATTTTGCAAATACATGATTACCAATGGTCATCTCCACCGTTCGTGTGTATATCCATTCGGAAGTTGCGATACGTGGATTGTAATAATAGGTAGATCCACCCGTAGGATCCCATCCCAACCAGGCATCTTTTACTGCGGCATACGCATATCGATTTGGAGTAAGATTATATTGACCATCTTGTACCGCTGTAAATGCGTTCTGTTGAAATAACACACCATCAACAGTGGAAGGAAATTGATCGGAATACAATCTATTGCGAACGACTGCTGCCACGGCAACTTGTCCTTCATAGTACTCCCCTCTTGCTTCACCATGAACAATTCGTGCAATTTTCTCTACATCGTTTAGCATTTGCAAAGTCTGCGGTCCAGCGATTCCATCTACCAATAAGTTAAAATCAGTCTGGAATTGACGAACTGCTTTTTGTGTATGCGTACCATAATAACCGGTCGCACTCGTATGTAAGTAATCCATAACAATCAACTTTTGTTGAAGTTCCTTCACTTCTACTGCGCTGTGCCCATATTTAAGAACTGCTCCTTCTGCCTCAGGTTGAAATGAAAAAAAACATAAAATCAAACAAATAAAAGGCATATAAATCCTTCTTTTCAATTGCATCACCCCGTTAATTAGAGCATAATTGTTGTTTTAGTGCGTAGTCTTGAAAAAGAGCTTATAATATTGACAATAACCAGAAAGGTAGTGTTCCACATCATCAATTCTGGAACGGAAGGAGTGATGGCGAATAAAATAACTCCCGATAATACGTTGAGGATTTTTAAAATACATCGCTACTTCCGGATAAAAAAAGCCGTTTCGTTGATATTCCGCTCGCTTATGGATCGTACGAATTAATCCATCCTCATCAAATTCCTTTAGAAGATCATAGTGATCCGTATCATAGATTCGTTGAACCATTTGATAAGCGGCAAGCATTAATTCTAAAAATGTTGGATATGTTGTCTCTCTGTTCCAAATAAAATCCAATTTATCGCGTATATTAAGTAAGCCAAATTGAAAGTACTTACGTATTGGTTTATAAGCAGTTAATTCGTTTGTACAATAACTAAGCCAATGATCATGATGCTTCCAGTATTTTTTTGCAATAAACGAGTCAAATGCTTTTTCTACAGATTGCAGCCATAAATCATCTTTATCAAGCTTGTATAAATTCATTAAAGCAAATGCTGCTTCTCCATCGTAATAAACGATACGAAACTGTTCTTTTAAATCAAGAGAAGGATATTTGAGCACATGACAGAAATCCCCATTAGGGCTTTGAAGATTTAATATTCCTTTAGCAAGCTGTTGTGCAAGAGGTAGGTATTCATCCTCTGAAAATACACTTGTGTATTTAGTAAAAGCTAAAATAGCAGCTGCATTGGCACCTAATTTAATTTCCAGGTTATTTTCTTCAATACCGTCCACAACATAAGAGATTAATTTATTGTTGATTTGGAAATTGGCAATCCCCTTTTCAACTAAATAGTTGAACCCTCTCTTTATCGCTTGATGTAGTTCTTGATTTGGAAAGCATTCATATACTTCACACATAGCATAAAGAGTACTAGCGTGCCTAAGCACGTTATAAAAATTAATTTCTTTATCGAAACATGAGAAATAACCATAAGTAAATTTCCCATTTTCATGATTGTTCTGTGTTAAGAATTGTCCTCCGGAGACTATAAGATGTTTTAATTCCTGCTGGTCTAGTGCAGTGTCACGTCTTCCATTGTCCAACTCTGAACTTTTCAAGGTAAAACAAGTACCATTGTGATAAAAAAAACCTTTTGTCGTAAATGTTTTGACTACATTTACTTTATTAAAATCAATCATAGGTTGATTAGGGCGATGATATTTAATATAATGTTTAATGTTCGACTCATGTAAGAATCCACGGCGAGTATTTTTATTTATTTGAATAAAAGCATTGGCATTGATCTCTTGTTCCAGAAATGCATATTTATATTCAGCATCTAAGGCAATACCTTTCCGGAAATAGTTTTTTTTCGTATTCGTCATAACTTCGATAAATTCAAAGATTGAGAATGTTTCTTCTTGATCAACCCAATCTATTTTTAAAAATTGGGGAAGGAAATGCTTCTTTTTGAGATATTGAATTGCTTGTTTTTGAATATTTTCCCAGGCACGCTCAAAACTTCTTTTTCGTGAAACAAATACAGTTGCACGACTACCCATGTTCCCTATAGATAAAAATAGTATTACCTCTTTTTGTTTTTTAAGCTCCTTGAAACCAGGATTTTCCTTAATGTATAAATGAAGTTGTTCCAATTTGGTTAGAAGAGCCGAAAATAAAGGTTTAGTTTGTGTAGTAGACATTCTCTTCCCCCCTGGCAAAACTGGTTTGATTAAGTGGAGAAGAAGCAAATGTTCCAATTGGAACATTTGCCTCTATAGCATCATTCAGTATCTTTGCGACGATGTGCAAAGAGTTTAGCAACAATACCTGCCAAAAATGTACCTAACCCAGCAAGGCCTATTGTCCAAATGTTAGTTGCTGTATCAGGTAATTTAACCCCTTGATCAGCATCAGCATCAGCATCGGCATCCGCATCGGCATCCGCATCAGCATCGGCATCGGCATCAGCATCAGCATCGGCATCAGCATCAGCATCAGCATCTCCGTCATCCGCTGGTGGAATTTCTACTTTTGTTGTTACGAATGTATCTTCTAAGAATCCAATAGAGACAAAATTTTCATCAACTTGTTCACCAGTAAGAGTGTACGTTCCTTCCATCGGCCTTTCATCATAGTAAATGTTTAAATATACTAACGCTTCACTTCCTGTCTCAACTTCAAGTGAAGTACTGGCCGAGAAGAAAATTTGCCCATCTTTTAAAAAGGCTCCTGGGTCCAATGATATGAGCGACACTTCATTGTTTTCTTCAGGCATACCATTTAATGCTACCTCTTGAATATGGCCAAGCGCATCTACATATTCAATGCCGTTGATATTTTCTAACAATTCATTATCTGGAGTAATCACGAAATACGTTCTACCAAGCACCTCAGCGGTCTCTAAATATTCAACAAAATATTGGACACTCAGGCTTTCGTTATTTTCATCATATTCACTACCTAGATAAACATCTGATACAACAACATCTTCAAATCCACCATCACTATCAGCGTCCGCATCCGCATCCGCATCCGCATC
>NZ_ANNK01000071.1 GCF_000334155.1 Halalkalibacterium ligniniphilum | reverse complement strand
TCCGCGTCCGCATCCGCATCCGCATCCGCGTCCGCATCCGCATCGGCGTCCGCATCAGCGTCCGCATCGGCGTCCCCCTCTGATTCAAAGTATATTGTGGTTTGTGCTCCATCTAATCTAATACTGCTTAAAATACTAGCGTTAATAGCAGGTTCATTAATTGCTGCAGCACTCACCGTAGCCTCCGGTACTAATGGATCAGTTATTTCTGTCGTAAGCCGATAATCAGAATTTCCTAATAAATTAGCATCCAGAGCCTCTGTTAAGATGTCGCTTGATCCATCTGCAATCGAATCCGTAATGTCAAATAACTGATTAGCTACATCTTTTAATTGATCTATAAGTGGATTAACTACAGGACCTAAAATACCATCATATTCTAAATCGTTAATTGCATCCTTCAATGGTTCAAAGAAGCCAGCATATGTAGCACGTACATATTCACCTAAACCTTCCGTGAAGTCTACGGTAACCGTCTTTCCATCCTCTGAAACAACGCCAGTAGTCTCTACCTCGTATGATCCTAAATCTTGAAGACTACGAATTGATTCAAACGCTGTATTTAGTGGAGCAAGATCGAGAGGCAATCCATCAACCGCTGCTAAAACTGCTATAGCATCCCCTAATGTATTAACAATTGGTTCTACCCCTGGAACATCCCCAGGTGTAATGGCAGTCAATTGCGCATTTATAGTTACTGTAGGTTCGCCAATAACCGTTCCTTGAAGCTCTTCAGGTAGAGTAAACACAACTACTTTAGGATCCGCTAGACTGACATTTGCTAATCCCTCTCCCGTAAAGCTTAAATCAAGTTCGTAATTACCGCTTTCATTTTTATAATGCATATCGCCTGTATTAGAAAACAATGATGTATTCTGAAGAATGTTTAAATCTGCTAGATTTATCTCTTGGGCAGAGACACTATAAACAGAAATATTTGGATTAGTTAGAAGGTTCCCTAGAGTTGAATGAGCATTAGAATTATTATCAATTGACAATGGACTTAATGCAATTGCTGAGGCAGCGGCAATAGATGTGGTGATTTTTAGTTTCCTTTTTTGATTCACTCTTAATTTTTTTTTATAATCAAATTTTTTAGAGTTCAACTTAGATCAACCTCCATGCTCTCTTATTTTTGAAGCAGTCTAGTATCCTTTTCACCTGATTTATAATAATATTTTTCAAGCCAGACCAGAAAACTCGTCTTTGGTATTTTAATGCTCCCCCTTTCAGAAGAACGTATTGCGGGAAACTCAGGGAGTTTGGCCATTTTGTACAGCGTTTTCTTGGACACCTTGATTAAATCCGCTGCTTCTTGGACCGTTAAAATTGTTGTTTCATGTGCGCTGTAGTGTTCTCGAATTGCAAGGTCTACTTCTTGCCGGATGATTTTACGAAGTTCGGATTTGTCTCTGAACAATTTTGACCTCCTTTCATACAAAATTTACTTTCGTTTGAGATTTTTTGAACTTTATAGCTAAATAAAAAGGATACAGACTTTTCTAATATCTCAGATGCTTCAATCGCTTTGTTTAAAGTAGGATAGGCATATCCGCTTTCCCAATTAGCAATTGTCTGTTTTCCTTTATATCCAAGCATTTTAGCAAGCTCTTCCTGGGTCAATCCCTTTTCCTGTCGTGCCATAACTAGGTTTTCATTTTTCACAGAAGTACCACCCCCCTTTTTGTCCAAGAATCTTGTATTCGTCCTTATTTTATGTACAAAAAACTTGGATGTCAATATAAAAAGTGTTTTTTTTTTTGAATTCTTGTTTAATTTTTTTTTTTTTAGAGTACAATAGGTACAATATTTTTGAACATTTTCCGTTCTATTAAAAGGGAGGTGGATAAATGCTCAGTATGAGATTAAAACAAGCACGGAAAAGGAAAAATCTCACTCAACAAGATTTAGCTGAAAGGGTATTAACAAAAAAAACCACTATATCGAATTATGAAACTGGGTACAGCACACCTTCTAATACAATGCTTGTGGATCTTGCCAATGCTTTAGGCGTAACCACCGATTACCTTTTAGGTCGTGTAGATTCTCCAACGGAATATAAGTGTGAAAAGGATGATATAAACGATGGGAACAGGCGAGAATTATTACATGAGGTGGAGAAACTAAACGAGGCAGACGTAAAATTATTAAAGCTACTTGTTCAAAGAATGTTGAAGGAGTAATACCAAGATGCACCATTTGAAGGAGCAATAATGAAAAGCAACCATTTGGTCACTGGTTAGTTATTCATCATTAACGAAATATCGGGAATGTAACATAAGAACAGCTCGTTCTTTCAAATTGACGGAAACATATGATATGTCACTAGCGTAGCATTAATCGAATTCCATCACTAAAATACTATTAATTTTCACATTTCAATCATAAAAAAACCATCCTGCAAGGACGGCTGACGTTATATTCTCTGTTTTAATTTTTGATAAAAGTTCACTCGGGAAACTACGGCCACAATTTCAACAATAATTCGCCCCTCAATAACCTTATAAGCGATCCGGTATTCAGATTTTTTGGATGGGAAGATCTATTTTTAAAAATCTCGTCTGGCCTGATTGGTACAGACTGTTTGGTACTGTGATATTAAGCGAAACACTTTTCCTTTGATTGTTTTGGCATTTTCAATAACTTCAAGAGCCGTTTTTATATCCAATAAATAGTGTTGAGAATCTATCCTCATCAAATTTAACCTTTTCTCATTGATTAGCTGTATCACACGATTGAAAGTTTCATGCCATTTAGCTAAAGAAACCTTTCTATTCCAATTCCGTAAGTGGAACATATTTGCATTGACTTTTGCTCACTAGTGTTGCATTAAACAAATCCGAACATTAAAAAGACTCAAAATTTTCGATAATCTTATTTATAGCAAAGAAAAAGTCCTTTATAATGGATAGGTCAGGTGGTAATCCCGTCCAAATCCAATAAAAAGGACCAAACTCATGGATAAGATTACACGAAAAACATCATTTGGACAATGGTTTTCACCAATAAATGTTCAATTATTTGAAGAACAGGTGAAAATACTGAAATTAGATTTTTATACAAAGAAATTTACGACAGAATCATTCTTGAAATTATTACTTTTTGCCCAGCTGGAAGAGGTAGAAAGCCTCCATGCACTGAGCGATTGTCTCTTTGATGATCAACTGCAAAAAGAGATTAATCTTGATTCCATCAGTATATCTCAGCTTTCACGTCGATTAAATGGAATGGAATGGATCCTGATTTATTTCAACAGCTTTTCCTTGATTTAGTCTCACAAATTCATGCAAAAACACATGATACGAAGCTTATTATGCCATTAAAAATCATTGATACAAGCACATTGCCACTTAATTTCACACATCATAAACGGGCAAAGTTCAGGAAAACAAAAGCTGGTGTCAAGTTACATTTGCGATGAGTTTTTATGGAAAAAGGACATTCATATCCTGAAAAAGCCTTGATTACAACGGCAAATGAACATGATCGTAATCAGCTTGAAGTCATGGTTGATGACAAAGAATGCATGTATGTGTTTGACCGTGGTTATCTCGACTATGAGCGCTTTGATCGCATGACAGACGATGGCTGCTTTTTCCTATCTAGACTAAGGAAAAACGCTGTGACACGGGTAGTTGACGATTTCAAACTACCAGATGACTCATCTGTTTTATCCGATCAAATGGTGTTGATTGGAACGACTCAAAACCGTACTGAGAACTACTTTCGACTAGTAAAAGTGATGGATTCCAAAGGAAATATACTTGATCTAATCACCAATCGATTTGATTTAAGTGCCGAAGAAATCTCAGAGATGTATAAGTCACACTGGGCGATCGAATTGTTTTTCAAATGGATCAAACAGCATCTCAGCATCAAAAAGTTCTACGGTCAAAGCGAATGGGCAATGCTCCTTCATATAATAAATAATCCTCATTTCACATTCTTATTATATTTTACAGTAGATAAGCATTCCTATTGTAACTTCTTATTAAACAAACCTGCCCGTTCTCACACGTTCATGCATTTATTTTGGCTATATATTTTTTACGAAAACGTCTGATAAAAGGTTTCAATCACAACAGTTCTTGTTGAAGTATCCTGCTCGTCCGTAGAATAAAAAAATGCTGCAATCGCAATCCTTTGTTAAATTTAAGCTACCCCATAGTACAAGATAGAGTCTTCTCACAACTTTTTCTATTTAATAGTCAATAAGCTATTAAGAATATTAGTCCGATCATTAGCCAAACTACTAAGATTTTGCTTCCTTTTTTCTTTTCTTGTTAGAGGCATATCAAATTCACTAGTTATTAAGACGACAAATATCAATAGCCACATAAAGTATACGCACATCTTTTATCGAATCATCAAGATGAGGTCGCGGAAACTTTCGAAAAAGTCATGAAAGATAATCAATGAAGCATCTGTTAGCAAATGTCAAAACAAAAATCCTGTAATCCTTATTTACTAAGGGTTACAGGATTCTTTTTCAGGTATGACCCATACTATTCGTCACCTAACAGGGTCACATTAGAAAAGAAAAAGTCCTCCGTAAATTCGAAAGGCTTACTACAAAAGGGTTATAGCGGTATGACCCGTACTGGGTTCGAACCAGTGACCTCCACCCTGTCAAGGTGGCGCTCTCCCAGCTGAGCTAACGGATCGTGTGGTTTATTCTCTTAACGACATTTTTAAATTTACAACATTATCTATTTAAAGTCAATAGAAAATTTTATTTTCCTCAAGAGGATGGCTGCTAGGCTTCAGCCTCTTGAGGATCAACGAACTCTGCTTCAGACTTTGGATTGATGGGGAGATAGATGGAGAAGGTTGTCCCTTTGTTTTCTTCACTTTCCACTTCGATTCGCCCAGAATGTTCTTTGACGATTCGTTTGCTAACGACAAGTCCAAGCCCTGTCCCTTTTTCCTTTGTTGTGTAAAAGGGTTCGAAGAGTGTGGCAAGTCGTTCTTTTTTTATGCCGACTCCATTATCACGAACTTGAATAAGGACCTCAGACTGATTTGATTGTGTAAGATGAATGGATACCTTTCCTCCCTCTTCCATTGAATCGATCGCATTTTTTATCAAATTAATGAACACTTGCTTTAATTGATTTTCGTCACACCAAATTTCAGGTAAATCGGTCTTAACAACATACTCAATTTCCACATTTTTCATGTTTGCTTCAGCATAGCTTAGCCTCACGATGCTTACGATGATATCTTTTATCGAACGCTTTTCAAATTTGTGAAGCTGAGGTTTCGCTAACATCATGAACTCATCAACGATCTCATTAATGCGTTTCAGTTCGGAATCAATAATTTCATAATACTTTTGCTGATCTTTTTTTGTCTCATACATAAATTTGTGAAAGCCCATAATCGACGTAAGTGGATTGCGAATTTCATGGGCGATGCTTGCAGCGAGTTGACCGACCACTCTTAATTTCTCTGCTTCTAGCTCTAATTCCTCTTTTTTTATTCGATCCGTAATGTCAAAAGCGACACAGAGCAAAAACGGTGTTCCATCAGCTTCCTTTAACGGGATTTTGCTCATTTGCACTTGCACAACGTTCCCTGACTTCGTATAAAACGTATCCTCGTTAAAAATTTTTTGATTGTTCCTTATTGCTTCGATATCTTCTTTTACACGTCGAGTTGCTTCTTTTTGATTCGTGTCAATAAAGCGATCATCTTTCCCTACAATTTCTTCTGAGCGAAAATTATATAGCTGGCAGAGCCCTTGATTGACGAACGTAAAGCGTCCGTCTCTATCTTTAATGTAGACAAAACCAGGATTCATATTGACGACTTTTTTGAAAAAGTCTTTTTGGTATGTTAATGAATCGTTCATCTCTTCGATAATCTTTTTATCTGTTTTTAAAAACGCAAACAATATCGTCATTGCTTGAAAAATAATCGCCATCATGCTTAAGTACAAGCCAACGACTTGAAAAATATTTAAAACCCCTAAAACAAAAGCAACAAAAAACGAAAATAAGACGATCTGTAAAAAATGCCTCACATGTCGGTTTTGAATAAAAAACGTTATTCGATAGCTAATCATATTCATTATAAACAAGAGCACAAGATTGGCGATGAATAATCCATACCAATCTCCTGCAATGGGATAGTAATAATGATGTTCATAAGGTATTTCAATCAAAGTTAAGCCAACAATATCTTTTCCGAGCCAGGTTGAGACGTATAATAAGAGACCCCATCCAAATACAAAAACTACGGTATGTGCATTGATTACTTTACGCCATTTTTGTGACTTTTTAAGGTCAATTTCTGGATGATTCAACATTACATAGGCAAAATATAAAAGCGCAGGTGTGAGCATGATTGGACCAATTCGCATTAATTTGTAATAGAACTCGATCGTATTTGCTGTGAATCGTTCCGTTGCATAAAGGAAGCCAACGCTCACTTGCCAGATACTACCAGCTAAAATGAATAGACAAATGGCTTTCGTTAACTTGCTCCGATTATCCATTAGAAGAATATAGCAAAGGAGAAGGGGAATCATAGCGATGACAAGCATCAATATAAAAGACATTACGGTTTACCTCTATTCTATGTCGATGAAAGTAGGAAACAATTATTACTTCCTCCGTAGCCATGATTTGTTACAGCCACCCTATCTATTTTACAATATCTTGTTGCTGTGACAATTGGTAGTTTTTCAAAACCGTTCAAATCTGTTCGAATGGTTGCTGGAATGTAGCTATGCTCAATGCTTAACAAGGCAGAAATCGCTTGGATAGCTCCCACTGCAGCAAAAGGATGACCAATTGCTCCTTTTATCGATGTTATAGGAACCTGATGACTAAAAAGCGTTTCGTGAAGCTTTTTCTCAATTCGGTCATTTTCTGCAAGTCCTAATGCCTGAGAATGCACATAGGATGGTTCCCTATCCGCTACTAACCCTCTCATCGCTTCGATCAAACCATTCCCTTCAGGGTCCGAAGAAAAAATCGAGACGGCATCATGAGTGGGTCTAGAGGTTTCAATGTAGCCAAATTGATGTGCACCTCTGCGCATGGCCGTTTCCTCCCGTTCTACGATTAAAATGGCACTCCCTTCAGACATAACAAAGCCATTCGATGTTTCTGAAAAGGGAACACCTACCTCTTCCAGCTTATTAGACATGGAGATGCCTCGTATTTTTACAAAACCATAAACACTTGATTGTACGACGGGGGCATCAGCTCCGCCGACAATGCACCGATCTACTTGTCCAGTTTCTAGTAGAAGCTTTGCTAAAAAGATGGCATCTGCACTACCAGTACACGAGGTTGTAAGCGTATAGACTGGTCCAGTCACATTAAAATGTGCAGCAATGGCGCTCCCTACACTGCTCGTATTTGCAACTCCCACGGTTGTAATAGGATACGTTCTGAAGGGTTCATAATGAGCTCGCAAAGTTAATTGATCGATTTCACGTAATGAACCGACCGACGTTGCAACAATTACAGCTGTACGATTGTTCCCTCCCGTCCGTGGTAGCTCCGCTCGTTGCCATGCTTCGTCAGCAGCAGCGATAGCCAGTCGGCACACTCGTGGATAGCGTCGATAATTTGTCCCTGCAATGGTTTCATATTCCCCATTAACAAGACCAAAAAGTAAATCCTCCCCATTTGGACCTTGATTCGCAAGAACTTGCAATGCATGTTGTTCATTTTTAAGCATGGTATCAAATCCTTCTACATCCGATGCACCTGGTGAAATTATCCCAAAACCTGATACGACCACACGTACTCTCATCCTAAATCCTCCTTATTTACTATTTAAAAGCAGGAGAATCTTATCATAATTTATCGAAAAATTCTATCTAATCCGTTATTTTTTCAATTCATTCATGTGATTTTATTGAAATAAATGATGATTAAATTGTTCTCGTATTTATCATTTTCGAGAGTATACTTTTCTATTTTTCTTCTATTTATATCTCATTCAAACGAATATTTGATTATACTGAAGTTTTCTTTTATACTATATTCAAATATATATTTGATTGTTTTCTAAAGGAAGTGGTATCGAATGTCAGAGCGTTGTGACGTGTATCAATTCGATAGAGAAAAGGTGGAAAGAGTAACTACCCTTATGCAGCAAGAGGATCTTAGTTCTGTAGCTGCATTGTTTAAAGCACTTGCGGATGAAACGAGAATGAAAATTGCGTATGCTTTGTGTCAGGAAGACGAGCTTTGCGTTTGTGATGTGGCAAACATTATTCAATCATCTACGGCCACAGCCTCACATCATCTCCGTCATTTGCGTACGATGGGATTAGCGAAAAGCAGAAAAGAAGGAAAACTCGTTTTTTATTCATTGGACGATGAGCATGTACGCTCCTTAGTGACCATAGCCCTTGCTCACCGTAAGGAGGTGACCGAACGTGTCTGAGCAAAGACAGGTCTATCAGATTCACGGTTTAACTTGTGCAAGCTGTGCTGCTCAGTTTGAACGAAATGTTAAAAAGATTCCGTCTGTCCAAGATGCTGAGGTGAACTATCAGGCTGGGAAAATTACCGTCCGTGGCCATATTTCTATGGAAGAGCTTAAGCGTGCAGGTGCTTTTGAAGATTTGTCTTTTTCACTGGCAGGAGAATCCATCGCCCCCGCGCCTCTTTGGAAAACAAAGTCAATGATCCGCACTTCCCTCTCAGGTCTTCTTTTGCTTATCGGCTTTGCTCTTTTCCTTCAGCACGGAGAAGGCTACACTTCAGCGACGTTCTTGTTTGCCCTTTCGATGGTTGTTGGTGGCTATCCATTATTTTGGCAAGGATTAAAGAACCTTACTCAGCTTCATTTTGATATGAAGACATTGATGACAATTGCTGTTCTCGGTGCTGTGGCAATTGGTGAATGGGGTGAAGGGGCGACGGTTGTCTTCCTGTTTGCGATTAGTGAAGCGTTAGAAACGTATGCAATGACACGGGCAAGACGATCGATTCAATCGCTCATTCATGCTGCCCCTAAAGTGGCAAGGGTCTGGCGTGATGGTACGATTCAAGAAATTGCTGTTGAAGATATTGTCATCGGTGACAGAATTGTTGTTCGTCCAGGTGAAAAGCTTGCCATGGATGGTGTCGTTCATAAAGGGATCGCGGCAGTAAACGAAGCGATGATTACCGGAGAATCCATGCCTGTAACGAAAAAAGAAGGCGATCATGTATTTGCAGGTTCGTTAAATGAGGACGGTCTCCTGGAAATTACCGTCACAAAAGCATATGAGGACTCAACACTCGCAAAAATGATTCACCTTGTCGAGGAAGCTCAATCTGAAAAAGCCCCTTCTCAGGCGTTTATTGATCGTTTTGCTGCCCTGTACACCCCACTTATTATTTTGATCGCCTTAGCTGTTGCGACCGTTCCACCGTTATTGTTTCAAGGAGAATGGAGTGTTTGGGTGTATCAAGGGCTCGCTGTTCTTGTCGTTGGCTGTCCTTGTGCTCTCGTCATTTCAACACCAGTGTCGATTGTAACGGCAATTGGAAGCGCGGCAAGAAAAGGGGTTTTGATAAAAGGTGGTGCCCATCTTGAAGCGGCGGCGCGACTTGATACAGTCGCCTTTGATAAAACAGGGACATTAACAAAAGGAGAACCGACAGTAACTGATGTCACCTCCTTTGGTGCTGAGCCAGAAGTTTCTCTCCTTTCCTATGCAGCTTCGCTTGAACAAGGCTCCCAGCATCCGCTCGCAAAAGCGATTGTCCGCTTTGGACACGAGCAAAAAGCACCTTTCCTTGAGGTTGCTCACTTTCATTCGGAGACTGGACGTGGCGTATCTGGTGAAATCAATGAAACGACATACTATATTGGCAGTCCTTCCTTTATCGAGCAGTACCTTTCTCTTACTCAAGAGATCGTAAAAGCCATCGACAAAAAACGAAATGAAGGAAAGACGGTTGTGCTGCTCGCAAATGATGCTGCGATTCTCGGCATGCTCTCTCTAGCAGATCAAGTGCGTGAAAGCAGCTCTACGTTCATGCAGCACCTACATGATCTTGGAATTCGGCAAACCCTACTACTCACAGGGGATCATCAGAAATCAGCCGATCTTCTAGGCGCTCAGCTTGGCATCATGACTGCAAAAGGTGATCTGCTCCCGTCTGATAAGCTCGCTCAAATTAAGAAACTCGTAAGTGAAGGAAGAGAGGTGGCAATGGTTGGTGATGGTGTGAACGACGCACCAGCCCTTGCTGCCGCCAATGTTGGAATCGCCATGGGCGGTGCCGGAACAGAT
>NZ_ANNK01000070.1 GCF_000334155.1 Halalkalibacterium ligniniphilum | reverse complement strand
CCAGGTGAAAAGCTTGCCATGGATGGTGTCGTTCATAAAGGGATCGCGGCAGTAAACGAAGCGATGATTACCGGAGAATCCATGCCTGTAACGAAAAAAGAAGGCGATCATGTATTTGCAGGTTCGTTAAATGAGGACGGTCTCCTGGAAATTACCGTCACAAAAGCATATGAGGACTCAACACTCGCAAAAATGATTCACCTTGTCGAGGAAGCTCAATCTGAAAAAGCCCCTTCTCAGGCGTTTATTGATCGTTTTGCTGCCCTGTACACCCCACTTATTATTTTGATCGCCTTAGCTGTTGCGACCGTTCCACCGTTATTGTTTCAAGGAGAATGGAGTGTTTGGGTGTATCAAGGGCTCGCTGTTCTTGTCGTTGGCTGTCCTTGTGCTCTCGTCATTTCAACACCAGTGTCGATTGTAACGGCAATTGGAAGCGCGGCAAGAAAAGGGGTTTTGATAAAAGGTGGTGCCCATCTTGAAGCGGCGGCGCGACTTGATACAGTCGCCTTTGATAAAACAGGGACATTAACAAAAGGAGAACCGACAGTAACTGATGTCACCTCCTTTGGTGCTGAGCCAGAAGTTTCTCTCCTTTCCTATGCAGCTTCGCTTGAACAAGGCTCCCAGCATCCGCTCGCAAAAGCGATTGTCCGCTTTGGACACGAGCAAAAAGCACCTTTCCTTGAGGTTGCTCACTTTCATTCGGAGACTGGACGTGGCGTATCTGGTGAAATCAATGAAACGACATACTATATTGGCAGTCCTTCCTTTATCGAGCAGTACCTTTCTCTTACTCAAGAGATCGTAAAAGCCATCGACAAAAAACGAAATGAAGGAAAGACGGTTGTGCTGCTCGCAAATGATGCTGCGATTCTCGGCATGCTCTCTCTAGCAGATCAAGTGCGTGAAAGCAGCTCTACGTTCATGCAGCACCTACATGATCTTGGAATTCGGCAAACCCTACTACTCACAGGGGATCATCAGAAATCAGCCGATCTTCTAGGCGCTCAGCTTGGCATCATGACTGCAAAAGGTGATCTGCTCCCGTCTGATAAGCTCGCTCAAATTAAGAAACTCGTAAGTGAAGGAAGAGAGGTGGCAATGGTTGGTGATGGTGTGAACGACGCACCAGCCCTTGCTGCCGCCAATGTTGGAATCGCCATGGGCGGTGCCGGAACAGATGCGGCTTTAGAGACGGCAGATATTGTGTTGATGAAGGATGACATGTCTAAGCTTCCCTTCACGATACGACTTAGTAAAAAGACGCTGACGATTATTAAGCAGAATGTGGCCTTATCACTTGCCTTAAAAATCATCGCGCTCCTTCTCGTCATTCCAGGCTGGCTAACGCTTTGGATTGCCATTTTTGCTGACATGGGAGCAACCCTCCTTGTCATGCTTAATGGGTTACGGCTGTTGCGTATACGAAATAGCTAAAAAGCATCTCCAACAGAATATCCTTATACTAGAGGCTACCGCTTTTGGTAGTCTCTTTTTTTGATTATAACTTTGAACTAAGACAAAAGTGTCTAATGTTTATACGTTCTTTGTTTATTTTTACAGCTTTGTTTAATTAGACCCTGTTTTCTTTCACATTCCTTCTTCTCTCCCTGCATGGAAAGGATTTTTTAGTTGGCACAAATTTTGCATTAATAATTAAGTGACAATTTATTCAATGGAGGGATGAACGATGTTAACACCATACAAGCATGAGCCGTTTACAGATTTTTCAGTCGAAACGAATCGCAAAGCGTTTGAAAGCGCCCTATGCCAAGTTGAAAAAGAGTTGAATCAAGCGTACCCGCTGATTGTGAATGGGGAAAGAATAACAACTGAGGACAAAATTGTCTCGGTCAACCCATCAAATAAGGAAGAAGTGATCGGCACCGTTTCGAAAGCAAACCGAGAAATCGCAGAAAAAGCGATTGAAGCGGCAGACGAAGCATTTAAAAGATGGCGTAACGTGAACCCAGAAGAGCGGGCAAACATTCTTGTCCGAGCTGCTGCGATCGTTCGTCGGCGCAAGCATGAGTTTTCTGCATGGCTCGTAAAGGAAGCTGGGAAGCCGTGGAAGGAAGCAGATGCTGATACAGCGGAAGCAATTGATTTTATGGAATATTATGCAAGGCAGATGATTGAATTAAAAGATGGAAAACCTGTGAATAGCCGTGAAGGTGAGCATAATCGTTATTTTTATACCCCGATTGGCGTGACGGTGACGATTTCTCCATGGAATTTCGCCTTTGCGATTATGGCGGGGACGACCGTGGCTCCCATTGTTACAGGAAATACCGTTGTGTTAAAGCCAGCTAGTACAACGCCTGTCGTTGCTGCAAAGTTTGTTGAGGTGCTCGAGCAAGCTGGTCTTCCAAAAGGGGTCGTTAATTATGTTCCAGGAAGCGGTGCCGAGGTTGGCGACTACCTTGTGGACCATCCAAAAACAAGCATCATCACATTCACAGGCTCCCGAGATGTTGGCGTTCGTTTATACGAGCGTGCTGCCGTTGTTCATAAGGGACAAATGCATTTAAAGCGTGTCATTGTTGAAATGGGCGGAAAAGATACCGTCGTTGTAGACAAGGATGCTGATCTTGAATTAGCTGCCCAATCCATTGTCGTTTCTGCCTTCGGTTTTTCAGGTCAAAAATGCTCTGCAGGGTCTCGCGCTGTCGTACATGAGGATGTTTATGACGAAGTGCTTGCTCGAGCGGTGGAACTGACAAATGAGCTTTCTGTTGGTGAGCCAAAGACGAACGAAACCTATATGGGTCCTGTGATTGATCAAAAAGCCTACGACAAAATCATGTCTTACATTGACATAGGCAAAAACGAAGGACGTCTTATGACCGGCGGAAAAGGTGATGATTCAAAAGGCTTTTTTATTGAACCAACTATTATCGCAGATCTAGCTCCAGATGCTGTGATCATGCAGGAAGAAATTTTCGGTCCTGTTGTCGCCTTTAGTAAAGCGAAGAATTTTAATCATGCGTTAGAAATTGCCAACAACACAGAGTACGGTTTAACAGGTGCAGTGATTACAAACAACCGTGACCACATTGAACAAGCAAAGCGAGATTTCCATGTTGGAAACCTATACTTTAACCGCAATTGCACGGGTGCCATTGTTGGCTATCATCCATTTGGTGGCTTTAAAATGTCCGGAACCGACTCTAAAGCTGGCGGACCTGATTACCTTCCGCTTCACATGCAGGCAAAGACCGTTTCTGAAATGTATTAGTACAATTGGCTTTCATCAAGCCCAAAGAAGACCACTGTTCGTTCCTTATGTGTTAGGTACGAACACGGAATGTTATCCTTTCCCATTCGCTTAAAGGAAGCAACCCCCGCGCTTTTACACGCGAGGGTTGCTTTTATCTGTTTTGTTCACGATACCATTTCATCGCTTCACTTAAAAACTCGGCAAGACCGTCATGATATTGATTAATATTTTTCGTAAAACGGGTCTCGGACATAACCGAACGTGTACGATTGAAAATGCGAACAATGCACAACCTTAGCGGAGGATAGTTCCGAAGCGATTGCTATGCAGCAACGATCATGACGTTCGCATTTCTCATCAATAAAAACTCTTTTGTCCCAGCCTCTCTTTGAGCTTATATAATCGGTGTTTTCGCCTGTTCAAATTCCTCTTGAATTTCTTTGGAAGGCTCTTTATCGATAAGACTTACAACAATGATCGCAATCCCAGCAAGAATAAAGCCTGGAACAATTTCGTAGAGTCCTAGAATCGGGTACTGTTCAGCTGTGAGATTAAACCACCGATCGAGCTCTGCCCATACAACTACCGTTATTCCACCGACGATCATCCCAGCAAGGGCACCATTTCGTGTCATTCGCTTCCAAAACAGCGCAAGCAGCAAGACAGGGCCAAAAGCTGCTCCAAACCCTGCCCAGGCATAGCTGACAAGATCTAACACACTACTTTCCGGATTATAAGCAAGACCAATGGCAATCAACGAAATAACAAGAACACCGATTCGTCCCACCCATATAAGCTCTTTTGGTGAGGCATTCTTCCGCAATAAGCCTTTGTAAAAATCCTCAGCTAAGGCACTTGATGAAACGAGCAGCTGCGAATCGATTGTACTCATAATCGCTGCCAAAATTGCAGCAAGTAAAAAGCCGGCAACCCATGGGTTGAATAGCAATTGCGAGAACAAAATAAAGGCTGTTTCATGTCCTCCGTCAGGTAGTGGCGCGCCACCAGGACCATTTGCCGAGAAGTAAGCGATCGCGAAAAAGCCAGTGAAAATTGCACCAAATAGGGATAGAATCATCCAGGACATCCCGATAAACCGCGCTTTTGGAATTTCATTTAAAGACTTTACCGCCATAAATCGAACAATAATATGCGGTTGACCAAAATAACCAAGTCCCCAAGCAAGTAAGGAAACCACGCCGATAAAGGTTGCACCTTGAAACGCATCAAGGTAAGAAGGGTCAATGCTTCCTATCGTATCAATCGCTTCACCCCATCCGCCCACTTCCCTAATGGCTACAATCGGAATAATGATAAGGGCCAAAAACATCATCGTTCCTTGAAACACATCGGTCCAGCTAACGGCTAGAAACCCACCGAGGAAGGTGTAGGAGATGATAACAACAGCACCAACCCAAAGGGCTTGCGTGTAGCTCATTCCAAAGGATGCTTCAAACAACAGAGCTCCGCCAACAAGTCCAGATGACGTATAAAATGCAAAGAAGACGAGGATGACAAGGGCAGAGACGACACGCAGCATTCTCGATTGATCATGAAATCGATTTTCAAAGAAATCAGGCAGTGTAATCGAGTCTTTCGCCACTTCTGTATACTTGCGAAGACGAGATGCCATAAATTGCCAGTTTAAAAAAGCACCAATGGAGAGACCAACAGCAATCCAAATTTCCCCCATTCCTCCGAGATAGATTGCACCTGGCAAGCCAAGCAATAACCAGCTACTCATATCGGACGCACCCGCACTTAGCGCCGCTACGGTTCCGCCAAGGCGGCGGCCACCTAAAACATAATCAGATAAGTCCTTTGTCACACGATAAGCAATAATCCCAACAACCATCATCCCCACTAGATAAACAATAAAGGTAATCAGTGTCGCATCATTCAACAGACTCACTCCCTTCCTTTAAATAAAGTTAGCGCCGATAAAATGAGAATGGCACCCATTGGTACAAAAAGTAAAAACAAGGTTGCAAAAGGTATGCTATACATATGCTCCCCCTCCTATAGTTATTTAAATTATTAGAATTCATAAATAATAAATGCAATAATTATGCCAACAACGCTTACCAACGATTTCTGAAAAATGCCCTACTATTTAAACACTAGTGTTTATTTGGAGTCTACATTTCAATGATTGATTAAACAATGTTGTAAGAAAAAGGAGACAATATGCGCTCTACTAAGTAAGTCCATATTTTTTCATTTTATTGTAAAGAGTTGCTCGCGATACACCTAAAAGTTTCGCAGCTGCTGATTTGTTTCCATAGGTCTTGCTTAATGCTGCTTGAATTTGACCCGCTTCATCCTGAGCAGGCATTCGTTTCCCCATCTTCATCTTTTCATCTACAGGAGGAGGTGTTTTTTCCTTTGCAGACGTGAACGTAGAAAAGCCCTCTGGCAAATGATGCAGCTTAATCACCTCGTTTTCATCTCCACCAAGAATGACAATTCGCTCAATTATATTTCGCAGCTGGCGGATGTTTCCAGGCCATCTGTACGTAAGAAGGGCATACATCACCTCAGGCTCCATTTTCGGGATTGGCTTCGCATATTTTAACGAAAACTCTTTTAAAAACAGTTGAATTAACTCAGGGATGTCTTCGTTCCGCTCGCGTAGCGGCGGAATCGAAATCGAGATGACGTGCAAACGGTAGTAAAGATCTTCTCGAAAGGAGCCTTCTTCCACCATCTTTTCTAACGTTCGATTGGTTGCGGCTACGATCCGTACATCAATTGGAATCGGCTGGGCACCACCGACACGGTAAAACGTTTTTTCCTGCAAGACTCTAAGTAGCTTTACTTGAAGCTCAAGAGGCATTTCGCCAATTTCATCAAGAAAAATCGTTCCTTCCTTAGCAGCATCGAACTTCCCCTTCTTCCCTCCCTTTACTGCTCCTGTAAAGGCTCCTTGCTCATATCCGAAAAGCTCACTCTCAAACAATGAGGCTGGTATCGCGCCACAGTTAATGGCGACAAATGGTTTATTGGCTCGCTTGCTCGCTAAATGAATGCCTTCAGCAAACAACTCCTTACCAACACCGCTCTCACCTGTAATTAAGACAGGGGCATCGGTGGCGGCAACTTTTTTCGCAAGGGTGAGCGCTTGCTGCAATGTGGAACTGCGTCCTTTGATTTTTTGAAACGGCGACCTGTTTTTTTCGTGGCTGACGTTGTGTTCTAAATCATGTAAGTACGCCGTTGTTGTGGAGAGCTCGTTGTTCAGCTTCACTAATTCACTAATGTCACGTTCAATGGAGATTCCACCAATAATGTTGTGGTTTAAGTAAACAGGGAGCGCTGTGATAAGCACGTGGATATTTGGCTTGGGCTGATTGTATTGCTTCGTGATGCTTGTTCCTTCCGTAATGGCCGACATGAGCATCACCGCTTCTTTTTTAAAAAAATTCGTGATCGGCTTCTTCAGGACATCTTCTGCTTTTAACGCATACATTTCTTCTGACCGTTTATTCCAAGCAATAATTTCTCCTTTCTCATTCACAACCGTGATCGCATCATCAGCAGTGGCAAGAAAGGCTTGAACAAACGAAGAAAGGGCTTGATACTTAGACATTAATTGTTCAACAAAAGTTGTGTAAGGAATCCAGCCAGTCTGCTCCCCTTGGTCATTTTTCAACAAAAGATTTTTTTGGATGCCTACATCGACTTCTTTCAACTCTGCCGTATTCGAATAAACAACCATTTCCTCCTCATTCAACAACCCTTCTACGGGTAAGGCAATTTCCTGTAAGCGGGCATCTTGCATCACGTTTTTTGCACCTCTCATTCTTCATAATTTTCGAGTAGGTTTACAAAGTTGTCTAGTTGACATTTACTTTATACGAAATTGTCAAACAAATCTACACTTCTTTTCTTTTCGACACCGTTTCTCGCGAAAAATGTTGGCATGATTATTGCAATAGTTAATGAGTAAATAACGTGAGTGGAGGTTTTTTATGATGGTTCTACAGCAGCCGTTAAAATCATTTTTTACGTTTTTATCTCATAACCGGACGATGAATCAGCTAGCGAAAAAATGGGGATTAAAGCTTGGTGCTTCTCAAGTCGTGGCAGGCACTACCATCGAAGAGGCCATTGCCCGTGTCAATGATCTCAATCAAAAAGGTTTATTCTGCACGTTAGATCATTTAGGCGAATTTGTAAACTCCAGACAAGAAGCGATAGAGGCTACTGACTATTGCATTCGTACATTGGAGCAGATCGCTCAAACAGGCGTCAATTGCAATCTTTCTTTGAAGCTAACACAGCTCGGACTAGGCATCGATGATCGCTTTTGCTTGGAAAACATGCAACGAATTATGAAAACGGCTTCATCCCTTGATATTTTTGTGCGAATTGATATGGAAGACTACTCTCACTGCCAACAAACGCTTGATATTTTGGCAGAATTGCGCAAAACATATTCAAATATCGGTACCGTGATTCAAGCCTATTTGTATCGTGCGGAAGAAGATGTCCAAGCATTAGCAGGGGTTCCTCTTCGTCTTGTGAAAGGAGCCTATAAGGAGTCAGCAAATGTAGCGATGCAGCAAAAGAAAGACATTGACGAAAATTTCTTTTCATTGATTAAGCTCCATCTGAGCAGTGGTGCCTATACGGCGATTGCTACTCATGACCATCGTATTATTGAGCGAGTGAAGAAATATACGAAAGAAAACAAGATTCCTTGCTCCCAATTTGAATTCCAGATGCTGTACGGATTTCGAGTAAATTTGCAGGAGGAACTCGTCAAAGAAGGCTATCAGATGCGTGTCTATGTTCCTTTCGGGATCGATTGGTTTGGCTATTTTATGAGACGTTTGGCGGAACGTCCTCAAAATGTGGCGTTTGCTTTAAGAGGATTTTTCTCGAAATAATTGAGAGAGGAGAAATGACTCCCTCTCTTTCTTTATAAAAGCGTCGTCTTTTTTTATGAGAATGGCACTAAAGATGAATGACTTATTTGTAATGACCTCCGATTTTCACTGCCCGCTCTTTTGCTTGGCTCGCTTCAAGCAAGGAAACGGCTCTGACAATTGACACATCGCCGTATTTTTCCTTAATCGCATCCATCGTGTAACCGAGTCGGTGCAGGCGATCTCGATGATCAAAAAAGCTTAGCTGCCAGACGTGATCGCTTGTTAGCTGGGAAAGGCTGACACTGAGCCGTCGAACGGGTTTCCCGTCCCAAAAGCGTTCAAAGAGCTCACATGCGTACTGATAGACTTCCATTGTAATGTTTGTGCTATAGGGGAGCTTTTGCTGACGATGAAATCCTGTCGGTATCTCATAGTTTGCACCAGCAACACTGACGGTGATTGTACTTCCCATCACCTGAGAAGCTCGTGCTCGCTTGCAAACCTCCTCACATAGTTCAAGAAGGACGATTTTAATATCACGGATCGTCTTATAATCTCTCGGTAAAGTCATTCCATGGCCAATCGCTTTTTGGGCAGCGTGAGTGTTCGTCGTCACAGGTGAAAAATCAATTCCATTGGCTGTCATCCATAACACTTGCCCGTTAATGCCCCATCTTTTCTTCAAGGCATCGACGGAGGCATTAGCAAGCTGCCCAATCGTCCGAATCCCTTTATTCCGTAAATGAGTGCCCATTCGTCCACCAACTCCAAACATCGCTTCAACCGGGAGAGGCCATAGGTAGGTGGCAAGCTTCTCTTTCTCTAGCCAAAACACACCCGATTCGTTTTTCTTCGCAAAGTGATCACAGGCCATTTTCGCAAGCACTTTGTTTTCACCGATCCCGATTCGTGCCCGTACCTTCGTTTCAAACCAAATGTCCTTCTGGATCTTTTTTGCTATCTCCTCCGGCTTTCCGAAGAGCCTTTGGCTATTCGTGATATCCATAAACTGCTCGTCTACAGAAAAAGGTTCCACCAAATCCGTATACCGTTCAAGAATGTCCGTAATCTTAATCGACACCTCGAGGTAATCTTGCATATGCGGGCGGACCACTGTTGCATCCGGGCACTTCTGCTGCGCTTCCCATAAGCGCTCGCCATTTTTAACACCACGCTTCTTCGCTGTCGGACAGGCTGCTAAAATCACCCCTGAACGTCTTGCCGGATCTCCTGATACAAGCAACGGCTTCCCTTCAAGGGTTGGGTCTTTTGCTTTTTCAACTGATGCATAAAACGATTCCATGTCCACCATAAAGATCACTTTTTTCTTCATTTCCACACCTCTAAGAACATTTGTTCCTATTATATACGAATATATGTTTCTATATAAGTGGAAAAATTATCCTCATTATCAGTGACAAAAAGTATTTAGCAAGATCATATCTCCCCTTTGTTTTTTAAACAACTAAACATCCGATCCTAAGTAAAAGCCTTCAACTACTATAGAGCTTCTAAAGATTTCACAACCAAAACAACAAAAAAGAAGGCTTCCACTAAGAGGCCTTCTCTAGTTGCCGTACCTTTTCAAAAAGCTCGTTCCCGATCTGCTCCTCGTATTTTTCATACAAAGGAGCAAAGTGCTCCTGCCACGCTCGCCGCTCTTCTTCAGTCAGTTCATGAATGACGATTTTTTCACTGTCTTCCAGCTTTTTTAGCATCTCTTTGTTTAATTGAGTAGAATGGTTTCGCAACCATTCCGTTGTTTCCTTCATCGCCTCTTCAATGCTTTGCTGATGCTCGGCAGGAATTGTATCCCAAAATGACTCATTCATGAGAACCGCATAGCCTAAATAGCTGTGATTGCTGACCGTCATATATTCCTGTTGGCGGTAAAATCCTTTTGAAAAAATATTCGACAACGTATTTTCTGTCCCGTCAACCGTCCCTCCTGACAGAATCTCATACACCTCATTAAATGAATAGACATGGGCGGACGCACCTAAATACTGATACGTATCAATAAGGGCTTCACTTGGCATCACACGCATGCTTAAGTTTTCTACATCCTCTGGCTTTCGAATCGGACGAACATTGTTCGTAAATTGCTTGAAGCCGTTATCCCAAAATGTGAGGCCATGAAAGCCTTGATTTGAGAGGCTTTCAAAGAGAATCTCACCAACCTCCCCATCAAAAGCAGCACGAACCATGGCTTCATCCTTAAATAAATAGGGCATGTCCATAATCATCCAGTTGGGATCATGAACGGTAACCTCCGATAAAGCTGGGGCAATCAAATGAACCTCATTTTCTTTTAATGCGTCAAACTCCTCCTGTGCTTCATACAGAAGGCCGTTGGGAAACACTTGCACCTCAACCCAGCCATCGGTCTTTTCGCGAACGAGATTGGCAAAGCGGCTTGCCGCTAGTCCCTTTGGTGTGTTCTCTGCCACAACATGACTGAAGATAAGAACGATTTTTTCATTAATTCCATCTAGCTCCTCATCAATGGCATAGTCATCTTCTGAACGTTCAAAGCCAAAGCCAATATAAATGGCAGCAAAGGCTCCTAAGACTAGAAAGGATATTGTGGTAATGAGACCCTTCATGTCCTCATACCTCGTCTCTTTAGCACATACGTTTGAATCGGTCGACCAATCGTACCATAGCTTAAGTGCATGTCTACTTCCCCGATCGATTCTAAGTAGTTTAAGTAGCGGCGCACAGTGACACGGGCGAGTCCAGCAGCGGCGCCAATTTCCTCAGCTGATCTTGGTTGCTCCATTTCTTTTAAGCACTCAAGCACCTGATTTAGCGTATGACCATGAAGTCCTTTTGGCAACTCTCTTCCTCGTGCTTGCTGCTTCAATTTTATCATCTCATCAAACTTGTCCTGAGAGATTGGAGCATCCTCCTTAAGCCCATGATGCATATCTCGGTACTGACTAAGGGCCGTTTCGAGACGCTCAAAGGTAAACGGCTTTACAATGTAATCGACAACCCCTGCGCGAAGCAACGCTTTAACCGTTTTCGTATCATTGGCCGCTGTCACTGCAATGATATCGACATCAATGTTTCGCTCACGAATTTCTTGAATGAGGGAAAGTCCATCCTGCTTTGGCATATAAATATCGAGAAGAATTAAATCAGGTGAAAGCTCCATTAATTTCTCCAACCCTTCGTCACCCGTTGATGCAATTCCCTTAACTGAAAACCCCTCTACCTTTTCAATAAACATTCGATTTACTTCCTGAACCATTGGATCATCTTCAATCAGTAAAACGTGAATGATATTCTGTTCCATTTCCTATCCTCCTTCTCATCGGCAGTAGAATTACAAACGTTGTTCCTTCTCCTTCGTCACTTATCACTTCAATGCTTCCATCCACCCTATCGACAATTGAGTGAATCAGAAACAAGCCAATTCCACGACCATTTGTTGATTTTGTCGAAAAACCCCGCGTAAACATTTTCTTTCTCACATCTTCAGGAATTCCATCGCCATTGTCTGATACCTCTAAATGGAGAACCTCCTCTTTTTCTTGAATCGTAACATAGACCCGTTTTGCAGAACGCTCAAACGTTGCCAGCGCATCAAAGCTATTATCAATTAAGTTTCCGATAATCACAACAAGATCATGGGTGGATACACCTTCAGGGTAGTTAATAAACTCACTTGCTTTGTTTATCGACACTTTTATCCCTAGCTCTTTCCCGCGGCTCACTTTTCCTAACAACAAACCCGCGATGCTATCGTCATGAATTTTTTGCATAACAACCCTTGAAAGGCCTCCGTACTCTTCATCCACATCAAAAATGTAATCAAGCGCTTTTTTTCCTTGATCGAGCTGAATGAGCCCTGCGATTGTATGAAGCTTGTTCGAGTACTCATGATTCTGTACCCTTAGGGCATCAACAAACGCCTGAACACCCGTTAATTCCTGTGCCAGTCGGTCAACCTCTGACTTATCTTGAAAAAGCGCAACCGCTCCAACCGTTCTTTCACCGACTCGAATCGGAATACGGTTGCTTAAAATCGGTCGGTTTTGAATATAAAATTCTCGCTGGTACAGGGGCTCTCCTAGCGCTAAAACTTCTGGCAGTCGCGTGTCTGGAATCACCTCATGAATTCTTTTCCCAATTACATCACCCTCCACATTTAGCATCGCTTTCGCTGCCTCATTCATGACCGTTATTTTTTCATTTTCATCAATGGCCACGACACCTTCGTGAATTGCATTGAAGGTTGCGTTCCGTTCAACGAGGAGACGGGCAAGCTCATTAGGCTCCATTTCAAACGTCTGCTTTTTAATATGACTTGCTAACAGCCATGACCCCCAAAATCCAAATAAGGTGATCAGGGTGACAATTAAAAAAGCAGGTTGACGGTATTCAAGCATAAGCTCTGTCAATGTTGGCAAAACATTCCCGACAACGACAACCCCAATTTGCTCTCGATCCTGATTAAGTACAGGAGCAAACGCACGAACCGTCCTTACATCATCCGCTTTCGCTTTTGAGATATAGACATGCTCTGCAAAAGCGGCGTCCGCATCTCCACCAACAAAAGGGGTATTTATTCGTTCAGGGTTCGGATGGGTCACCCGAATACGATCTCTATTTAAGAGAACGATGTAGTCATGACTGTGAATAACACGAAGCCGCTCCACAAGTGGCTGTAGTTTAGCTGAAGCATTTTCAATGTCATCAACAAGATGCTCTTGTACCAACTCATTTTGAGCGACAAGATTTGCAGTAATCATCGCTCGCTGTGAGAGCTCTTCCTCTTTTACATCGGACATATAGCCGAGAATAATAATCCCAATCATCATTAAAGCAAAGGCAACAATGCCAAAGGCTAGACCTGTTATTTTCCAACGAATCGGTAGTTGTCGAAACGTACCCACATGCTTCTCCTATTCATTTTGGTTTTTTTCTAACTATATCATATATTCCGACATCATTTTTAACAGATACGTCATGTTTTAAGCTAGCGCGACTTTCCGTTTCAAAAAGTAAATATCCGCCGG
>NZ_ANNK01000069.1 GCF_000334155.1 Halalkalibacterium ligniniphilum | reverse complement strand
GCACCTATATCTTTTCTCAGTTTTCCATAAATGACTTTTCTTCTGTACTTTGGTATGAATACGATGTGATACTTACAATTCCATCTTGTGTGTGATAAACTATTGTCACTCGACATGAGTAGATCTCCTTTCGTTTTTTAGAAGTTGGTTTGACGGCCATCTTCTATTATAACGATTGGAGATTTTTTCTGTCACTTTACCACTCTAGAAGTTTTATTTTCACACGTGTAGAACACGTGGTTTTAAACCCATATAATAAAACGCCCTAAGCAGCTGCTTAAGGCGTTTGGTATGTATAAGCTGGCGCGCCTAGCAGGATTCGAACCCACAACGCGAGAACCGGAATCTCGTGTGATATCCCTTTCACCATAGGCGCAAATTTAATTAAAGCGACATTAGTAGTATAGATGATGAGGGAGAAGCTGTCAACACTTTCTCCCTTATTCGATTATTCTTGTGGTGGACCTTCATTAAACATCTTGTCAAAGCGCTCATTAACATCCTCTTCCGTATAGCCTGCTTTTGCAAGACGCGCCCCAAGGTTGTTTGACCAAAGCTGCAAGCGTTGCGCCATTTTTTGATATTTTTTTGCTTCGCTTCCACGTGTTTCCTTTGCCCGACCATTCGCGTTAGACATAACATTTTCAACAATGAAAAGGCTCTTCCAAACCATTTCTTCTTCTAATGTCTCATGGGTTTCACCGAGGCGATCCAAGACTTTTTTATAGAAATCGTTAAATTCCTTAAATGAAATCTCTTCGTCCATATTTAAATATACTTGAATTTGTTCGTATAGCTCTTGCATTCATACACACTCCTTTTTCAACATCTGGGCTATTATAGCATAGATCGGCTACTGTTACGATTGTTCATTTACACCTAAACAAAAATCCTAGGCAGTAACTCTTTCAAACGGAAGTGGAAGCCGCTCATAAGGTAAGTGTAGGACCACTTGAACAAGTTGACACACTCTGGCTTCGTCATCCTGTAAGCTCCGCCCCTTTTCCGCAAAACAATCATGAGCGTCTCACACTTCCCAATGGGATAAAAATAAGCTCGTTAGATTATTCTGTGTACCATTTCAATGAAGGTGGTGTGAGCGGAAGTACTTCAGTGATTCATGAACTTGAACTGAAGCTCCGCCCCTTTTCCGCAGAAAGAAAAAAAAGGCCACATCGCTGGCCCTTTTACTGAACATTTTTTTGGCAATATTCGTCAAATGCTTTTTCGAGCTTTTGCACGACTTGAATCGGCTCATGCCCTTCAATTTCATGACGCTCAACCATTGTTAGAATTTTTCCGTCTTTAAGCAGAGCAAATGACGGTGAAGAAGGGGCATACCCAGTGAAATATTCACGCGCTCTTGCTGTTGCTTCCTTATCCTGGCCAGCAAATACAGTCACAAAGCGATCAGGTCTATTTTCATAGTTTTTCATGTAGGCAGCAGCTGGACGTGCGATTCCACCAGCACAGCCACAAACTGAATTAATCATCACGAAGGTTGTACCTTCTTGTTTCAAGACGTCGTCTACCTCTTCTGCTGTTTTTAACTCTTGGTACCCTGCTTCGACGATTTCTTGCCGAGCCGTCTGTACCACGTCATTTATAAAAAAGTTAAAGTCCATGATTAAACACCTCACAATAAGTTCGTTGATTCTATTGTAACCTAGAAAGACTCACGAAACCAACTGTCTTGCATCGAAAATTTCAATCTAAATAAAAAGCCTAACCCCACGAGGAGCTAGGCACACCTTCATTGCAAAGCTGTTCGAAGTGCTTCAATGTTTTTTCTCATGAGACTAAAGTAGTCTTCACCACTTGCAACATCTTCATCCACTAAGGCCTCAAGATTGTGCAGGTATTCAACTTCCGCACCCACTTCATGACGAACGACCTCTGCGATCCGTGGCGTCATATTTTGCTCGAATAACAAATATTCGATCTGATTTTCATTTGCAAGTTCAATAATGTTTTGAACTTGTCGCTGAGAAGGCTCATTCGTTGGCGATAGACCAGCGATTCCAATTTGATGAATTCCATATCGTTCTTCCCAATACCCATAGCCAGCATGAGAGACAATAAAGGTATCCTTTTCTGCTTCATTCACCATTGTCTGAAACTCTTCATCAATTGCGGTTAGTTCAGCTTTTACATCAGCAAAATTTGACTCAAAATATTCTTCTTGCTCAGGAAGCAATTCAACTAGTGTATTTTTAATGTTTTCTGCAAGGGTAATGGAAAGAATCGGATCCAACCAAACATGAGGGTCTTTGTCATGGTCATGATTGTGAGCATCTTCGTCTCCATGTTCATCTTCTTCATGTCCATGCGCTTCTTCTTCATGCCCATGTTCATCTTCTTCATGTCCATGCGCTTCTTCTTCATGCCCATGTTCATCTTCTTCATGTCCATGCGCTTCTTCTTCATGCCCATGTTCATCTTCTTCATGTCCATGCGCTTCTTCTTCATGCCCATGTTCATCTTCTTCATGTCCATGCGCTTCTTCTTCATGCCCATGTTCATCTTCTTCATGTCCATGCGCTTCTTCTTCATGCCCATGTTCATCTTCTTCATGTCCATGCGCTTCTTCTTCATGCCCATGTTCATCTTCTTCATGTCCATGCGCTTCTTCTTCATGCCCATGTTCATCTTCTTCATGTCCATGCGCTTCTTCTTCATGCCCATGTTCATCTTCTTCATGTCCATGCGCTTCTTCTTCATGCCCATGTTCATCTTCTTCATGTCCATGCGCTTCTTCTTCATGCCCATGTTCATCTTCTTCATGTCCATGCGCTTCTTCTTCATGCCCATGTTCATCTTCTTCATGTCCATGCGCTTCTTCTTCATGCCCATGTTCATCTTCTTCATGTCCATGCGCTTCTTCTCCGTGTCCATGCTCATCTTCCTCATGAGGATACGCTTCCTCTCCGTGGTCATGATTGCCTTCAAGCAAATCAATCCCCTCAGAAGCGACGACAATTTTTACCCCTTCACCTTCAATTGCTTTAATTAAAGCATCAGCAAAGCCTTCCAAGCCGGCTCCGTTATAAATAAATGCATCTCCTTCTGCCGCTTCAATCATCACACGGGCTGTTGGTTCGTATGTATGAGCATCGGCCCCGACAGGCACAAGATTTGTCACATTGACATAATCGCCACCAATTTTCTTTGTCAAATCCTCAAGCGGAAAAATGGTCGTGAAAATTTCCAGTGTTTCAACCTCTTCTACTTCTCCTCCCTCTGCAACTGGTTCGTTATTCGTCTCTTCAGCTTCGTTTTGGCCACCACATGCTGTAAGAAAAGCCGCAGTCGCAAGCATCCCTGAAAATAACAATGCTTTAATGTTCATAACATTCCCCTTTCGTAATCATTCCGTTTTATCTCATTTCGAATTATATCGTAACAATTACGATTTGTAAATAAAATTAAACGATTGAATTGCTTTATGCGATTCAACCTCTCATTTCTTACATCATGTTACACCTTCTCATTCATACAGAAACCAGCATAAGAGGATCACTCTTCCTACAAGGATGAAAACGATTTTACCAGGTCTTTTTGTGCATCCTTTCAAGAAAAGTGGTGTAAGCGACAAGCTTACCGGTTAGTCTTCTTAAAAGCTCCGCCCCCTTTTCACAGAAAAAAAAGCCCACATTTCTCAAAAAACATGGGCAAAAATTAGCAGCGTTAAAGCTCACACTAGCCTTTATTTTTTTCAAGCCATTCCTTCATTCGATTATTTCGGTCTTTGTAATGATCCAAAAGCTGAGGGAGAACGGTTTCTAGCTTTTTCGTGTCTCTCATTTTTACCGCTTCTTGAAATTGTTGTTGCAGAGTGACATGTTGCTCCTTCAGCTTTTCATCTAGCTCTGGCTTCTTCCATTTCACGCCACGCTTTTGTGCCTCTGCCATCTGCTTCATTAGCATCCCTCGTTCGTTTCTTAATTCATTCCAACGAGCGACGTCTTTCGGTGCATATTTTTCAGCAAGAAGCTCGTAATAGAAATCTAGATGCTCTTGAAAGGCTTGATGATATTTTTTAAAGCAGTCATGACAGAATTGTTCATGACTTTCCCCTTGTTCTTCCAATTGCTCTTCAGCTAGTCCAGCAGGGACATTCACGAAACATCCTAGCAAAAATAAAAAAAGCATAAAAACCGTGACTTTATTTTTTATCATCGTTACTACACCCTTTCGTCTGTTTGCTTTGTAGGATAACCAACCGAAGAATAAACATACCATTTTGGTTCATAAGCAGGTGCTTCCCGTTCAAATGAAAACCGTTGCGTTTGAGCAACATGTAAAGTTAATAAAAGCTTTTATGCTTCATATCCTCCATACGCCCCTGCACTTGTCGTTATAAAAAAAGCACCTCCAATTGTTGGATGATGTCTAACAATTGGGGTGCCTTCAGAATTGGCGCTTTATCTTAATAAACGGATGTGTTTTCCGCTGACATTGCTTCTAAGATTGATTTTACTTTCGCTAAAAAGCGTCCACATACAAGCCCATCTAACACGCGATGGTCAAGAGACAAACAAAGGTTCACCATGCTGCGAATTGCAATCATATCTCCTGCCTCACTCTCAATGACAACAGGGCGCTTAACGATCGATTCAATCGATAAGATCGCAGCTTGTGGATGATTAATAATCGGGGCAGATAAAACCGAACCAAAAGAACCCGTATTATTAACCGTAAACGTTCCACCCTGCATATCAGCGCTTGTCAATTTACCCGTACGTACCTTCTTGGCAAGCTCGTTCACCTCTCGGGCGATCCCTTTGATGCTTTTTTCATCAGCATGCTTAATGACCGGAACATAGAGCGCATCGTCAGTGGCAACGGCAATCGAAAGGTTGATCTCCTTTTTTTGAATAATTTTGTCTCCAGCCCACATCGAATTCAATTGCGGGAACTCCTTAAGTGCTTCTACAACCGCCTTGATAAAAAACGGTAAAAAAGTGAGGTTAAAGCCTTCCTGCTCCTTAAATGCTTGCTTTCTTGCATTACGGAAGTTTACAAGGTTTGTAACATCTACTTCTACCATCGTCCAGGCATGAGGTGCTTCGTGCTTACTCTTTACCATATTAGCAGCAATGGCTTTACGTACGCCTGATACTGGAATTTCTACGTCATCAGGTGCGACACGTACTGAGCTCACACTAGAGGCCACTTCTTGCTTTGTTGACATTTGTTCTTGCTCGTTAGAACGCTCCAATTGAACGGCTAGGCTTGTGGATTTCTTCGGAATACGACCACTCTCGATGATCACCTGCAAATCCTTACGGGTGATACGTCCTCCTTTACCAGAGCCATCAACCTGTTCAAGATCGATTTCGTGCTCTTGAGCGAGGCGAAGAACAGCGGGAGAATAGCGTTTTTTTTGCGATTCATCGCGCGGCTGAGAGCGAACCACTTCTGTCCCATTCTTTCTACCTGTTTCTGCTGCTAGCGTTGATTCATTTGATTCCTCGCTCGCCTCTGCCACTTCCATCCGGCAAATGACCTTTCCAACCTCAACCGTTTCATCTTCTTCCACAAGGAGCTCTTTGATCGTACCTGAAAAGGACGAAGGGACTTCTGCATTCACCTTATCCGTTATGACCTCTGCGAGGGGATCATACTTATTCACTTTATCGCCTGGTTTCACGAGCCACTTGCTAATGGTTCCTTCCGTTACACTTTCACCTAGCTGGGGCATGGTAATGTCTGTCGCCATAAGCTTTCCCTCCATCCATTAATACTCTGCCAGCTCACGCATCTCTTTTTCCACTTTATCTGGATTAATCATAAAATGTTTTTCCATTGTAGGAGCATATGGCATCGCCGGAATATCCGGTCCTGCTAGCCGCTTAATTGGTGCATCTAAATCGAATAAGCAGTGTTCAGAGATAATTGCGGCAACCTCACTCATGATACTACCTTCTTTGTTATCCTCGGTTACAAGCAACACCTTCCCAGTTTTGCTTGCTGCTTCCTTAATTGCTTCCTTATCTAGTGGATAGACCGTACGCAAGTCAAGAATATGAGCCGTAATGCCATCCTTTTCTAACCGTTCAGCTGCTTGAAGGGCAAAATGGACAGCCAGCCCGTATGTGATGACGGTGATGTCCTGCCCTTCCCGTTTTACATCTGCCTTCCCAATTGGTAGTGTATAATCCTCGTCTGGGACCTCTCCTTTTATAAGACGGTAGGCACGCTTGTGCTCAAAGAAAAGAACTGGATCGTCGTCCCGAATCGCGGCTTTTAATAATCCTTTTACATCGTAAGGGGTCGAAGGCATCACAATTTTCAGTCCAGGAACATTCGCAAAAATCGCTTCCACTGATTGGGAATGATAAAGGGCTCCATGAACCCCGCCGCCATATGGCGCCCGAATCGTAATCGGACAATTCCAATCATTATTGGAACGGTAGCGAATTTTTGCCGCTTCTGAAATAATTTGATTCACTGCCGGCATGATAAAATCGGCAAATTGCATTTCTGCAACAGGGCGCAGACCATACATGGCAGCACCGATACCAACCCCGGCAATCGCCGATTCAGCAAGAGGTGTATCTAACACGCGCTGCTCTCCAAATTGTTCATATAACCCACTTGTGGCTCGAAACACGCCTCCACGTGCGCCTACATCCTCACCAAGAACGAACACTTTTTCATCTCGCTCCATTTCTTCTCGCAAGGCTTGGGTTACGGCTTCAATATAAGAAATGACCGCCATTTTGACTCCCCCTCTCTATTCTGCATAAACGTATTTGAAAGCATCCTCTGGATCCGCATACGGTGCATCCTCTGCATACTCTGTTGCTTCATTCACCGTCACAGCCACTTTCTTTTCCAGCTCTGCTTTTTTCTCTTCTGTTAAAATGCCCGCTTCTTCTAGGTAAGCAGCAAAGGTAACAAGGGCATCTTGCTTTTTCGCTTCCTCCACTTCTTCACGGCTACGATAAGCTCGATCATCATCATCACTTGAATGAGGCGTGAGACGATACGAAACCGTTTCTACGAGAGAAGGACCCTCTCCTTTTCTTGCACGGTCTGCTGCGGCTTTTACCGCTTCATATACGGCTAGCGGATCATTTCCGTCAACCGTGACCCCTGGCATGCCGTAGCCAATGGCACGATCTGATACCTTTTCGCACGCAAGCTGCTTTTCAATCGGTACCGAAATCGCATATTTGTTGTTCTCACACATAAAAATGACCGGGAGCTTGTGTACCCCTGCGAAGTTGGCACCTTCATGAAAATCTCCTTGATTGGATGAACCTTCACCAAAGGTCGTAAATGCAACAAAATCCTTTCCTTCCATCTTTCCTGCAAGGGCGATTCCCACAGCATGAGGGACCTGTGTTGTGACTGGGGAAGAGCCTGTAACAATCCGATTTTTCTTTTGTCCGAAATGACCTGGCATTTGACGTCCGCCAGAATTTGGGTCCTCTGCTTTTGCAAAGCCCGAAAGCATGATGTCACGTGCGGTCATCCCAAACGTTAATACAACCCCTAAATCGCGGTAGTAAGGAAGAATATAATCCTTCGTCCGGTCTAGAGCGAAGGCAGCGCCTACTTGTGCCGCTTCTTGTCCTTGACACGAAATGACAAAGGGAATTTTTCCAGCGCGATTTAACAGCCACATCCGCTCATCAATTCTCCGAGCGAGGAGCATCATTTCATACATTTCAAGAACCATTTCATCTGATAACCCTAATGCTTGGTGCCGATTTTCAGCCATGTGAAACCCTCCTTTTTGATTATAAATGGATAGCAACACCATCAACGGCAAGCGCAGCTTCACCGATGACCTCTGATAATGTCGGGTGAGGATGAATCGTTTGTGCAACCTCCCAATGGGCTGCGTCTAGTACTTTTGCTAGGGCAGCTTCTGTGATCAGGTCCGTCACATGGGGACCGATCATATGAACACCGAGCAAATCGTCCGTTTGTTTATCAGCAACGACTTTCACAAATCCGTCTGTTTCTCCGAAAACGAGTGCTTTTCCAATCGCTTTAAAAGGAAATGTCCCAATTTTTACATCAAAGCCCTTTTTCTTCGCTTCCGCTTCCGTATAGCCGATGCTTGCTACTTCTGGATGACTGTAGACACAGCGTGCAACCGTTTGATAATTGAGAGGGGTCGGCTGTTGATTCGCCATATGCTCAACGGCAATGATTCCTTCATGAGAGGCTACATGAGCAAGCTGCATCCCACCAATCACATCGCCTATCGCATAAATATGAGATTCTTTTGTTTGATAGCATTCATTAACTGAGATTGCCCCGTTCTTAAGCTCAATGTCTGTGTTCTCTAAGCCAATGTCATCCACATTCGGCTTGCGACCAACAGAAACAAGCAGCTTTTCAGCACGGTATGTTTCGCGCTCCCCGTTTTTCTCAATCGTGATTGACACGCCATCACCTTTTTCGAATGTGTCTGGCAAAACGTTCGCATTGGTAACGATTTGAACGCCTCGCTTTTTTAACAAGCGCTCTGCTTCTTTCGAAATGTCTGCGTCTTCTGTAGGCAAAATTCGCTCGCTATACTCCAGTACGGTCACTTCCACACCAAAATCTGATAACATGGAAGCCCACTCAATGCCAATCACACCACCACCAACAATGAGGATCGATTGTGGAAGGGATTTGAGCTTCAACCCTTCGTCTGACGTCAAAACATATTCTCCATCAATGTCAAGTCCAGGCAGCGTCCGCGGTGATGAACCTGTGGCAATCAGGACATTTTTCGGAACGAGCATTTGGTTTTCCTCACCATTCTTCATTTCAACTGAAATCGTTCCTGGGGTTGGGGAAAAAATCGATGGACCAAGGATTCGTCCTGTTCCTTCAAAAACATCAATTTCCCCTTTTTTCATTAGGTGCACAACACCACGGTAAAGCTGTTCAATGATTCCCTGCTTCCGTTCTTGGACACGAGAAAAATTAACGGTAACTTCACTTGTTTCAACCCCAAATTCGCTAGCTCGCTTTGTCGTCGCAAACACCTCAGCGCTTCGTAGTAATGCTTTACTAGGGATGCAACCGTTATGAAGGCATGTTCCACCTAGCTTGCCTTTTTCTACAACGGCAACCCTTAAGCCGAGTTGGGATGCCCGAATCGCAGCAACATACCCACCCGTACCAGCACCAAGAATGACAAGGTCGTACTCTTCAGCCATGCAATCCACTCCTTATTTAGCCCATTTAACGGCGAGATAAAATATGATGTCCGTTTTGTAAAAATTGTCGACGCGAGCGACTCATCCGTTCAATTCGCTCCTCTGCCATACGATCTGCTGCCATATATGTTGGAATGCCATCACGCTTTGCAATCTCAAATACTTTCGAAACATTATCGTAAATTCCTTCTACCTTTTTAAGGGCTCGCTCCCGATTATAACCGTTTAACTCATCAGCCACATTAATCACACCACCAGCATTAATGACGTAATCAGGAGCATAGACAATCCCCATTTCATGGATTTGATCACCATGCCGGGTTTCCTTCAGTTGATTATTTGCAGCTCCTGCAATGACCTTCGCCTTTAATTTCGGAATGGTTCCATCGTTAATGACGGCGCCTAATGCACATGGAGCAAAAATGTCACAATCCACCTCATAAATGTCTTGAACATCGACAGCCTTTGCACCGAAATTCTCAACGGCCCGTTCTACTGCCTCTTTGTTAATATCCGTTACAATGAGGTTTGCTCCTTCTTCGTGCAGATGCTTGCAAAGCTGATAAGCAACGTTACCGACACCTTGAACAGCTACCGTTTTACCTGCTAAGTCATCGCTACCGAACGCCTCCTTCGCTGCCGCTTTCATCCCAACGTATACCCCGTAAGCTGTGACAGGAGATGGGTTTCCCGATGACCCGAAAGCAGGTGAAATTCCGGTCACATAATCGGTTTCTTCATGAATAATATCCATATCCTCAACCGTTGTACCAACATCCTCTGCCGTAATATAACGACCATTCAATCCTTGGATATAACGACCAAATGCCCGAAACATTTCTTCATTTTTATCTTTTCGCGGATCCCCGATGATCACCGTTTTTCCTCCACCAAGATTTAACCCTGCGGCTGCATTTTTATACGTCATTCCTTTCGCTAAACGAAGGGCATCCTCAAAAGCTGCGGCTTCTGACTCATACATCCACATTCTTGTTCCGCCTAGGGCTGGCCCTAGTGTAGTATTATGAATAGCAATGATTGCTTTAAGTCCTGAATGCTTATCCTGGCAAACGACAACTTGCTCGTAATCATAGGTTTCCATGTAAGTAAATAATTCCATGTGACGCTTCCTCCTTTTGAAGATGTGTTCGTTTCATCTTCAACCCTTTTACTTGTTAGTTTTGCAATATTCATGCCAACTATGATTCGTGCTAAAACCTTGTTGGAAGGAAGAGCAGATTTTTATAAACGTGCAAGTTTTATCATAGCATGCAAATTATTGCATGTCACTTTTGTCAATTCCATATTTATCGAGCTTGTAATACAGATTTCGGATCGAAATGTTTAATCGCTTTGCCGCCTCTGTTTTGTTCCCTTCACACAATTTAATGGTCTCCAGCAACACTTTCTTCTCAAATTGCTCCAAAATCCTTTTAAGCGATTGTTCCTCTACTTCCTCGGCTACATGATTTAAAAGATGTGTTGACACGGACGGTTGATGACCGAGTGATGGCAGATCACTTACCTCAAGAAGTACAGCATGGTAAGGCATATAAATCATTGCTCGTGCTAGCACGTTCTCCAGCTCCCGAACATTTCCAGGCCAATCGTATTGCCTTAAATACTCGAGTGCTTCTTCACTCACGTCCTCTACATTTCGTCCGTAATCCAGGTTTAACTTTTGTAACAGATAGCCAATCAAAAGGGGTAAATCTTCTTTCCGTTCTCTTAAAGCAGGGATGTAGATCGGCATTTTGTTCAGCCTGTAAAACAAATCTTCACGAAAAGTCTTTTCTTGAATTCCCTTCTCAATGTTTACATTGGTCGCTGCAATCACTCGAACATTAATCGGAATCGCCTTCGTCCCACCAACACGAACAATTTCCTGCTCTTGTAAAACTCGTAAAAGCTTTGCTTGCGTGCTGCTTGAAAGCTCCCCGATTTCATCGAGAAAAATACTTCCTTGGTGCGCTTCCTCAAAAAGGCCTCGTTTGCCGCCACGCTTCGCTCCTGAAAACGCACCTTCTTCGTAACCGAAAAGTTCGCTTTCAAGTAACGTTTCGGACAGAGCCGCACAGTTGACCCGTACAAACTTGTTGTATTTTCGTTCACTTGCATTATGTATCGCGTGGGCAAACAATTCTTTACCGGTGCCTGATTCTCCCCGGAGCAGTATTGTAGCTGGTGTTGATGCTGCCAGCTTTGCCTGCTTAATGGCAACTCTTAATTGATTTGACTGCCCAATGATATCCTCAAATGAGTATTTGGCCTCAAGGGTTCGAATAAGTTGTTTTGCTTTTTCAAGCTCCTCTGTCAACGCTTTAATTTCCGACATATCGTGAATGACACCGACACTCCCTTTAAGATGTCCATCCACAATCACTGGCGCAACATTGACAACCACATCACGCTTTCTCGGTCCTACTTTTAAGCGAACACCGCGCACAGGCTTTTTTGTCTGCAGAACGTGCATGTGCATGCTTTCTCCTTCGGAAATATCCGCTGTCGCCGGCTGTCCAATGACCTGCTCTTTTGCAAGTCCAGTTAACCTTGTATAGGCGGGATTAATCATTAAGCCCTTCCCTTGCTCATCAACAACTGAAATGGCATCATCGGATGATTGAATAATCGCCTCAAGCATTGTTTGGATGCTTTTTAAATTGGTCACTTGCTCCGCCATATTAACAATTTCCGTTACATCTTTAAAAACCGCAACAGCGCCGATGCATGTATTTCCATCAAATAAAGGTACACGGGTCGTAACAATGCTTAATCCATTCTCTAGAACCTGTGTTTGATTTAACTCTTCCTTTCCTGTTTTGAGAACACGAGTCAATTGGCTTGATGGGAGAACATCTTGAATATGTTTCCCAATTGCTTCCGCGGCTCGAATCTCTGACATTTGCTCCGCCGCTCGATTAAAAAGGAGCACCTTTCCATTTTTATCAATGGCAATCATGCCATCATGGGTCGAATCTAAGATCGTCTCCTGCAATGAAACGTGCTGCTTCATCTGTTGGATAAGCGTTTGTTTTTCTTTCGTAAGGGAGAACATAAGGTTGGCAATTTGACTTGGCACAACAGCAACATTTGCCCCCACTTGCCGGCGAACGTCTTCTGCTAACGCTTGTTGACCTGTTGCTTCAATAATGACATCAATGTCAGCCGTTAAAAAAGAGCGCCAATCAGACCCTGTTGTAATTCCTAGCTCATTTGCTAGCAACATCCCCGGTGCTCGTTCATTCAAATCAATCATCGCAACGACCTCAAAGCTTTCTGTTTCCATTAACATTTGTAACAATGCTGTTCCTCCACGACCGGCACCAAGGATCATGACGCGCTTCATCTTCTCACCCCTCTTTTCACTATACGATTCATTTTAACTATTACGTAATTGTCACAAAGTTGCAACCAGGAACTTGAACACTTCGTTGTTTTTTCGTTAAAATAGAGGTTGAACTTAGTATAAAGAAAAGAGGAATGCCGATGGCACGTTTTGTCGCCTTGATGGTCCTCGTGATTCCAGCAATTATTGCTGGATACGGAATTAAGCTAATGAGAGACACCATTTTTCAAATTTTGTTATTCCCTTACCCATCCTTGGCCCTTCAATTTATTGCAGGGATTATCTTCTTTCTTGCGGGGTTTAGTTTTATTGGAGGGTTTATTTTTTACCGTGATCGTAAAAATGGGAAGATTGCGCCTAAATTTAGAAAAAAGCCTGAACAAAAGGAACAAACATAACCAAACAGACAGCCTCAAATTCAACTTTGGGCTGTCTGTTTTGCATATTTTTTAATCATGAGCAGAAAGACCGATTCGATCCAGAAAACGTAAAAACGGTTGTTGATCGATCCATGTTGAAAAAGAGAACCATTCAGCCAAAAAGGTAAGGAAGGCAAAGAGTAAAATCATGATCCATTGTTGAAACGAAGTTAAGTGAAAAACCATTAATAGTGCAAGAATGGCACCGATAATGGTTGCCCCATTATCGCCAAGCATTGCTTTTTTATGTCCTTCGATCACAAACAAAAGGTAGAGGATCGTGACAACATAGAGAAGAACGGAAAAAGGCATTTGTAGCAGTAGTGGAAACAACACTGCCCCTGTGGCCACTGTCACTTTCCATACACGTAAAGGCCTTGTATCCACTAAATTCATGACATGGGGGATAAGGATAAGTAAAAAACCATATCGAATCCCTTGTCCAAAGGATATCGGCTTAAGATAGTATAAGAACATACCTGCGAAACTCAGTGTTCCTAGTGCTTTTATTAATCCAGTTGTTAGCTGCTTTTGTTTCAGAAAATGAAAAAGATGGCCTTTTATACCTTTTGGAGACGGTTTTCCTAACACATCATCAAGCAATCCAAGAAACCAAATTCCAATGACGTAGGCCATTGACATTTTCGAAAAAACAGGGCTGTATACAGGAGAAAAAACCGAAAGGACTAAATATCCATATAAAATGACGACTCCCAAGCTAAAAGGAATCCAATTTCCTTCAAAATTTTTTGTATTCCAACCAATTTGTTGAAAGGAAATCATGCTTAAATACGCAATGAGGCCAGTTGTAAAAATGACGAAAATCAATGTCTTAACCCCCGTAGCGATTTTTCAATCTCGCGCCATTGTTTAAAACGATGTAGGAAGCCTTGCAGATTTTTTCCTGTTTCACGGTGACTCATGTTTGTGTCAACTTCTTTTAGGACTGCCCCAGCTTTTAACATGTCTAAGGTCATTTTGGTTTCAATGCCAAATCCTTCATAGTGCTCTGAAAGTAACAGCTGCAGCCAGCGCCGATGAAAAGCACGTTGACCTGACAAAGGGGCGTGGAGGTAAATACCTGTTTCTCGGTAAATAACAGTCTGTGCTCTTCTTTTCACAAGACCAAATCCCTTTTTTCTTCCAGCAGGAATGTTAGAAATCGTCCCATCTACCTCTGCCTCTTGCAGAGGGACGATAAGGCGAAAGGCTTCAGCAGCACTTTCAGCTAAGTCTGCATCAAGGCAAAGGATGTACTCCCCTTTCGCCGTACGCCACCCTGCCTGAAGGGCATGTCCTTTTCCCTTGTTTGTTGAAAAGACAATGGTTCGATCTCCTAATTCATAAGCGATATCCTTTGTTTTATCACAGCTACCATCATCAACGACAATGACTTCTTTCACTTGAGGAATTGTTCGTACTGCAGTTATCGTTTTTTTCAGTCTAGCTTCTTCATTAAAAGCTGGTATGACCACAGAGACATCACTCACCTGAATCACCCTTTTTCATTTTTAATAAGGAGACATACAGTTCCTGAAAATCCTTTGAAGCCTTTGGAATCTCATCTAATGAAAGGGTGAGCATGTGACTCGTGTTCTTTTCCTCACCTAGTGTAATGAGAATGCCCTTTTTCTCAAAAGGATCTGTCGTAGTTAAAAGCGGCTTTACCTCCAAGCCAGCACGTTTTAGCATCACCGCTAATGGTAGCCACTGCTGGTGATTTGTATCTAAAAAAAGCTCATACGATGCCAGTTCTTCATTTACGTATGTTACCCACCCTTGCTGTTCTAGCTGGAGTTGTTCATTTTCTGTTTCCAGCTCATAGATATGTCCATACAGTTCATTGGAAAGCCATGTTTTGTCTAGGCTAAGTCCACTTAAAAACCCCAAAAAAAGGGAAGCTAGACTAACCATAAGGATTGGAACATAACGTTTCAACGAACAACTCCTCCTTTCAACCAATTCCACATTAAATGGGCAACAAGCTCCACTCTAGGATGGCTCACAATCATGCCTAAGGACACGAGCAAGGGAATCGAAAAGCTCCAAATCGGTAAAGTCTCATTCGTTCCAACCATCCGATGAATTCCTTTAACATCTGTTACCCTCGCCCCTGCTTGCATGCGACAAAGAAAGCTTGAGCCCATACCTGCCCGTCCCTTTTCTAAAAACTCATTAAATCCTGACCGGCATCCAATTAAATATAAATGCCTTGCTCCAGCCCAATACGCCAAATGTATCGCCACATCTTCACTCGTTCCGACAAAAGAAAAACACTCTCCTTCTAGCCCTAGCCCTTGCAAGCGTTCCGCTCCAGGGGCATAACCATTAAGATATTGATGGACGAGACGGTTCGATACTTGCTGCAATGTTTTTTCACTAACTGAATCCATGTCGCCAACAATCAAGTCTGGTTTGATACGCTGTCTCATCAATCCATCTGCTGCACCATCAACGGCTATTTTAATTAAGGATTTTCTTTTAAGCCAAGACCGGAGCGCCCTTATATCCTCTTCATATCCAACGCTCCTTGCAACAATCACAATGTCTTTTTCTGCAAGATGCTGAAACATCTTCGGAATTATCGGCTTTTTTGTAAAAAACGACAGCTCTTTTTGAGCATAGGCAATGGTATTTTGGAAAAACGCTTCAAAAGTTTGCGGAAACTGGTGATCGGCACAAACATTTATTTTTGTAACCGTCTGTTCGTTGTACGGAATGAGGCTTGCAACGTAAGAACGGGTTTGGTTCGATACAAGAAATAAGGATGAATCCTGCTCAATCTCAACTCTGCTCCCATTCAAGTCTGCGATATTTTTTAAGTGACTTTTTTTCACATCAAAGACGGGAATGTTTGCATCAAGAAGCTTTTGCACATGATCATGGCGGTAAAGACCAGACATGGATGGCTCAAAATTAATGACAGCCTTTACTTTTCGATTGAGCAATCCTTCCACAGCAAGTGAATCGATATCTGCGTGTCGCACAATGGCAATCGCTCGTTTGGGAATGGTTAAAAGCAGTTGTTTCGTTTTGTCATGCTGATAGGCGACTCCTTTAATCCATCGACTCATGCGACTAACCCTTTCTACGGTGTTTTTTTCTAGTATGAACCGTTTGATCGGATTTTAGCATGAGAGTAACTCCCATAATATTCCTTTGCTTTCCTATGCATTTCACGTTTCAAAGCATACAAAAAACCGCCCTTCTCTTTAAAGAGAATGTGCGGTTCATTTTTATTGATTCTTACCCTTTCAACTGACTTTATGCTCAATTCTAAGCTTGTCAGCAACCATTGCGATGAACTCTGAATTCGTCGGCTTTGCTTTTGAAACACTTACTGTATAACCAAACAAGCTTGAGATGGAATCAATGTTTCCACGGCTCCATGCCACTTCAATGGCATGACGAATCGCCCGTTCTACCCTGCTTGATGTTGTGTTAAATTTTTTCGCAATATCTGGATAGAGTACTTTTGTAATCGAGCCTAGCAACTCGATATCATTGTATACCATCGTAATCGCTTCGCGTAAATACATGTAACCTTTAATATGTGCAGGGACACCAATTTCATGAATGATATTCGTAATACTTGCGTCAAGATTAAAGGTATTTGAACTTGTTTTCGTTGGCTGAGAAAACATAAAAGATGAAGACGATTGTTGAATAAAAGAACGTTTTTGTCCACTCACATCACGGATATTATTTATGAGTACTTCCATATCAAATGGCTTGAGTACATAATAAGATGCTCCTAAATCAACCGCTTTTTTCGTCACTTCTTCTTGACCGAATGCCGTTAACATAATGATATTTGGTTTCGTTTTTAAATTCATTTGTGAAAGCTTTTCCAACACAGCTAACCCGTCTAAATGAGGCATAATTATATCTAAAATTAATACATCAGGCTCTTTATTTTCAACCAAAGTTAGGCACTCTTGACCATTGTAGGCAACGCCTACAACCTCCATATCGTCTTGAGCCGAAATGTACTCATTTAATAAATTTACTAATTCTCGATTATCGTCTGTTACGCATACTTTGACTTTTTGCACAAAAAGACCTCCTTAACTTCCTAGATAAGTTTTTACTCCTTTAACGAATTCGACAACAACTAAAAATATCCTCTCATTTTTAAAAATTAATTATTTTTTCCTACATTTTCTTTAAATATCTAATTAATGCTCCTATTTTCGAGTGTATTCGTCATTTGACAACACTTTCTGTCGAAAGCTGTAAAACGGATTTACTCATTCATTTTATTTTATCATGTTTTTCTAGAAAGACTGGAATCGATTGATAAATTTACATAGATGGTAACAAAAAGAAGCCAAGCGGTGTTAACTCGCTTTGGCTTCTTTTCCTTGATAATCAATGCCTGCTTCTTCAAGCATCCAACTAATGTGACAACCATATCCACTTGTAGGGTCATTTACAAATACATGAGTAACAGCTCCGACCAATTTGCCGTCCTGAATAATCGGACTTCCACTCATTCCTTGGACAATTCCACCGGTTGTTTGTAAAAGCTTTGGATCGGTTACTTTAATGACAAGACCTTTTGTTGCTGGTTGCTTTTGTGGAACAGAGCTAACAATTTCAATATCAAACTCTTGCACTTCTTCCCCTTCGACAACTGTTAAAATTTTAGCTGGACCTTCTTTTACATCTGTAGAAAGGGTAATGGGTAATTGCTTATCTATTACATTGTTTTTCAGCGTTCCATCCGTTAACGTACCGAAGATGCCAAAAGCGCTGTTTTTTTCAATGTTCCCTAAAACATGACGTTCTTCTGAAAAGCTTGCTAATTTTTCACCAGGATCACCATTGCTACCTTTTTCAATCGACGTTACCGATGACCCGATGATCTGTCCATCATGAACGACAATTGGCTTCTTCGTATCAACATCAGAGATGACATGCCCTAATGCTCCATATTTTTTTGATATTGGATCATAGAAGGTCAATGTACCGACTCCTGCAGCAGAGTCACGGATATATAATCCCATTCGGTACGTATTTTCACCTTGACTTTTAATGGGAGTTAATTCACGTTTAAGTGTTTGTTTGTCCCGTATGATTTCCATTTTTATCGCTCTTTTTTCTTTGCCTGCTGTTTGAACAAGCTCTGCAACTTCATTCATTTTTTGAATTGACTTACCATCCATGCTTGTAATCATATCACCAACTTGAATATTGGCAAGCTCACCAGGTGATGCTTTGCCGTCTTTCGTATCAATCAGGTGATGTCCGACGACGAGTACACCTTCTGTATTTAATTTTACTCCGATTGATTGACCCCCAGGGACGATTTCAATCTTCGGAAGGATATTCACCTTTACCTGTTTTACAGGAAGTCCTGCAACTTTTAGACTCATGTCTTGCTCCCCTTGTTCTTTTGCAAAGACCGTTCCTTTCACCTCTTGATCCTCTGTGGCTTCTGATGTTACCTTCAGAGTCGGGTCAGATGTTGAAACCGTGATTGCTTCACCAAAGGATTTCGAGACTGTATATAAATCCGTTTCTTGTCCCTCAAAAATCGTTAATGTGGTTGGTATGAGGAGCCATTCTTTCAACGGATTTGACATTCCTATGCACAGCAAAAATACAAGCAGAAACCCACCTACCAATTTACGTAATGTTTCGCCTCTCACTCACTTCACTCTCCTAGCTCCTAGCCCACACCTCCATATTGGCTGTATTACTAATGTTGCCTTAGGCACGAACATTTATAACCAAGGTCATAAGAAAAAAGCTAACCTATAATGGCTAGCTTTTCATGGTATCATTTATTTTGCTCTGCAAGCTGCAATAGCTCTTTTGCGTGTTGTTTTGTCAACGCGGTCACCTCAACACCTGAAATCATCCGGGCAATCTCATCGACCTTGGCTTCCTTCGTCAAGGGGGTGACCTTTGTTGTTACTCGTTCGTCTGTTTCATTTTTAGAAATGTACAAATGGGTATCAGCCATCGCGGCAACTTGAGGTAAATGAGAAATGCATAATACTTGTGATCCGATTGAAATCGCATGAATTTTTTCAGCGATTGCTTGTGCCACTCGCCCACTTACACCTGTATCAACCTCATCAAAAATGACAGAGGTAACCCCTTGATGATTAAAGAAAATTGATTTTAAGGCAAGCATGATACGAGAGATTTCTCCTCCAGATGCAACTTTCGCCAAAGGCTTCAAGGGCTCCCCTATGTTGGTGGATAAATAAAATTCAACATCATCGACTCCATTTTCACGATAGGATTGACCATTCCCTCTCATTTGGGGCTCCGAGTCCCTTTGTGTAATGCGAACCTCAAAGGTCGTTTTTTCCATATACAAAGCGGCGAGCTGCTCATGGATAGATTCCGTTAATGCCAATGCTGCTTGTTTACGAATCTCACTTAAAGCCTTCGCTTCTACAGCTAAATCTAATCGAATCGCCTCAAGCTTTTTTTCTAGCTCATGAATGCGATCGTCTTTATGAATGAGGGAGTCGAGCTCTTCTTCAATTTTTGAAGCATATTCAAGAATATCTTCAACGGTTTCTCCATACTTTCGTTTAAGGCGTTGAATTTCGTTTAATCGTCCTTCAACCATTTCTAAGCGATTTGGGTCAAACTCTAATTGCTCAAACCGATCCCGTAAAGAAAAAGCAGCCTCTTCAAGTAGGTAGTAGCTGTTACTGATCGACTCATGAAGATCTTCAAGCTCTTTATCATAGGCCTTCGCTTCTTCTAAATGAGACATGGCATTCATTACCCAATCAAGGCCGCGACCTTCACCGTATAAGTTATTGTAACCATCCTGAAGGGCTTTAAACAGCTTCTCACTGTTGGCAAGCTTGTAGCGCTCATCTGTCAAACGAACATCTTCTTCTGGTTCTAATTTTGCCGCTTCAATTTCATTGAGCTGATATTGCAATAAATCAACGCGTTGCGCCATCTCCTGCTCATTTTCAGTTAGCTGGCGCCATTGTTTTTGAAGCTCTTGATACGCAGTAAAAAGCTGTTTGTATTCCATCAACGTGGGTAGAAGCTCATTTTTCGCATAGCTATCGAGCATTGAAAGATGTTGCTCAGGCTGCATTAATGCCTGGTGTTCGTGCTGTCCATGAATATCTACAAGGGTTTGACCGATTTCACGCAAAATACCTAACGTCACTAATTTCCCGTTCACTCGGCAAATACTTTTCCCGTTTGATGTCATATCTCGGCGAACGACAATCATATTATCGTTCGCATCAATACCTAGATCCTCCATTTTTTTTAAAACAGGATGGTCATCATCCAAAATAAACAACCCTTCAATTTCTGCCCGATTTTCACCATAGCGTACAAATTCAGACGAGCCACGTCCACCAAGCAACAATCCGATCGCATCAATAATAATGGATTTCCCTGCTCCCGTTTCACCTGTTAATACGGTTAACCCCTTCTCAAACGGAATCGTGAGTTCTTCAATGATTGCAAAGTTTTTTATCGTTAGCTCAACAAGCATTGACATCACACCTCTATAGCATCTCTAAAAATCGATCAGTTACGATTGGGCCATCATCCTTACTTTTACAGATGATTAGCATGGTATCATCCCCAGAAACCGTTCCCATAATCTCTGGCCAGTCAAGATTATCAATCAGAGCAGCCACTGCATTTGCGTTACCAGGAAGGGTTTTCATGACAATAAGATTGTCTGAGCGATCAATGCTCACAAAGCTGTCCACCAGTGCGCGTTTTAGTTTCTGTAATGGATTAAAGCGTTGATCCGCTGGCAAACTATATTTGTAGCGTCCATCAAGCATCGGTACTTTTACAAGATGTAGTTCCTTAATGTCTCTTGAAACTGTTGCTTGGGTCACGTTGTAGCCAGCATTCTTTAAGCGTTCAACTAATTCATCTTGTGTTTCCACTTCGTTGTTGGCAATAATTTCTCGAATTTTTATATGACGTTGCCCTTTATTCATCGTACCACCTAATTCCTTTAACGTTTTCGTTTTATTCATTATCCACTTATTTTTTATACAAGACAACAATTACTTATAACATTTTAATTTGGAAAAAGGCTGGAGCTCTTTCACTTGCCGTTATTGAGTTTATTTGACTTTAAGTGAAAGAGTAATCGGCTTTCGTTAAGCTAGAGACTTACAATATAAAGAAAAAGAAGGCCATCACACCTTCTTTTCCTCTCCTGGCTTCAACTGTTGGTGGGCATTTGCCACAACCTCTTTCACCTTGAAGGGCAGCTCGTCCATTTGAAGGGCTGGTTTAAGTAAGGTATCTCCCCAACGAAGGTAAAGGAGAAATTCGATATTCCCTTCTCCACCTTTTATTGGTGAAAAATCCATCCCACCAACTGTATATCCTTCTTGTATAGAAAATTCGGCTATCCGTTGCAGCACTTGTTCATGCACCTTTGTATCTCGAACAATTCCCTTTTTTCCAACCTGCTCTCGACCTGCTTCAAATTGTGGCTTTACTAATGCAATAACCTCGCTATCCTGAAGCAGCATCGTTTTTAAAACCGGCAAAATGAGCTTTAAAGAAATAAAAGAGACATCAATCGTTGCAAAGTTTGGCAAGCCTCTTACAAGGTCTTCTGGCTTCACATAACGAAAGTTCGTTCGTTCCATGACAACAACTCGCTCATCTTGCCGGAGCTTCCATGCCAATTGATTGTAGCCAACATCAAGCGCATAGACCGTCTTTGCCCCGTTCTGTAATGAACAATCGGTAAAACCACCTGTTGATGCGCCAATGTCAAGGACGATTCTGTCTTTGAGAGACAGTTCAAATGCATCAATGGCTTTAACAAGCTTTAATCCCCCGCGACTAACAAAAGGAAGCACTTCTCCTTTTACTGAAAGGGGAATGTCTCGATCCACTTTCAATCCAGGCTTGTCAATCCGTTCTTGATCCGTATACACAAGACCTGCCATAATCGAACGCTTTGCCTTTTCCCTCGTTTCACTTAAGCCACGCTCGACTAATAAAACATCCACACGTTCTTTTTTTCCCATTCGTTACGCCCTTTGTTTTTTTCTAGGAAGCATGGTCATCATTTGATCCGCTACATTCACAGACGTTAAACCGATTTCCTCCAAAAGCTGCGAAACACTTCCATGTTCAATGAATTTATCTGGAATACCCATTCGTTTCACCGTTATATTGTGGTAACCGTGATCATGGAAAAATTCTAGTACGGCACTACCAAAGCTTCCTTGAATCGCTGTTTCCTCTACGGTGAGGATTGGGTATCCTTTACCAGCTATTTCGTGAAGAAGCTCCTCATCTAAAGGCTTAACCGAGCGAGCATTCACAAGTCGAATCGAAAAACCTTGAGCAGCAAGGTTAGCAATCGCTTCTTCCGCGACTGGAAGCATTGTCCCGAACGTTAGAATACAGGCGTCGTTTCCTTCTTGGAGTACTTCCCATGAACCAATCGGGATTTCTTTTAATTCGTCATCCATTTTAATACCATAACCATTTCCACGAGGGTAGCGAACAGCAATTGGCCCATCATCATATTGAATCGCTGTATAGATCATATGCTGAAGTTCATTTTCGTCCTTTGGCATTAAAATTTTCATATTTGGCAAATGACGTAAATATGCAATATCAAATACTCCTTGATGCGTTTCCCCATCAGCGCCGACAAGCCCTGCACGGTCGATCGCAAAAAATACATTTAAGTTTTGACGGCAAATATCATGAACAACTTGGTCATATCCACGCTGTAAGAAAGTAGAGTATACAGCAAAAACAGGCTTCAAACCTTGAGTAGCGAGTCCTCCTGCCATCGTCGTTGCATGCTGTTCAGCAATCCCGACATCAAACATACGATCTGGGAATTCTTTGGCGAATTGATCCAATTTTGTTCCACCAGGCATTGCGGCAGTCAAGGCAACAATTCGCTTATCTTCTCGTGCAATTGTTTTCAAGGTTTCCGCAAAAACACCACTATAGCTTGGTGGAGCTGGCTTTTTAACAATTTCGCCAGACTCAATTTTATAATGACCAACCCCATGCCAAGTCCCTTTTTCATCATTCTCAGCAGGAGCATAGCCCTTCCCTTTTTTCGTTAAAACATGAATCAGAACAGGACCTTTTGTCTTTTTGGCGTATTTTAAGTTCTCCATTAAATCATTGAGGTCATGTCCATCAACAGGACCTAAATACGTAAAGCCCATTTCCTCAAAAAAGATACCTGAAACCAAAAGATATTTAAGGCTATCTTTTACCCGCTCTGCGGTAGAAGCAAGCTTGCCACCAAAAGCAGGAATTTTTTTAATTAACATTTCAAGCTCTTCTTTCGCTTTTTGATACTTTCCAGCTGTACGAAGTCGCCCCAAAACGTTATGAAGCGCACCAACATTTGGTGCAATGGACATTTCATTGTCATTTAACACAACAATTAAATCCTTTTGTTCATGGCCAATATGGTTTAGTGCTTCTAAGGCCATACCACCAGTTAAGGCACCATCCCCGATAATGGCAATGACATTCTCGTCCGTTCCTTTCAAGTCCCGAGCTGTCGCCATACCCATTGCAGCAGATAGGGACGTTGAGCTGTGTCCCGTTTCCCAAACATCATGCTCACTTTCATTACGTTTCGGAAATCCGCATAGACCTTTATACTGTCTCAATTTATCAAATTGATCCGCTCGCCCCGTTATGATTTTATGAACGTATGCTTGATGACCAACGTCCCAAATCAATTTGTCTTTTGGACTATCAAATAAATAATGAAGAGCAAGTGTCAGCTCAACAACACCAAGGTTGGGACCAAGATGTCCCCCTGTTGCAGCAAGCTTTTCAATAAGAAATTGCCGCACCTCTTCTGCTATATGCTCCAATTGGTTTGTTGTATACGTTTTAAGGATGCTCGGGTCTTTTAGCTTCTCTAAATACATGAAGTACCCTCACTTTCGAAATTTTTTATTCTTTTTTTGCTTTTTCCAGTGCTTTTATTCTTCTAAATTATATAAAAAACGACCAACTTGATAAACGATTGGGCTTGCCTAAAGCCTTCTCGTAAATGTTAGCGCTGCTACGATTGCAGCCACTCCCATTATATCAAAGAAGATCCTAAAAAGGACAATTAGAAATACAATAAACATCCCAACGGTCCATGTGGCTCCACTTTGCAAAAACGTTGATCCAATTGAAAAAATAGCCGCTAACACGAGCGTGATAACGGCAATACTCAGACTCCAATTTATTGATTTACCTAACGTTTTCATCTATCTCTTCGACACCTTCTACCCTTTGCTATGAGGTCATGTGTTGGTTTACATGCTCAGAACAAATGGCCTCCCAGCAAAAGGGTCATCGCCCACATGCCTTTGTGGTTCCGCCCTCCTTATTTTTCTCCTGGCAAAAACCCAAAGCTTGGCGTCTCAAGCAAATACAAGGAGCTTCATCGATGTTCCCTTGGGCGGATTTTAGCCCCGCCTTCAAGAGTGGAGAACTGACTAGAATACTGACTACTCCAACATAAAGCCCATTATAACATGGGCATCTGGGAACCTCAATTCATAACCCATATCTAGAAACTAGCATGAGCGGATCGCTCTTCACACATGTCAGGTCATGCACTGGATCCTTTCAATTAAGATGATGCGAGCGGGAGGGCTTCATTGTTTTATCAACTTGAACTGAAGCTCCGCCCCCCCCTTTTATAGAAAAAATAATCCTTAATGATCACGGTTTATCACATAATCAGTTAGTCCTTCTAATAGTGTATGATTCATCTTTACGGAAAATAAATATTCTTTTGCCCGTTTTGTATGAACCAATAATTTTTCTTTCGCACCTTCAAGCGTTAAAATACTTGGATATGTACTCTTATTGTTCTCAGTATCGCTTCCTATCGGCTTTCCAATAACCTCTGCGTCCCCTTCAACATCAAGAATGTCATCCTTTATTTGAAATAAAAGGCCTAGCTCTTTGGCAAATGAATGCAAGGACCTTATTTCCTCTTTCTCAGCCCCCGAAAGAATGGCTCCAGCGACAACAGAAAATGCAAGGAGATCACCTGTTTTATGATGATGGATGTACTCAAGCTCTTCGACAGACAGTCTTTTGTTCTCTCCTTCAATGTCCGCCACCTGACCTCCTACCATTCCTTCAGGTCCTGCAGCTTTCGCCAAGCCCTCAATCAATTTCAGCTTCTGCTCGGCTGATAAGCTATCAACGTCCATTTTTGCAACAAGCTCAAAGCTATACGTTAGCAAAGCATCTCCTGCTAAAATGGCATTCGCAACACCATACACTTTATGATTGGTTGGTTTTCCTCTTCGTAAGTCATCATTGTCCATCGATGGCAAATCGTCATGAATTAAAGAGTAGGTGTGGATCATTTCAATCGCACAAGCTAGATCAATCCCTCTTCGTACATCCTGACCAAAGCTTTCTATGGTAGCGAGCAGGAGAGCTGGACGAATTCTTTTTCCACCTGCGTTTAACGAGTATATCATGGCTTCCTTTAATGTATCGGGAGCTTGAAGCTTTGCAATATGGCTCGGAAGCACCTCGTCAACCCATTGTTTTTTTTCTAGCATAAAGGAATGTAACCATTCATTCACGATTGCTCTTCCTCCTGAAACGTCGTTTCCTCAATTTCCCCATCTTCATGTAGAATTCGATCCATTTGCTTCTCAACCGTTTCTAGTTTCTCATGGCAAATTTTTGACAAAGCCATCCCTTCTTGAAACATTGAAATCGCTTCTTCTAAAGGGACATCCCCTTCTTCTAATTTTTCAACGACTTCTTCGAGTTGCTTCATGGCTTCTTCAAATGTCCATTTTTGCTTTGTTTCTGACACTGCTTTTCCCCCGCTTTCTCGTCGTTCAGAACGTTCGACTTTGCCATTCCTTTATTCATCGTTTTTTGGCTTAATCGATTTTACTTCACAGGCAATCATCCCATCTATAACCTGCAAATCAATCCTTGTTCCGACAGTAGCTTGCTGCGTCGATTTAATCAGCTTGTTCTCTTGATTATAAGCAAGACTATATCCCCGCTCCATGACACGGAGAGGGCTTAATAAATTTAATCCAGCAATGCATTGATTAAATTGCTGTTGCTTAAATTGCAGCTGTTGCTGCATGTTCCGTTTTAACGCTAGCGTTAATCGCTCAACCTCTATTTGCGCATCCTTCGTTCGAGAAGAAGGGTGGCACCGAGCTAAATCTTTATCTATTTGCATCAAACGAGCTTTTTCATCCGCTAGACGTGTTACCAGATGTCCCTTAAGTCGCTCGAACACCTGATCAAATTCCTGCTCCTTTTGCCGAATCAGCTGTTCGGGATAGCGAAAGGCGTATGATTTTTGCAGCCGTTCTAGGCGGTGCTTCTCACTTGTAGCACGTTCAACAACTGCTCGCCTCATACGGTGGACAAGCCCGTCAATACGCTGGATTAATTCTACCATGTCAGGAACAGCTAATTCAGCAGCCCCTGTTGGCGTTGCTGCTCGTAAGTCAGCAACAAAATCAGCAATTGTATAATCTGTTTCATGCCCAACCGCAGAAATAACAGGGATGGTTGAGCGATAAATGGCTCGGGCTACAATTTCCTCATTAAATGCCCAAAGCTCTTCAATGGAACCACCACCACGACCGACGATTATGACATCAAACACATTCGCTAAATTCGCCTGTTCTATCGCTCTTGCAATCGAAGCAGGTGCTTCACTTCCTTGAACGAGAACAGGGAGGAGTGTAATGCGGGCAACTGGAAAGCGACGCTTAATCGTTGTTACCATATCGCGAATCGCTGCCCCTGTTGGCGAAGTAACAATTGCAATGTTCATTGATATAGAAGGAATTGGCTTTTTCACCTCTTCACGAAAAAGCCCTTCTTTCTCAAGTCGTTCTTTTAACTCTTCATAAGCCAAATACAAGCTTCCGATTCCATCTGGCTGCATTTCTTTTGCATAAAATTGATACTGTCCAAACGGTTCATACACATTCACTTCGCCACGGACTAAGACGTTCATTCCATTATCTGGTTTAAAGCGCAAAAAACGATTATTTCCAGCAAACATCACTGCTTGCATGCGTGAGTTTTCATCTTTTATCGTAAAATACATATGTCCACGGCTATGCAGTTTAAAATTCGACAGCTCTCCACGAATCCAAACATCCTGGAGAAGCTCATCATGCTCAATAACGCCTTTCAAATGTCTTGTTACTTCAGTCACTGTTAAAATCTGATCGACTGACATGTAAAAACTCCTTAGCCTCGTTGCTTTGCTGATTGGATCGTATTGTGAAGGAGCATCGTAATGGTCATCGGCCCTACTCCGCCTGGTACAGGTGTCAAATAAGAGGCAACAGGTTCAACTTGGTTAAAATCAACATCGCCACATAGCTTACCATCAACTCGGTTAATGCCAACATCAACGACGACTGCACCTGGTTTCACATGCTCTTCACCAACAAAATTCGCTTTCCCCACCGCAACAATAAGAATATCCCCTTGCTTTGTGATTTCAGGTAAATTTCTCGTCCGCGAATGGCAGTACGTAACGGTCGCATTTTCATTTAATAACAGTTGTCCAACAGGCTTTCCAACGATATTGCTTCGACCAATGACAACAACGTGCTTTCCTTCAAATTCGATGTTCGCTTCCTTTAACATTTCAACGACACCAAATGGGGTACAAGGTAAGAAGGTGTCTTCCCCTGTCATCATCTTTCCAATATTGATTGGATGAAAGCCATCAACGTCCTTTGCAGGAGAGATACGCTCAATCACAGCTTGCTCAGAAATATGATCTGGCAGTGGTAATTGTACGAGGATTCCATCAATGCTGGCATCGTTATTTAATCGGTCAATTTCTTGTAGTAATTCTTGCTCAGAAATCGTATCTGGCATTTCTGTTAGTGTTGAATGAATACCAATTTCTTCACAGGCTTTTTGCTTCGAACGCACATACACTTTTGAAGCAGCATTTTCGCCAACGAGAATCACCGCTAAGCCAGGCACGATCCCTTTTTCACGTAGTGCGCTTACTTCCTTCTTCATTTCTTCACGTTTTTTTTCAGCTAGCTTTTTTCCATTTAACAATGTTGCGCTCACACTTCTCCACTCCTCTATTTGTTTTCTGATTTTTTATGGCTTATTTTTTTCATTTTAGGAAGGGAAATCGCTCATGAAACGTTCTATTTTTGATTATCAAGCTTGATTTTCTCCACAGCCTTCGATAAAATCCCGTTTACAAAACGACCAGCCTCTTCACCACCAAATGCTTTTGCAAGCTCAATCGCTTCATTGAATGATACACTTAAAGGAATGTCTTTTACATATTGCAATTCATATAATGCCATGCGAAGAATCGCTCGATCGACATTGCCAATCCTGTCTATCGTCCAACCTTGCAAATGGGAAGTTATGACCTGATCCAACTCAGCTTTTTTCTCTAATGTTCCAGTGATAAGATCGTCCAAAAATGGGTTATTTTCTTCTTCCTCCTCTAACACACTTTGGATAGCCGAATCCTTATCGGTGTCGGTCAAATCCATTTGATATAGAGCTTGTACAGCCCGTAATCTTGATAATCGTCGATTCATACGTTTACTCCTTTATTCTAGAAACTATGCTTATAATATGTTGATAATAGCATAACATTCTCTAATGAAACAGAACAATCACAGAAAACATTTCGGTCAATCTTCGTTTTCACAATATTCTTTCCTTATCTATCATGACTTTTTGCTTCTTTCCAACCGAAAATGCTTTGCAAGCTAAAAAACGAGGCTCACTCATTAGAATCCTCCTTGCCGTTAACTGTATAGCACATATTGTCGCTACATCCTAACATTTGCAGTAGAGGATCTATGTTAATTGAGTCAGCCTCGTTTTAGATTGTATCTTTTATATTGCTATAATTGCTCTTCTTCCGATGGTTCTTGTGTTTCAAACTGCACGCCAACGACATGGACGTTAATGCTCTCAAGTTCGATGGCTGTCATCGTTTGCAGAGCCTGCTTAATGTTTGTTTGGATTTTTTTTGCAACCTCTGGTACCGATACTCCATAAGTAACCACAACAGAGACATCTACGATGATCCCATCTTCACTCAGATCAACTTTTACACCTTTGCCGTGATTTTTGCGCCCAAGCCTTTCTGCCACACCTGAAGCAAAATTCCCTCTCATTGTTGCGACACCATCAACTTCCGATGCTGCAATACCAGCGATTACCTCTATGACTTCAGGTGAAATTTCCACTTTCCCAAGATCGTTCTTTTGTTCTTCTAAATCAAGAATGTGGTTTTCGTTCATTCCCTACACCTCCATGGCGAATTACTGCTTTTTTAGAGAAACACTCATAACATCATGCTGCTCAAGGAACTTCGTATTGAAATCGCCTGAAACAAATGTTTCATGGTTTAACAATCTCAAATGGAAAGGAATCGTCGTATTAATACCTTCAATTTCAAATTCAGCAAGCGCTCGTTTCATACGTGCAATGGCTTCTTCACGTGTCGCTCCGTATGTAATGACTTTTGCAATCATTGAATCGTAGAAAGGTGAAATCGTATAACCTGGATAAGCCGCAGAATCAACACGTACGCCTAATCCACCTGGCGCTAAATAGTTTGTAATTTTCCCAGGAGATGGCATAAAATTTTTCTCAGGTGTTTCTGCGT
>NZ_ANNK01000068.1 GCF_000334155.1 Halalkalibacterium ligniniphilum | reverse complement strand
ACAATCACAGAAAACATTTCGGTCAATCTTCGTTTTCACAATATTCTTTCCTTATCTATCATGACTTTTTGCTTCTTTCCAACCGAAAATGCTTTGCAAGCTAAAAAACGAGGCTCACTCATTAGAATCCTCCTTGCCGTTAACTGTATAGCACATATTGTCGCTACATCCTAACATTTGCAGTAGAGGATCTATGTTAATTGAGTCAGCCTCGTTTTAGATTGTATCTTTTATATTGCTATAATTGCTCTTCTTCCGATGGTTCTTGTGTTTCAAACTGCACGCCAACGACATGGACGTTAATGCTCTCAAGTTCGATGGCTGTCATCGTTTGCAGAGCCTGCTTAATGTTTGTTTGGATTTTTTTTGCAACCTCTGGTACCGATACTCCATAAGTAACCACAACAGAGACATCTACGATGATCCCATCTTCACTCAGATCAACTTTTACACCTTTGCCGTGATTTTTGCGCCCAAGCCTTTCTGCCACACCTGAAGCAAAATTCCCTCTCATTGTTGCGACACCATCAACTTCCGATGCTGCAATACCAGCGATTACCTCTATGACTTCAGGTGAAATTTCCACTTTCCCAAGATCGTTCTTTTGTTCTTCTAAATCAAGAATGTGGTTTTCGTTCATTCCCTACACCTCCATGGCGAATTACTGCTTTTTTAGAGAAACACTCATAACATCATGCTGCTCAAGGAACTTCGTATTGAAATCGCCTGAAACAAATGTTTCATGGTTTAACAATCTCAAATGGAAAGGAATCGTCGTATTAATACCTTCAATTTCAAATTCAGCAAGCGCTCGTTTCATACGTGCAATGGCTTCTTCACGTGTCGCTCCGTATGTAATGACTTTTGCAATCATTGAATCGTAGAAAGGTGAAATCGTATAACCTGGATAAGCCGCAGAATCAACACGTACGCCTAATCCACCTGGCGCTAAATAGTTTGTAATTTTCCCAGGAGATGGCATAAAATTTTTCTCAGGTGTTTCTGCGTTAATGCGGCATTCGATCGCCCAGCCATTAAACGTAATATCTTCCTGCTTCATTGACAACGGCTTGCCTGCTGCCACATAGATTTGTTCTTTGATGAGGTCAACACCTGTAACCATCTCCGTAACAGGATGCTCAACTTGAATTCGTGTATTCATTTCCATAAAATAAAACTGGCCATTATTATGGTCATAAATAAACTCAACGGTGCCTGCTCCTGAATAATTTACCGCCTTCGCTGCAGCAACAGCTGCTTCGCCCATTTCTGCTCTTTTTTCCTCCGTTATAGCCGGGGACGGCGTTTCTTCAAGAAGCTTTTGAAGTCTACGTTGGATGCTGCAATCTCGCTCTCCGAGATGGACCACGTTACCATGGTTGTCAGCTAACACTTGAATTTCAACATGGCGGAAATCTTCAATATATTTTTCAATGTAAACACCTGGATTTCCAAATGCTGTAGCAGCTTCCTGCTGAGTAATATTAATCCCCTTTTTAAGCTCCTCTTCATTCCTAGCAACACGGATTCCTTTTCCACCGCCGCCAGCCGTTGCTTTAATAATTACAGGGAACCCAATCTCTTGAGCAATTTTTAATCCTTCTTCTGCGTTTTCAATGATCCCTTCTGAGCCTGGCACAATTGGCACGCCTGCTTTTTTCATTGTTTCACGCGCTACATCCTTTGTTCCCATTCGATTAATCGCCTCAGGGCTAGGTCCTACAAAGGTAATATTGCATGCCGTACAAATCTCAGCAAAATCAGCGTTCTCTGCTAAAAAACCATACCCCGGATGAATCGCATCTACACCAGTTAATGTTGCCACACTCATAATGTTTGTAAAGTTCAAGTAACTTTTTGGCGATGGGGTTGGTCCAATGCAATACGCTTCATCTGCTAACCTCACATGCAGAGAGTCTTTGTCAGCTTCTGAATAAACGGCAACCGTTTCAATGCCTAGCTCTCGACACGCTCGAATGATCCGTACAGCAATTTCCCCACGGTTCGCAATTAATAACTTTTTTATCATCGTTCTTCCCTCCCTACTTTTGAGGCTCAACGACAAATAATGGTTGACCGTACTCTACGAGCTCCCCATTCTCGACTAGAATCTCAACTATTTTTCCATTTACTTCTGCCTCAATTTCGTTCATCAGTTTCATTGCTTCAACAATGCAGACAACGGACCCTTCATCTACTTGATCCCCAACTTTCACATAAGGGTCAGAATCAGGTGACGGAGCTGCATAAAAGGTTCCAACCATTGGAGAAGTAATTTTATGTACATTGGTTGCTTCTGTTTTAGGTGCCTCACTAACTTTTGGCGTTTCTACCGGTGTCGGTTGAACAGATTCCTGAACAGGTGGAGCTAATGGGGGTGAAGCGGTAGGTTGACTTTGTGAAGTAGCAGCATTAGCGACTTGCTGAACTTGTGCTTCAGCTTCCTTGTACTTTTTTAACACAAGTTTTAGTCCATCTTGTTCAAACTTGAATTCATCTAAGCTTGATTGATCTACAGCGCGAATCAATTCGCGAATTTCTTGAATTTTCATTTTTCGTTACACTCTCCTTTGTTCACTTCCCACGCAACTGATAAGGGGGGGCGTGAATCCCATTTCACTCATAGTTCAGTTCTTAATTATAACATAATTCTTTCATTCAATAAGGACCGTTCTTTCGATCTATTCGTCATTGAGAGAAAAAAACCTCCATTATCATGGTGCAATGGAGGTTTCTTCTTATGCTTCGTCCACCTCAAATTCATCGTCTTTAAGAATGGCATCTTTTTTATACTGGCGGAACACTGGATACTCAGATAAATTATCAGGAATCTTCCCATTTTCCAAAAGGATGATTTTGACGATATTTTTGTTGCGAGCCATATGATACTTTTCACCATATTCATTTTCTTGGGTGTAACGTTTTAGGTTTTCGTAATCTTCCTCTTGAATGGATACGGTATAGCTTCCATCGCCCGTTTCATACTCTTGCTCAAAACCAATCTCAAATTCAACGATTTGAATATTGTCGTTTTTCATGTTTCGTGTTTGCTCTAGAACCGCTTTCGCACCTTCTGTCAAATCATTCCATTCCATTTAAATCTCTCCTCACATACGAATTACAACAATGCCGTATTATACCATGTCCATCCTAGCTTGTAAAAAGAGGGGTCAGTGCATTTTTGCTCCGAGCAAATGGGGTCAGTGCAAAAATGCACTGACCCCATTTATTTTTATTCTTTTCCTGCGGGATGGTA
>NZ_ANNK01000067.1 GCF_000334155.1 Halalkalibacterium ligniniphilum | reverse complement strand
TACTTCTGCCTCAATTTCGTTCATCAGTTTCATTGCTTCAACAATGCAGACAACGGACCCTTCATCTACTTGATCCCCAACTTTCACATAAGGGTCAGAATCAGGTGACGGAGCTGCATAAAAGGTTCCAACCATTGGAGAAGTAATTTTATGTACATTGGTTGCTTCTGTTTTAGGTGCCTCACTAACTTTTGGCGTTTCTACCGGTGTCGGTTGAACAGATTCCTGAACAGGTGGAGCTAATGGGGGTGAAGCGGTAGGTTGACTTTGTGAAGTAGCAGCATTAGCGACTTGCTGAACTTGTGCTTCAGCTTCCTTGTACTTTTTTAACACAAGTTTTAGTCCATCTTGTTCAAACTTGAATTCATCTAAGCTTGATTGATCTACAGCGCGAATCAATTCGCGAATTTCTTGAATTTTCATTTTTCGTTACACTCTCCTTTGTTCACTTCCCACGCAACTGATAAGGGGGGGCGTGAATCCCATTTCACTCATAGTTCAGTTCTTAATTATAACATAATTCTTTCATTCAATAAGGACCGTTCTTTCGATCTATTCGTCATTGAGAGAAAAAAACCTCCATTATCATGGTGCAATGGAGGTTTCTTCTTATGCTTCGTCCACCTCAAATTCATCGTCTTTAAGAATGGCATCTTTTTTATACTGGCGGAACACTGGATACTCAGATAAATTATCAGGAATCTTCCCATTTTCCAAAAGGATGATTTTGACGATATTTTTGTTGCGAGCCATATGATACTTTTCACCATATTCATTTTCTTGGGTGTAACGTTTTAGGTTTTCGTAATCTTCCTCTTGAATGGATACGGTATAGCTTCCATCGCCCGTTTCATACTCTTGCTCAAAACCAATCTCAAATTCAACGATTTGAATATTGTCGTTTTTCATGTTTCGTGTTTGCTCTAGAACCGCTTTCGCACCTTCTGTCAAATCATTCCATTCCATTTAAATCTCTCCTCACATACGAATTACAACAATGCCGTATTATACCATGTCCATCCTAGCTTGTAAAAAGAGGGGTCAGTGCATTTTTGCTCCGAGCAAATGGGGTCAGTGCAAAAATGCACTGACCCCATTTATTTTTATTCTTTTCCTGCGGGATGGTAGCCTACAGCTACTTGCTTTTCGCTACCGAGCTGTTCACTTGCCAAGATCATGATTTCATTGGCTTGTGCAGAGTTTAATTCTGCAGCCTGAACGATAATTCTCACTTGTTCCTCCTCGGCTAATACGAGGACATCCTCGTATCCTTTCGCTTTAATTAATGTTTCAAGGGTTGCCTCCTGCTGGGCCACACGCTGAAGCTTAGTGCTTTTATCGAGTGCTTCACTTTTCAATTCAGGTGATGCATCAGGAGAGGCAATGATATTTGTATAATCTTCCGCCATTCGCTCCCGCGCTACTAGCATTTCATTTCGAATCGTTGCAAACACTTCATTGCTTGCAATATTGGATACCATTCCATCAGACATGTCATTTTCTACACCTTCTAAGGTCTCCTCCATGTTCACTGTCACATCCTCCATCTCAACCTCGCCCATTTCCTCAACCATTTCTTCTGTCATTTCTTCATCGGAAATAAACGCCACATCCTCACCTGGGGTGCCTTCAGGCGCTGTCATGTAATAAACAGATAGGACAACAATTAAACTGAGCATTGTAAGCAGCCAAACCGTTTGCTTCTTTAAAACCATCATGATTCCTCCTTCATTTTTTTAGGCATAACGGAGACACGATGTGCCGGTACGTCCAGTACCCGGCTCACTGCCTCAACGACCCAAGCTTTTACTTGTGCTTGCTCCACTCCTTGTGCCACGACAAGAACTCCGCGAATTTGCGGCTTTTCTTTTCGAATAAGAACTGGTTCCTCTTTATCCCCATTACGAACGATAACGACTTGTTCATCTCTAGAAAGATCATCTACTTTCCTTGTTCCACCCTCTCTGTCTGTTTCGTTTGTATTTTGTTGTTTCGTGCTAGTATTCGTTTCATAAACATACCGCTCTGTTTCGGCCAAATTAATCATGACCGTTACATCGGAAAGACCGACAATCTGTTCTAAGCTTTCTTTCAATTGGTTTTCATAACGAATTTCGTAATCCTCCATCGAATTTTGTTCTCCTGCTGACTTTTGTCCAAAGGCCGGCTGCTCTTTTACTTCTTCTTCATTTTCATTGAAAACAGGCGTCGCATTTTCCTCCATTGGATTTTTTTCTACCATTAGGCTACCAACGACCATGAAGCCTATCCCTAAGCAAAGGAGCATGATCACATATTGAAACGAAAACTTCCCTTTTTCCACTCCAGGTTTTTTTAGTAGTTTTTTCAGCCACTGTCTATCTTTTTGTTCATCTTGACTCATTCTCTCTGCTTCCCCCCTCCCACACCAACGAAATCTTTTCTTTAGGAACCTGCCACGCTTCTGCAAGAAACTCCTTCAATACCGATTCATCCATTACAGCACTGAGGTCTTCTTGCTCTGTACGTTCTGAGGTGTTAATGTGAACGACGGCAACAGACGGTACATGTACGGCCTCATCTTCAGGATCGCGGGGGTGACTTCCGTCATCTGCCGTTTGAACGTATACCTGTACAGTATCAATGTGTTCAAGTTGAAACGTGCCTTCCATCCAGTTATCCATGATGATTTGTACATCAGCTAGCTCAAAAGCAAATTGATCACGAAATTCCTCCTCCACTTGTCTCTTTAATTGGACAGCCACTTGTTCTGAAATATATGCACGTTGTCCTGTTTCTATTTCATTTTTTTGCATCTCGATCCGATTATCTGAAACGACTTGCTCTGAATCATGTTGATTCATCGCCGTAAGAAGCCAAGCATCCACATCTTCTGTAAAAATAGATAGGATTGGTTGAAGCATCACAACAAGGAGCAGAAGGCCAATGACCATTTTTACATAACGCTGCAACCCAGTACTTGGTAACATAAGCTCTAAGATCGTCGCAAGTAAAATGAGTAAGATAATGTTGGTCAACCAATCTGTTAAAAAAGCCATACGCATCTCCCCGTTTTGTTTTCAAAAAAGTGGTGCCTCCATACTGGATGGGGTGCTAAGATTCCCTTCCGCCCGACCACCTCGTATTATGCATGTAATCATGCACAGACTTAACCGACCTATTTTCTCCTCTTTATATAGCCTGGATCACCTGCTTATCAAAGATTCTGTCACCGTATCATTAGCGATAGGTTTCCTGCTGCAATCATGATCGTAATGGCAAGAAAGAACATAAGGCAGACGACCGCTAACGCTGCAAAAACGTAAATGACG
>NZ_ANNK01000066.1 GCF_000334155.1 Halalkalibacterium ligniniphilum | reverse complement strand
ACTCCAGGTTTTTTTAGTAGTTTTTTCAGCCACTGTCTATCTTTTTGTTCATCTTGACTCATTCTCTCTGCTTCCCCCCTCCCACACCAACGAAATCTTTTCTTTAGGAACCTGCCACGCTTCTGCAAGAAACTCCTTCAATACCGATTCATCCATTACAGCACTGAGGTCTTCTTGCTCTGTACGTTCTGAGGTGTTAATGTGAACGACGGCAACAGACGGTACATGTACGGCCTCATCTTCAGGATCGCGGGGGTGACTTCCGTCATCTGCCGTTTGAACGTATACCTGTACAGTATCAATGTGTTCAAGTTGAAACGTGCCTTCCATCCAGTTATCCATGATGATTTGTACATCAGCTAGCTCAAAAGCAAATTGATCACGAAATTCCTCCTCCACTTGTCTCTTTAATTGGACAGCCACTTGTTCTGAAATATATGCACGTTGTCCTGTTTCTATTTCATTTTTTTGCATCTCGATCCGATTATCTGAAACGACTTGCTCTGAATCATGTTGATTCATCGCCGTAAGAAGCCAAGCATCCACATCTTCTGTAAAAATAGATAGGATTGGTTGAAGCATCACAACAAGGAGCAGAAGGCCAATGACCATTTTTACATAACGCTGCAACCCAGTACTTGGTAACATAAGCTCTAAGATCGTCGCAAGTAAAATGAGTAAGATAATGTTGGTCAACCAATCTGTTAAAAAAGCCATACGCATCTCCCCGTTTTGTTTTCAAAAAAGTGGTGCCTCCATACTGGATGGGGTGCTAAGATTCCCTTCCGCCCGACCACCTCGTATTATGCATGTAATCATGCACAGACTTAACCGACCTATTTTCTCCTCTTTATATAGCCTGGATCACCTGCTTATCAAAGATTCTGTCACCGTATCATTAGCGATAGGTTTCCTGCTGCAATCATGATCGTAATGGCAAGAAAGAACATAAGGCAGACGACCGCTAACGCTGCAAAAACGTAAATGACGGCTTTTCCGATCATCGATAAACACTCAATGATTGCACCACCTCCTAGAGGCTGTAAAACGGCTGCCGATACATTAAAAATAATCGCTAGTGCTAAAACCTTCATCGCCGGAAATGCGCAAAGCAGGAGGAGAATCCCAAGACCTGTAAGTCCAACCGTATTTTTTAACAATAAAGAAGCGCTCATCACAGTATCTGCCGCATCTGTGAACATCCGTCCAACAACAGGAACAAAATTTCCAGTAATAAACTTTGCGGTTCGAACAGTGATACCATCGGCAACAGCTGTAGAGGCACCCTGAACCGAAATCACACCTAGAAATACCGTTAAGAACACGCCTAATGTTCCGATGGCAATATTTCGTAAAAGGGTTGCTAATTTCGTTACTTTGTAATGGTCAGTTAAGGTAGAAACAATGCTTAAAATGGTTGATAAAAACAGAAGTGGTAGTATCACTTGGTGAATGAGAAGGCCGCTAGAATGAACGAGAAACACAATTAACGGATGAAACAATGCAGCAGATGTTACATTTCCAATTGATGCCATTAAAGCAAGTAAAAGGGGAAGAAGCGCAATCATAAAATGAATCATATTTGAAATCGCTTCTTGGGCATACGTTATCGCAACATGAAAGCTATTTAGAGCAATAATCATTAAGACTAAATACGTAATCGCATAAGCAACCTTGCTTACCGTATGCTGTTCAAAGGCATTTTGGAGCGATTGAAGCAGCATACAGAACACCGTTAAGAGAATTAACGAACCTAACAGCTTTCCATTGATGAATAGCTCATGAAAAAAAAATTTCAACAAGCCGACGCCCCATTCTTTAATGGAAAATTGCTTGTCCCCTCGAACAAAATCAAGGAAGGATCCCTTTTGGCTTTCAGGTAAAAACCCACCATATTCGGTTGCGATTTTGTGCCAGTATTCACTTACTTCATCAAGTTGAAGGTGCTCGATTTGATTTTCTAAAAAATTTTGTTCATCAATAAGCTCGTCCTCTCCATAAACCACCGTAGAAAAGGATAGAACGAAACAGCAAAAAAGCAGAGGAAATGCCCATTTAAACAGATGATTCACCTCCGTTCCAGCAGAGCTGTAGTTTATTGAGGGATAAGAGAGATGACCATTTCAATCACTGCCGTTAAAATCGGGATTGCCATCACAAGAATAAGCACTTTGCCCGCTAATTCAATTTTTGACCCGATCGCAGCTTGTCCCGCATCCTTTGCAATTTGAGCACCAAATTCTGTAATATAAGCAATCCCAATAATTTTTAAAATTGTCTGCACATGGACTTGATTAATATTTGCATTTTGTGCAATCTGCTCAAGCATGCTGATAACCCTAGCAATTTGTTCGATCAAAAAAAGGAAAATTAACGCACCAACAAAAACGACGAGTAAAAAGGCGAATATTGGCTTTTGTTCTTTGACGACTAGGGCGAGAAAGGTTGCGATTAAACCTAAGCCCACAATTTGGATGATCTCAATCGCAACTCACTCCTTACCCTTGAAAGAGGAAAACCCCCCGAATTTTTTGAAATAAGTCATCAATAATTGTTGCTACCATATAAAGAACGACTACAAACCCGATTAACGTCACCCAGTGAGCCCAGTCCTCTTTTCCCATTTGTTTTAACACCGTATGAATCATCGCAACAACAATGCCAATTCCAGCAATTTGAAAAATCGTATTTACATCATAGGCCATGTCCTTCTCCCTCCTTACAAGCCACCGTTCTCTCTTTAATTACAGCATTAAAATAATAAGTAAGAGACCTGTTAAAACACCGAGACTTTTCATCATTCGTTCATAGCGATGTTGGCGTTCTTTCGCTTCTCCCTCTTCCCGTTCTAAATGAGCAAGCGTTAAGCGGATTTGTTTCTGCTGCTGCTCTCTGTCATGCTGACCCAACGTCGTCCCAAATTGCAGCAACACTTCCTGTTCACTTTGTAAAAGATCCGTATACCCCCATGTTTCTTTAATCGCCTCATGCCACGCCTCATACACCGAATCTTCCTTCTCCCTTAAGCGAAAGGAAAACCGTTCAAATAACGAGGCGACAGGCTGTGGAAATTGCTTTGCAATGTTTTCAGTAGCTTCCGCTAAAGGGCTTAAGCCATATAACATTTCTGCCTCTAGAGACTGAAGGGCCACCTTTAGCTGCCTTAATTGCCTCGGCCTTTCACTTAATCGCCTTGCCAGTTCAAAGCCAATCCAGGTTGTTGCCATAAAAATAAATATGGCGCCTAACAGCTTCACTTCAACATCACCACATCTTTGGATTGGCTGTTTCGAATGCGCTGAATCACACCTGGTGTTGCTTTTCTTGTTAATTCAATGCAACGCTCAAATGCTTGGAGGTCGAGTAGCTCACGCAAAGCAGGTCTTTTCCCAACGTCCTCTAAATCATAACCATGGACAGTGGTGATGACTTTTACACCTGCATGAATCGCTTCCTGAACAGCAAAACAATCCTCTTTTCGACCAATTTCATCAACAATGAGCACGTCAGGACTCATGGAACGGATGAGCATCATCATCCCCTCAGCCTTCGGACATCCATCTAAAACATCCACACGCATTCCTAGATCATGCTGAGGCACCCCTTTTAAGGAGGCAGCAATTTCTGAGCGTTCATCAACAATCCCAACCTTCAATGGCAAAATTCCTTTCTTAGGAACTCCTGAGCTGATCATCCTTGCTAAATCTCGAAGGAGCGTTGTTTTCCCCGTTTGAGGAGGACCGATTAGTAGCGTATTAAGCCAACCATTATCATAGAGATACGAAGTTAAAGGTTCACTGGCTCCAATCATTTGTTTGGCAATTCGAATGTTAAATGAACTAATATCACGAACGGTTTTAACAGCACCCTTTTCTAACGTTACTTTTCCCGCCAACCCAACCCGATGTCCCCCTGCCATTGTGATAAAGCCTCGTTTTAACTCCTCTTCAAAGGCATAAATTGAATAGTGACTTAACTGGTTTAGTAAAAATTGAGCATCCTTTGGTGTAACCAAATATAAGGCACCCTCTTTTTCAGGATAGTAAGGGGTCCCTCTCGCAATCACTTCAAGTGGGCGATGAATCCGTAAACGAATCTCCTCCACCTGCTCTTGCAAAGAATGGGGAATCTGTTTCAACAAGTCTCGGATCGGCTCTGGCAATACTGTAAGCACATCCTTCATGCTAAATCGCTCCTTTTACTTTCGGATCCCGAGTAAAATCAACACAACGCCTGCTCCAATTAAACAAATTTTCGTAAATGAAAGTCGGTCTGCCATACTAAGCAAGCCAATTGAAATGGACGAAATAAAGATAATCGGTCCAACCAAAGCAAGCCCCGCATTTATAGCTACTGCCTTTTCTATACTGTTCAGTCGAAGCATGAGCCCAGCTGCACTAATCTCAATTAAGCCAGAAAGGATCCGCAGTCCTACCATAATCAGTAAAGCTACTTCAATCGAAACAAACCACGATTTCATTCAAGTCACCTCAAAGCACTCTTTCTTTGTACAACCTATGACAGGATAGCGGCGTCCATGCCTACTAATTTGACACGTCTGCCTGTCACGCATGCGTTGAGCTTCCAGGAATGGCATTAAAAAACACATAGCATTACGCGCTATGTGTGCTTAATTATCTCAGTTTTATATGCTGTCAATTACCTACGATGTCTGTTAAAAACAAGTAAAAATCCGCCACTTTAGCTAGTACTCTGCACAAGCGGCTTCTCCTTTTTAGTAATAGAATGTAATATCCTAAAATGAAAGGAGAGGAATTAATTGAGCAATTTTCCTTCTGGAGCTACTGCAGCTAGAGAATTACTTCGCCTTCAACCTGGTACAACTGTGACCATTCAATTTGACGGCGGTGGTGTGCAAGGTGTCTTACGAGGGGTCTTTCAAGGGTTTGATCGAAACGGAAATGCAATGTTTACGAACGCTACATTAGGCGCTGGTCCTACAATAAATCTACCAGGAATTACAAGAGTTTCTCCTCGATCCATTAACTCCGTTAGCATTTAATATTGCAAAAGGGTAGCCCGCAGCTACCCTTTTTTATGTTCAGGATTTAATCAAATAGCCATTTGATCCATTAACTCCGTTAGCTTTTAACAAACCCTGATAATAAATCTATATGTTGCTTCGCCCTAAAATGTGCCATAAAAGTTGTCATCTTCTAACAATACATTTAAAAAGGATAGGCGAAGCTATGATTCACTTCGTCTATCCTTTAATCTAATCCTTACCTCTTACGCGCGAGACACATACGCTGCGTTTCGTGTATCGATAACAAGCACATCTCCTTGGTTCACAAAGAATGGAACTTGAACCGTTAACCCCGTTTCTAGCGTTGCTGGCTTTGTGCCACCAGAAGCTGTATCCCCTTTAATACCTGGCTCTGTTTCGGTCACCTCTAATTCAACCGTGTTTGGAACATCTACCCCAAGTGTTTCACCTTGATAGCTAATCACTTGAACTTCCATGTTTTCTTTCAAAAACTTAAGCTGATGCTCAATTTGTGACGTTGTCAGCTCTAATTGCTCAAACGTTTCATTATCCATAAATGTATGAACATCACCGCTTGCATACAAATATTGCATACGTCGGTTTTCAATGTGAGCTTTCGCTACTTTTTCACCGGCACGGAACGTTTTTTCTTGAATCGCCCCGGTACGAAGATTCCGAAGCTTAGAACGAACAAAAGCCGCCCCTTTACCTGGCTTTACATGTTGAAATTCAATCACTTGCCAAATTCCATTATCAACTTCAATTGTCAGCCCTGTTTTAAATTCGTTTACAGAAATCATTGTTTATTCCTCCATCTTTCCCATTTTCAGCGGACGTTCATCACATATGTTACTATACCACAGCCACCTCAAAGTTTCGCCAAAAATTTTCTGTTATTCCCCAACCATTAGTAACTCTTTTGTAGCACTAGTGAACGAACGATTTCCCGTCTCCGTAATCAGAACATCATCTTCAATTCGTGTGCCGCCAACACCTGGTACGTAAATTCCTGGCTCAACCGTCACAACCATGCCTGGCTCAAGTACTGTCTTCGATTTATGAGAAAGGGCTGGTCCCTCATGGACTTCAAGCCCAAGACCATGTCCCGTTGAATGACCAAAATATTCACCGTACCCTTTTGATTCGATGTAATCACGGGTTAGTGCATCTGCTTCCTTACCCGTGATTCCCGGCTTTATTCCCTTCATTCCTCGAAGCTGAGCCTCAAGTACTGTATTATAAATGGTTTTTAATTCATCGCTCACGTTACCTACAGCCACCGTTCTTGTAATATCAGAGTTATAGCCTTTATAGTGGGCGCCAAAATCCAGCGTGACCAGTTCCCCTTTTTGGATCACTTTTTCACTCGCTACTCCGTGTGGCAAGGCTGAACGATAGCCAGACGCTACAATAATATCAAAAGAGGAGCTCGCTGCACCTTGCTTTCGCATGAAAAATTCCAGCTCATTTGCCACCTCTAGCTCAGTGATTCCTGGTCTTATGTACGATATGATGTGCTCAAACGCTGCATCCGCAATTTCAGCAGCAGCTGCGATGATATTCACTTCTTCTTCATCTTTTCTTAAGCGAATCGCTTCAACAGCCCCAGCTACAGGAACAAGCTCTGCCTCAATGATACGCTTATATAGCTCATATGCTTCATAGGTGACATGTGCTTTTTCAAAGCCAAGCTTTTGAATACCCAAATTCTCTACTTGTTTCGCAATTTCTTCATAAATAGAACCTGTATGCCTCACAACAACAAAGCCTTTTGCTTGTTCTTTGGCCTGCTCGACGTAACGAAAGTCCGTAATAAATACTGCTTCTTTTTCTGAAAGGAGAATGGCGCCGGCTGTACCTGTAAAATGACTGATGTATCGACGATTATACATGCTTGTAATTAAGATCCCATCAATCTCTAGTTCACGAAATTTTTCACGTAATTGCACGACACGGTTCATTTCGTTTCCCCCTCTACTAGCGCTGCAATCGCTAGCTGATAGCCTAATGTTCCAAAGCCAATGATTTGCCCTTTTGTGACAGGTGCAGTCACCGATGTATGACGAAAGGATTCACGGGCATGAACATTTGAAAGATGAACTTCTATCACTGGAATTGATATGCTTGCGATGGCATCACGAATCGCATAACTATAGTGAGTGAATGCTCCCGGATTTAACACGACACCATCCGCTTGCTCACCTGCTTCATGAAGCCAATCAATGATTTGTCCTTCATGGTTCGATTGCTTGCATTGAACGATGCATCCTTGCGTTTCCGCAAAATGCTCCAGCTTTGTCTCCACATCTTTAAGCGTTTCATGTCCATAAATATGAGGTTCACGTAATCCAAGTCGATTTAAGTTTGGTCCATTTAAAACGACAATTTTCTTCATCTTCCCCGCCCCTTTGTTTGTTCCGCAATCCTATGGTTTTCAACAAGTCCTATTGTATCATAGGTGTTAAATGTTGGCGAAAAAAGCATAAAGAAAGAACAGTTTCCTATCCCTTTTGCTCAGCATACTCATAAGATATAGAGTATCCAATAAAGACGCCGTACAGCACATATAGGCAAAGTGAGGTGATAATTGTATTACTATCAAGGTTCTGGACATTTTTCAGTCCAGGAAAAAGCGGATTTAAGACATAAAAGACTAATCCCCAAAGTACGAGTCCAAATCCAATTCCAGCCCACATTGAAACGACTTTTTGTAATAAGAGCTTGTAAAGAAACGCCACCCCAATCGATAAGGTCGCAATGGCTAAAATCCCTACAAGCTGACCAATGTATGTATTTTTCCAATCACCAAGCGCCCAAGGCATGAGTATTAAAGCAGGACCGACCCGAATAAAATTAAAAAAGAAGGCAAAATAACCGACCAGCGACCAAATGATTCCCCCAAAAAAGCCAATTAAGGCAACTTTAGCTGGGAATGACATTTGGTTTTCCTGCTTGATTTGCTCATCCTGCTTGATTTGCTCGACTCGATTTTCGTTCATTTTAAACACCTCCACGTTCAGTATGCCCAAACTGGCTTTTTCTATCGAATCATGTGGATTTGTGTTAAAGCAGAATGAATCAAACGTTTCTTGTCTAAAATGTAAGCATATGTAGTGATAAGAGTCTCCATATAGAGGATTTTATGCTTTTCGTGTAGAATAAGAAGTAACATACGATAGTAAAATCAGATAGGTTGGTGTCAACATGTCAAAGCAGCAAAAATCGGCGTACGGTGGTCAAGCCGTTGTCGAAGGCGTGATGTTTGGAGGCAAACATACAACCGTCACTACAATTCGTCGCGTTGATGGCTCTTATGATCATTTTGAAGTAAAAAGAAAATCAGTCCCTTGGGTTCAGCGGCTAAAAAAAATCCCTTTCGTTCGAGGCGTTGTAGGGATCATTGAAGCGAGCATGTATGGAACCAAGCATTTAAATTTTTCTACCGATCGCTATGAAGTGGATCCGAAAGATGATGATCAAATTGTACCAGCCGAACAAACATCGAAGCTATCAATGATATTTGGTGTAGCAGCCGTTGGTGTCTTATCCTTCTTATTCGGAAAATTCATTTTCACGATCATTCCGGCCCTTGGTGCCGAAAGCCTTCGCTTTCTCTTCCCGGGACATGTCGCCCAAAACTTGATAGAAGGATTGCTTAAATTAATACTCTTGCTTGCTTATATTTACTTCATTTCGTTTACCCCTTTAATACGCAGGGTATTTCAATATCATGGGGCTGAGCATAAAGTGATCAATGCTTATGAGCGAGATATGCCTTTAACAGTAGAAAATGTTCAAAGTCAATCACGTCTTCATTATCGTTGTGGCAGTAGTTTTATCCTTTTCACTGTTATTGTCGGTGTATTCATCTACCTACTTGTCCCCTTTGATTCCATTTGGGAGCGTCTCGTCCACCGTGTTGCATTGATTCCCGTTGTATTAGGCGTTTCTTACGAAGTCTTACAGCTAACAAATAGGATGAGAGACATTCCTGTTTTACGTTTTCTCGGTTACCCCGGTTTATGGTTGCAGCTTTTAACGACGAAGGAGCCGAAGAATGACCAAGTGGAAGTGGCAATCCAATCATTCGAGGAGATGCTGCGCCGTGAAGAAATCTATGAAGCAGAGATCGCTTCCACTCGCAGTGAAGCAACCCTTGTCGAATCAAGCTAATATATTTTGGAGGTGGGTTCCCTTGCGCCAAGCCTTTCATCCCCTCATATTAACCATTTTTGGTCTAGCGATTTTAGGTTTAATTTCATCCTTAATAACTGACCCTGTTGGCTTACTTACCCAAGTGGTAACGGTGGTAGCGATCGCTGCCCTGCTTTTTTTCTTGTTTCAACGTTTTATGGCTCAGCGTAACGGTGGACGCGTGGGAGGAAGTCAGCGCCCATCATCTGCACAGCTCCGAAAGGCAAAACGGACGAGTACAGCTGCAAAAGTGGAAAAACGTCCAACAAGCTTGCCTGCAAAATTAAAACAAGCAAAAAAACAGACATTAAAAAAACCAAGCAAAAAACGCCGTGAAGGTAGCCACCTTACGGTCATAGAGGGCAAAAAAAATAAGAAAAAGAATCGAGCGTTATTTTAGCCCGATTCTTTTTTTGATCCTGATCGTTCGCAGTAGCTAACCCTCCTCTTATGCTCTTTTCTCGTAACATTTCTGAGAGAAAAAATTTATGTTGACACTCTAACTAATAATGATTATCATTTTCGTTGATGGTACGATTACCAAATAGCTCACATAGTGGAGGAATTCAAATGAAAGCAACAAAAGGATACATTTTCTCGCTTCTCACCATTTTATTTTTAAGCGTGTTTATCGCAGCATGCACGAGTAACAATGAGAGCGGATCAGAAGTTGAAAGCAATTCAGCAACTGAAGAACAGTCGAACGCAAGCTCTACTGAATCATCAACAAAAGTGATGGAAGATGCAATGAGTGACAGTGTTGAAATCCCGGCAAATCCTGAGCGCATCATTGCTCCTTATTTAGAAGATTCACTGATTGCTCTAGGTATAAAGCCTGCTGCACAATGGTCGATCGGCGAAACGGTTCTTGATTATTTGCAGCCTTCTCTTCAAGATGTTCCAACCATTGGCTGGGATCTCCCTGTCGAACAAGTTTTATCTCATGAGCCAGACTTGATTATTTTAAGCTCAGCTGGGGCTATTCAAAATGGTCTGTACGAAGAATATATGAAAATTGCACCAACCTATGTGTTCAAAGATGAAGTGAGTGCTGATTGGCGTGAACAGCTTCGTACAATGGGTGAGATTGTAAACAAGGAAGAAGAAGCAGAAGCTGCTCTTACTTCCTATGAAGAAAAGGCTGCTGCTGCTAAAGAGCAATTGCAAGAATCGATTGGTGACGAATCAGTGGCGATCCTTTGGGTCATGGCACAACAGTATTATTTATTTGAAGAAACACGTTTGAGCGCAAATGTCCTTTATGATGACTTAGGCCTTACCGTCCCTTCTTTTGTTGAAGGTCTACCTGAAGCAAAAGCACAGTGGGATCCGATCTCTCTTGAAAAATTAGCCGATTTAGATGCCGATCATCTTTTCGTTTTATATGCCGAAAACGAAACGGCTAGTGTTGAAGAGTTGTACAATAGCTCAATTTGGAAAGGGCTTCCTGCTGTTACAAATAATCAAGTGTATGAAATCAAAGATCCAAGCAACTGGACGATCTCTGGACTTGTTGCAAGTGAAAAAACCATTGATGAAGTTATGCAAGCATTAGCCCATGAATAATGTAAGAAAAGTGAAGGCACTAGGCTATAAGCGACCTTGAGACACTGGCTCCTATAGCTAGCTTTTCTTACCTTTTAACAACAGAGGAGGCTTCATTTGCTGAAGCCTCCTCTGTTGTTTTGTATTCAGTTACGACACATGTTCTACATTTTCAAACCGTTATCGAAAGCTTCTCGTTATCCACAATTCTCTTCCAACTCTTTAATTTGATTTGATTAAAAGGTAGATGAAATACGGAGCACCAAGTGCAGAAACAACAAGTCCTACTGGTATCTCAGAAGAGCCTTGTAGACCTCTTGCAATCATATCTGCAGCAAGAAGAATCAGGGCACCAAGCAATGCTGCTGTAGGTAATACGGCTTCATGCTTCACCCCAACAACCCTTCTTGCTAGATGAGGAGCCACAAGCCCTAAAAAAGCAATGCCGCCCCCAACCGCAACACTGGACCCAGCTAATGCCACCGCAAAGAGTAATAGCATTCTCCGCTCTCTTTCCACATTTACACCTAAACCTACAGCAATCTGATCCCCAAGATTCATTACATTTAAAACTCGAGCTTTAAAAATTGTTAACGGAATCAATACAATCATCCAAGGCAAAGTAGCAAGAACAAACTTCCAATTCGCCCCCCAAATATTTCCTGACAACCAAACGGTCGCCTGCATGAAGTCACGAGGGTTCATCTTAAGCTGAAACAGAAGCAGTGCAGCTGTAAAAGCAGCATTAATACCAATGCCAACAAGAATAAGGCGTATTGGCGTTACTCCATTTTTCCATGCAAGGAGGTAAATAAGAAACGCAGCTAATCCTGCTCCGAGAAGGGCAAATAAGGGGAGCATAAAGATGGAGATTGTCCCTAGCCCTGTTGCAGAACCTTGAAAGAAAAAAATAAAAGCGACGACTGCGAACCCAGCTCCTGCATTAATACCTATAATCCCTGGCTCTGCAAGGCTATTTTGTGATACCCCTTGCAAAATTGCACCGGAAACGGCTAGTCCTGCTCCGATTAACAGCGCCAATATCATCCTTGGCAAACGAAAATCAAAGAGAATAAGCTCCTGTCTTTCGGTCCCATTTCCAAGTAGTGTTTGAAGTACTTCACTTGGTGTCAAGCGGATGTAGCCCATGTTCAAGCTAAGTAAAAAAGTAAAACCTATCATGACAGCCAAAAAAATAATGACAAATAATGGCTTTGTTTCTCTGTTTTTTTTCAACAACCTCTTATAGCCCCTTTCCCTCACGACGAGCAAGATAAAGGAAGAACGGGACACCGATTAGTGCCGTAATAATCCCAACAGGGGTTTCAAAAGGAGGATTAATCATCCTAGCTCCAAGATCGGCCAAAACGAGCAAAAGTGCTCCTAGTATTCCTGCACATGGAACAATCAAACGATAGTCTACTCCAACTAAAAAGCGTGTTAGATGGGGAATGATAAGACCGATAAAGCCGACAGTACCTGCAATTGAAACGGCCGCTCCTGTTAATAGAACAATTAATACGGCAGCTAAAACCTTTACATAGACAGTTTGCTGTCCAAGCCCTTTTGCTACATCTTCACCTAAATTTAAGACCGTAATCGAACGAGAAAGAATAAAGGCTAAGATTAATCCAATCGCGGCAATAGGGATAAGCAAACGAACATTTTGCCACTGAGCACCAGCAACACTTCCTGCATACCAAAAACTCATATCCTGAGCAACGTCAAAACGGATCGCAATGGTGGCAGATATGGAGCGAAGAAGGGCACCAACTGCTGCTCCCGCCAGTGCTAGCTTTACTGGTGTAAGTCCCCCCTTTGAAAAACTCCCAACCATAAAAACGAGAGATGCCCCGATAGCCGCTCCAATAAAAGACCATGCGATGAGACCCATGGACGTTATTCCTGGATAAAAAGCAAGAGCAATGGCTAAAGCAAAAGCCGCTCCATCAGTTATACCCATCGTTGAAGGAGCCGCTAATGGATTTCTTGTCATTCCTTGCAAGATTGCCCCAGAAATCGCTAGAAATGCGCCTACAAGTGCTGCTGCAATCGCTCTTGGCATTCGTATCTCTTGTATGATTTGATGGGCGGTAAGTGTTGCGTCAAATTGGGTAATACTTGTCCATACTGAATGGATGTCGATTTCCGCCGCTCCAAATGAAATTGATGCTGCCATACTAAAAAGTAAAGCAATAAGCCCAAGACTTAGAATCAATGTTGCAACCAGCGGCCGTGAAGCAACTGTTTTTCCACCGCTCTTGGAAGTTGCTCTTTGTTTAGCGGTTCGTTTATTCATTTTTATTCAATCCTCTTTCGTTCAATTGCTTGTTGTCAGCATCAGCATGAAAGTGACAACAAATTTTTTTCAACAATATTATACTAATGGAAATGATAATCATTTTCAATTGTTTTCTAATAAATAGAAATAGCTGCATGAGTACATCTTCTCCTATTGATTTGCAACACATGCACCACCTCTTTTCCCATTACAAAAAGCATAAACCATGTCGGTCTATGCAGATCCTCTTTGCGTGAAGTCCGGATGGGGAAGCAAAGATTACTTATTCACTAATAGGACCATGAATGAAGAAAACGTGCTGTTTCTTGCCTGCCGAGTTCAATTAACACTTTCTTTTGTTCTTGATCTAAATTAAAATCGGTTGATGTCACGTTATCGACAGGGATAAACACAATGTTTTTTGCATGCTTTTTTGAGATATAACGCAAATCGTGCGCTTGTCGCATCGTAACGAACAGGGACTGGTACAAATCAATCGCATTTTTAATTTCATTTGGAGGTATTTCGTCAAGCTCTGGTTTTAATTGAAAACCTAAAACCGGACGTCTTAAAGTCCCATCTCTTTCCCCTGAAAATACCCAAAGAGGAAAATTACTAAGGATGCCGCCATCCACCACATAGGAACGTTCCCCCCCTTTTTTTCGATTATACAGCTTTACAGGCTCAAAAAAGTAAGGGACACTGCAACTCATTCGGACCGCGTGGGCAATTGAAAACGACTGAGGATTTATCCCGTAATCTGGTAAGTCATCTGGTAAAACAATGAGACGCCCCCTCGATATATCCGATGCAATAATTTTTAAAGAATCAACAGGCAAGTCAGCAAAAGTGGAAATGCCTTTTTCCTTTAGAGCTTGACTCAACCACTGTTCTAGCTTTACTCCGCTATACATGCCGAGACGATAATAAAGTCGTAACCATTTCGCAAAAGGAAAGAGTACGATGCTCATTCCAGCATCCTTAAACTTTTTTATATCTAAATCATCAAGCATCGTCAAAAGCTCCTCACTCGTATAACCTGCACGAATCAAAGAAGCGAAAATCGCCCCAGCACTTGTACCCGCTAGCCTAGAAAAGGTGTAACCACTTTCCTCCATTACTTGAAGTGCTCCAATAAAAGCAAATGCCTTTACTCCTCCTCCTGCGAACACACCGTCTACGTTCATCGAAACATCCCCCCCCCACTTACTTCACTGTATGAGTGAAGGAACGAGGGACAAGCCTAAAAAATAAAAAATTCCATTTTGGTTTCTTTTTTCACATAAACAAAACTTGGCTTTTCGCCAAGTCCTTCATAGGGAAAGCCTTCGTTGCAGTTATACTTAGGCCTTCAAATTTTTAACGACGTCGATAAACTTCTATGTATATAAAACCGCAACAAAATGTCACGGTCACTCTTCCTCGTTATTTTTTTGGATCTCCCTTAATGCCTCGATACGGCGTCCGTCTTCTTGAAAAAATTGAACCAGGTCTCCGATTCGATCAATTGCGTCCCAGCTTAGATGATGTTCAATCCCTTCAACATCTTGATAAATATATTCAGCATCGACACCGATTATTTTCAAAAAATCTTCGAGCAGCTCATGACGGTATACGAGACGTTTGCCGACTTTTTTTCCTTTTGAGGTCAGAACAAGTCCTCGGTAGCGCTCATATACCAAATAGTCACTTTTATCAAGCTTTTGCACCATTTTTGTTACCGACGAAGGGTGTACCTCTAATGCCTCGGCAATATCCGATACACGGGCATAACCTTTCTCTTCAATTAATATATAAATGCGTTCCAAATAATCTTCCATACTTGGTGTTGGCATTGGGTCCCCTCCAGTTTCAACGAACGGTTGCACGAAGTGACAGAACGAACGTTTTCTATTTCTTGCCTTTTTCGATTAAACGCTGTAAAAGAAAAAGTGCATCACCTCCATTCTACTATAAAAGTCCAAGCTTCGACAATGAGAATTGCTATTTCTTGCGTATGAAAAGATCGCTCCAAGCCTTTTTTCAAATGGCATGAAAAGATATATTCACGTAAAATATTCGATCTTTGCTTGTGGAAAAAAGCGCTCAATGTACGATTCAATTGTCTCCTTCAAAGCACTCGCTTCCTCATCTTTATATACATATTTCCCGCGACCGTACCGACCCCATTTGTATTTTCGTTCTTCCTCATCCATTTCTAATTTTGACTTTGGATATCGCTTCTCAATAATACGCTTTGCTGTTTTTGTAAATCGATGCTGAATTAATTCAAACGTTAAATTTTTTTGTGCGTAGGAAGGAAGCGTCCCTGCCAGCCGTTCAAACAATTCAAGATATCCCTCTTTCCAGCCCTCATGCAAAATGAGTGGGGCAATGATAAAACCAAGCGGATAATCAGCCTTTGCCACTTTTCCTGCTGCTTCAATTCTTTCTAAAAATGAGGACGTCCCAGGTTCAAAGTTTTTGATCACAAAATCGGAGTTCACACTAAAACGAAAGCGCGTTTTTCCATTATGATTTGCATCAAGTAAATGATCAACATGATGATACTTTGTGACGAAGCGTAGCCGGCCAAATTCCGTCTGCCCCATATGCTCGATTGCCTTTTTTAATGAATGAGTTAAATGGTCCAGCCCCACAACATCAGATGTACATGCCGCTTCAAAGCGGGTAATTTCAGGTTCTCGGTCCTTAATGTATTGGTCGGCTGCATCAAAGATTTCTTCTAAATTAACGTATGTTCGAATGTATGGTTTGTTTCCAAGCGTCGTTTGCAAATAGCAGTAGTGGCAATGTCCCATACAGCCAGTTGCTAAAGGCAGAGCATACTCGGCAGAAGGCTTGGATGTATCAAATTTTAACGTTTTACGAACACCGATCACCAGGGTCGATTTGGCATTTCGGTATTGTTGAAGCTCATTGTTCCCTGGAATATTTCGCACTTGGTTATGGGACGTCGTTTCTCGAATCTCTACATTCATTTTCTTGAATTTTTCTAACAGTTCACGACCGATCTCGTATTCTAACGCCCTTGGTTCATAATAGATAAGCTGTGGTGAGAATGGTTCCATCTTTATGCACTCCTTTTTTACCTATTAAAGTACGCTTTTTTTTATAAAATCAACATGTTAGTTCATGGAAAAAAGGCGAGGGATGTAGCTTTAAAATAAAGTTTGATCAAAAACACCACACAAACCCACATTGAAGACCCCGTTTTCATTTCAGAGTTAGAATACAATCAAATTGCTAACTCTTATTTTAGGAGCAAAGGCAATTTATTCAGTTTGCACAGTAAAGAACTTCAAAATACTGAATAATAAAAACAGAGACCTCCATCTAGATGTTGGTCTCTGTTTAAGATTATTGATAAGGGATTACTACAAGTCCAATTAAATTAAGCTGGAATTTCCACTGGATATGCAGATGGGATTTTTGGTACTAGAACATACGCTGCTGTTACTCATCAAAGAAGTTCAGGGATTACCGTTGATGGTATTGCTGGTTCACAAACTACAATGCGTTAAAAAATCAATTGCAAGAGTTTGAAGGTACTCCTTGGACGGGTCAAATTTCACGAATGGAAATCGTGATCCAGCACCCCTTCCTTCTTATTAATTTATTCTTTAATTTCTAGCGTAGCCGCCATATCCAATAACATATCTAACATTTCCTCTGTTTCACTGTCTTTCGGATACTCAATACCGATTGAATATCTTTCATCATCTAAAAATTTATTGAAAATATGGAGACGATATTCCCTTCCAGTCAATCTTTCATTTTGAAACCCATCTTCACCATGTGTTCCCTCAACCCTCAGATAGTAATTCTTTCACAAACTTTCTTGTAGTAAAAAACGATCCTTACCCCAAGAATCGTACTCTTTCTCTAAAATGTTAATCTATTTGTTGTTAGAAAACGCCTGAACAATCACTTTTGTAGCCTTTGCAATGAGTTCATCATTAAAGCTTGCATTCTCTTCATTGCGACTTGACATGATCGCAATAATAATCGGTTCTCGATTTGGTGGCCACACAATACCTATATCATTTCTAGTTCCATAGCCACCGGCTCCGCTCTTATCTCCAACCTCCCAACCTTCTGGAACACCAGCTCGAATGAGGGAATCACCTGTAGTATTCCCTTTTAGCCAATTTGTGAAAATTTCTTGCTTATCGGCAGGAAGATACTCACTAATTCCAAACACCTCAAGGTTAATTGCAAGAGCTTTAGGGGTACTTGTATCCCGTAAATCCCCAGGAATAGCTTCGTTCAAATCTGGTTCAATACGATCAGCCATTGTGATCGTATCGCCACTTTCTCGTAACGCTTTTTCAAATCCATCTGGTCCGCCTAATTCTTCGAACAGAAGATTTCCTGCTGTATTATCACTATACTGCATCGCAGCTTCAGCTATCTTTCCTAGACTCATCCCTTTGTCCACAAAGTCTTCTGTAATCGGTGAATAGGTAACAATATCTTCATTGGTGAATGTCCTTATTTCCTCAAGCACTGATATCGGATTTTGCTTTAATAAAATTGCTGCGGCTAGGGCTTTGGATGTAGACGTATACGCAAATCGTTCATCCTCACGAAATTCCACGGTTTCTTTTGTTCCTGTATCAATGGCATAGACACCAAGCCTCGCGTCATATTGCTTCTCAAGTTGTTCAAATTTCTCTATTGTAGTTTCTTTAACCGTTATATTTTCTGACGTTTGGTTAGTTTCCTCCGTATGTATTGTTTCTGATTGCTGTAGAACCTGTTTTTTCTCATCTGAGCAGCCTGCAACCATAAGCACCAAGCCTATAGATGCAAGTATTTGATAAAACCATCTTTTGTTCACGATGTAAAACCTCCTAATTATTTGATTAGACTCTTATGTATGAGCTGATAAAACAACCTTATGCAAGGAGCTTCAACAGATTACATTTGTAGTCTGATTACATCTGTAGTAAAGTATTACATATGTAATCAACTAAAGTCAATTCTTTATTTTTTACCTTCAAGCTGCTATAAATTTGCTATATACCCGTTTTAAATAAATTAATAATCAAGAGAGTTGGTGTTGAAGGACATGTTTTTAACTCATTTCATAATAGGTCTATTGGTGTCTTCATTTTCCATTGCTGTCATTCTACTTATACGAAAATGGTTTGGAAGACAGCTAACAGCAAAATGGCACTATCATTTGTGGATGTTTCTATTTATGGCATTAGCACTTCCTTTCATACCTACTCATTTATACAATTTTAGTTCTTTCTATAGCGGTGGGGGTACATATCAGACTAATGCACCCAGTTCTAATATGGAATTAACTGAAACGAATATGATGCAGGGCCTACACCTGATGCAAGACTTTTCTGTATCGGTCAATCGCTCGGACCTGTCCTTACTTAATATGGGAGTGATGGGTTTATGGATGTCAGGGGTGCTTTTATTTACCTTTATTATGGTTCGTGGATGGCTCACACTAAGAAGGATAAAGAAAGATTCTTCTGCGTTTTCCAATCAAGAAGTTCTCGTGCTTTTCGAAGAATGCAAGAAAAGACTAAAGATTAAAAGATCAATAAAGATTGTTATTTCGAAAAGAGTCCAATCTCCAATGATATTCGGACTTTTTCAAACATATATCGCCTTACCTGCTCAGCATGAAAGCTGGGTTAGCTTGAAAAATTACGAGTGTATCTTTCTTCATGAATTGAATCACTATAAAAACAAGGATCTGCTGACAAATTACGTGATATTGTTCTATCAAATCATTTATTGGTTTAATCCCCTTGTCTGGCTTGCTTTTAGAGAAATGAGATTAGATCGGGAAATCGCATGTGATACATCTGTTTTACAGTTACTAGATGATAATTCCTTTAGTGAGTATGGAAACACAATCATTAATTTTGTGGATCTTTCGAAACGGTCAAGTAAGCTACAGTTAATGACACAATTAAACGGTTCGAAGCTTCAAATCAAAAAACGAATTGAACAAATTTCTTCCTATAAGCATGGCGCAAAGAAATCAATAAGAAAAAGCATCTTTATTTATGTGTTGGCCAGTAGCATTTTGACAATCCAATTACCTTTCGTTTCCGCATTTGCGACGGAAAACAACCGATACTATTTTAATAATGACGGAACAGTTTATGAGGATTTACATCAATTCTTTAAAGGGTATGAAGGAAGCTTTGTTTTATATGATCATAGTGCACAGCAATATCGCATTTATAATGAAGAGAAAAGTACGTTGCGGGTATCACCTGATTCCACATACAAAATCTATAGTGCCTTATTTGCACTAGAATCAAATGTGATATCACCTGAAGAATCCACCCTTTCATGGGATGGGACAGAGCAACCCTTTGAAGCTTGGAATATGGATCAGGATATCTCATCTGCTTTACAAAAATCTGTAAACTGGTATTTTCGAGAATTAGATCGTAGAACAGGATTTGAAACAATACAATCCAATCTACAAGACATAAACTATGGAAATTCCGATGTATCTGGAGGGTTCGGTGATTTCTGGCACGAATCCTCATTAAAAATTTCTCCAGTTGAGCAAGTCCAACTGCTGCAAGCCTTTTATAACAATCAATTGGGATATAAGGAAATGCATACCCAAGCAGTGAAGGAAGCACTACTCTTAGAAAAGAATGAAGATGCTCGCCTATCAGGAAAAACAGGTACAGGAACAGTGAATGGTAAAAACATCAATGGTTGGTTTATCGGGTATGTAGAGACGAAGAACAACACTTATTTCTTTGCTACCAATATACAAAATGAAGATGATTCATCTGGAAGCAAGGCGGTAGAAATTACTTTATCAATTTTAAAAGATTTAGGAATCTATAAACAAAATGGAGGGGAGAAATATGGAGAAAAACATTCCTAGTATATCAGAATCAGAATGGGAAATCATGAACGTGCTTTGGGATAAAGCGCCTCAAACAGCGAATGACATCATATTTTCCTTACAGGAGAGTACCGAATGGAAGCCGAAAACTATTCGCACGCTTCTCGATCGATTGGTTCAAAAAAATGTAGTAGGTGTCAATAAAAATCTAAGAGTTTACACCTTTTACCCGCTCTATACACAGGATGAGTGCCAGCGCGCCGAGACCGAATCATTTATCAAGCGTATCTATGGAGGTACCCTGAAATCCATGCTTGTCCAATTTATTCAGGAAGATACCCTATCTGATGATGATATCAACGAACTACGCTTTATTTTAAATAACAAACCTAAAAAGCAATAATATTAAAAAAGCGAGAGACATATCACTCATGTAATTATTGCTTCTTGCTCAGTGCTGACCCGGGTGTAGCAGCTAACATTTAACTAAATAGCCTTTTTTAAAAAAACGAATCCGCACCAAGGGAGGAGTGTGTCCAAAAATCAGTTTTCTCCCAAGGTTCGGTTCAAACCCTCTCTAAAAGAGGCTATTATCTCCGAATTATAAATCTCATGAAATTTCCAATATTTTAGATCGTGGTGAATAATTCAGGTTATATTTTGAGAAATATAAAAAAAGTAACCTCTTACGGCCATCATAGCGAAGAGGTTACTTTTTATCAAACTTTATTACCGATTATCAAACTTTAATTCAAAGCCCCAGGAAATTCCCCGCCTTTTTCTTATAAACCGCATTTTAATTGTGCACCGCAGCTCGTACACGTATTACATCCACCAATATCTTCAACCGTACCTTCACGGCAGACAGGGCACGTATTACCCAGTTCAGAGCCAATCGTTACATTCGTCGAGCGAAGGTCTTGAATCGTATTGACGAGTACGACCTTCTTCGGTTCTTCTTGATCTGACTCTTTTTGCTCTTCATATTCATCAAATTTGTTTTCTTCAGCTTTTAAAGAAAGCACTTGGGCATCACGGCTTCCATCGACATAAACCGTACCGCCCTTTGCGCCACCACGGTATAGACGCTCATAGACTGCTTGTACCTGTTCAACCGTATAACCACGAGGAGCATTGACGGTTTTCGATAATGAGCTGTCAACCCAACGCTGAATAATGCACTGTACATCTGCATGGGCTTCAGGTGTAAGCTCCATTGTAGAAATAAACCATTCAGGCAGTTCATCAGGATTTGCATTTGGATTGGCTTGCAAATACTCCTCGACAATCTCTGCTTTTACCTCAATAAATTTCCCAAGGCGACCGCTGCGGAAATAAGAGAAGGAGAAATATGGCTCTAATCCAGTAGAAACCCCCACCATTGTTCCTGTACTTCCTGTTGGTGCTACCGTTAACAAGTGAGAATTTCGAATGCCGTGTGTTAAAATTCCTTCACGAATATCCTCTGGCATCTTTTTCATATATCCGGTTTCAATAAATGCTTGACGGAGGGCTGCTGTTTCCTCATCTGTTTTGCCAACAAGGAATGGGAAGCTTCCCTTTTCTTTCGCAAGCTCAATGCTTGTACGATACGCTGTTGTTGCAATGGTTTCAAAAATTTTATCAACTAGCTCATTCCCTTTATCTGACCCATAGACGGTTTCCGTGTAAATAAGCAAATCATGAAGACCCATGACACCTAGGCCAACACGGCGCTCTCCTTTTGCTTGAACCGTGTTTTGCTCAAGGAAATATGGGGTTGCATCAATGACGTTATCTTGCATACGGACGCCAACTTCCACCGTTTTTCTTAGCTTATCAAAATCAACCTGCTTGTTTTTCTTATCGGCCATTTCCGCTAGGTTAATCGCAGCTAAGTTACAAACAGAGTAAGGAGCTAGTGGTTGCTCGCCACACGGATTTGTTGCAACGACCTTTTGGCCGTATGCTTTTGCGTTTGTCATATCGTTCGCATTGTCAATAAAGAAAATACCAGGCTCTGCACTATAGGTCGCGCAAATGTTAATAAGGTTCCAAAGATCTTTTGCTTTAATGTTACGATAGGTCCTTACACCAAAACCCCTTGCTTCCCATTCACGGACATCGCCAACCTCATGCCATTCGCGATTATAGATTTCCATTTCTTCTTCTGAGTAGTTTTCTACATCAGGGAAGCGCAGACTATATGTTTCGTTTTTCTCTACCGCGTCCATAAATTCTTTTGTTAAACAAACAGAGATGTTTGCTCCTGTTAGAAATTCAGGGTTATTTACACTGTACGTACCACCGATACGAAGCTTCTCTTCAGCATCTCGAATGACTTTTTTATCAAAACCACCTTGACCATCAATCACTTTATAATTGACAATGCTTTGGTACATTGACTCTTCTAATTCCGAAAGCGGCGTAAATTTCAGCTTTTCTTTCACAAGCTTACGAATTTGTTCGTCTTCAATGTTTTCAAGCAAGTAGCGCAAAATTCGCGGATTTTGCATTTTCGAAATAATGAATTCCAATATATCTGGGTGCCAATCTGCAAGCATAATCATTTGTGCGCCACGGCGTGATCCACCTTGCTCAACAAGATGAGTCAATTTGGCGATGTCATCTAACCATGAAACAGAACCGGACGATTTTCCGTTTACTCCCCGTGCTAACGTGTTGCGCGGGCGCAATGTTGATCCGTTCGTTCCGACCCCACCACCACGACTCATAATCTCCATCACCTGCTTACGGTGCTCCGAGATCCCTTCACGGGAGTCTTGAACAAATGGCATGACATAGCAGTTAAAATAAGTAACATCGGTTTTTGCGCCAGCTCCATAGAGCACACGTCCCGCTGGTACGAAATTCATCGTGACGAGCTCGTGATAAAAGCGTTCAAACGATTCTTTCCGTTTTTCTTCTGTCGCCTCTACCTCAGCAAGTCCTGTCGCATTGCGCTTTGCAATTTGCTCATAATAAATTTCAAGAGGTTTTTCAATCGTATCAAGTGAACGAGTAACGACTCCTGTTTTGACCTCTTCAGGGTCTTCAAGTACCCCTTGAAATTCTTCATCGACAAGAACCTTTGCCTTGTTTTCATTCCAATCAAGCTCAAGCACAAACCCGTATCCTCTTGCTGGGAATTTCGGGTCATCCTTTACTGTTAGGACAACAAAGTCACCTTCTTTTAACGTTTTCTTCTCTGTATCCTTGAATGTGTAACGATCGAGCATTACAAGACGAGAAACACCTTTTCGTGTGATATGCATATCTGGTGTAATAGGGTGCACCTGTTCAAATTGCTCAATATCTTTATTTAGTTGTTCTACATTTAGGCGCATCACGTTTGACATCGTCATCGTCATGTCGTTCTCCTCCTTCGATTGTTATTTAGGTTATCGTTAGTATGTAATCAATGTCTGTCTTTTCATGTTTCTAACAGTGACAATGTTGTCCATTTTTCCAGCTTTATTATGCTTGACTAAGTCTATCACAGACCCAAACAAAAAATCAATATATAGTACTCAACAAAGAAAGTCAAATACTATATCTTGTGAAGAGAAGGACAAAATTACATTTTGTCAACTATCAAATGGCACAAATTAAGAAGAATGAACGAGAAAACTTGACTATTTTCGGCATTAATTTTAAGTTTTGAAGGAATTTCTTTGTTGCAAAAATTGTTAAGAGCGATAACGTTGAAAATAAGGCAACTGTTCCTATTTTTTGCTTAATGAATTGACTTTTTTTCTTTTCAATGGTCCAATCAAAATGAGCTCAGAACAGGAGGAATCAACGATGGAACGATATTTACTAAATGAACAAATAGTCCCAAAAGAAAAAGCCCTTATTCATCTTGAGGATCGTGGCTATCATTTTGGTGATGGCATTTACGAAGTCGTACGGGTGTACCATGGCCAGCCGTTCGCGCTTGTCGATCATCTGACTCGATTCAAAAATAGTGCAAAAAAACTAGATATACCTATACCTTTTGAAATGGAAAAATTAGAAGCACTCATTCGTCAACTCATTGAAGCAAACAGCGTTAATCAAGGTACGGTATACTTTCAATTGACAAGAGGTATCAGCCCAAGGAATCATCTTTATAACCGAACAGAAGTCCCGGTATTAACGGGCTATGCTCGCCCACACCCAACAAACAACCATTCGGTCGATAGCGTTGATGTGTGGCTCACTGATGATATTCGCTGGCTTCGCTGCGATATTAAGTCCATTAACTTATTAGGAAACGTCTTAGCCAAACGGGAGGCTAGTGACCATAACTGTCATGAAGCCCTCTTACATCGAGATGGAACGGTTACAGAAGGTTCCTCTTCTAACTTGTTTCTTGTTAGCAACGATACGCTCTATACCCACCCAGCAACGAACTTAATCCTAAATGGCATTACGCGACAGCTTGTCATGAAGCTTGCCAATCAATTAGATCTTTCCGTTATCGAAGAGCCTTTTCCAAAAGAAGTACTAAAGGAAGCTGACGAAGCCTTTATTACAAGCACAACCATGGAAGTAATGCCAATCCGTACCATTCAAGGTGCTGAGCAAGCAACCTTTAACATCGGCCCTGTTACAAAGAAGCTCCAGCAAGCCTTTAACGAAGAAATTACCAGACAATGCCATACAGCTACAAAGCAGTGACCCAAGCGGTCACTGCTTTGTTTCATCGTTATTTGCGAAAGTTCCAAGCTTCCTGCTCATATCGGTCCTTTGCAATCCGCTGAACTTCCATTTCTTCTTCCTCCGACAATTGATAGGGCTCAAGCTGAATATTCAAGCCTTTTTCAAATCCTTTTTTAAAAGCGGCACGTGCCTCTTCAATAGTTAGAGGGGTGCTTCGCAATGCGTTAATGGCCACAGCTTTATTTTTAAAATTACGCTGCATTCGTTCACGCACCCGATCGCTGGAATAGAGAAACAAATCAAAAAGCTTATCCTCATCAATATCTAAAATAATTGAGCCATGCTGAAGAATGACGCCCTTTTGGCGAGTTTGAGCACTTCCTGCAACCTTTCGTCCTTCAACGACAAGCTCATACCAGGAAGGCGCATCAAAGCAAACGGCTGAACGAGGATTCTTTAATGCATCTTTCTCCTCCTGAGAACGAGGAACCGCAAAATAAGCATCAAGACCTACTTCCCGAAATCCTTCTAATATCCCTTGGGAAATGACACGATACGCTTCCGTTACGGTTGCTGGCATTTCTGGGTGGGCTTCTGAAACGATCACACTATAGGTAAGCTCTTTGTCGTGGAGAACTCCACGCCCTCCTGTCGGCCGGCGTACAAAGCCGAGACCGTACTTTTTTACAGCATCCAAATTGATTTCTT
>NZ_ANNK01000065.1 GCF_000334155.1 Halalkalibacterium ligniniphilum | reverse complement strand
GATGATATTCGCTGGCTTCGCTGCGATATTAAGTCCATTAACTTATTAGGAAACGTCTTAGCCAAACGGGAGGCTAGTGACCATAACTGTCATGAAGCCCTCTTACATCGAGATGGAACGGTTACAGAAGGTTCCTCTTCTAACTTGTTTCTTGTTAGCAACGATACGCTCTATACCCACCCAGCAACGAACTTAATCCTAAATGGCATTACGCGACAGCTTGTCATGAAGCTTGCCAATCAATTAGATCTTTCCGTTATCGAAGAGCCTTTTCCAAAAGAAGTACTAAAGGAAGCTGACGAAGCCTTTATTACAAGCACAACCATGGAAGTAATGCCAATCCGTACCATTCAAGGTGCTGAGCAAGCAACCTTTAACATCGGCCCTGTTACAAAGAAGCTCCAGCAAGCCTTTAACGAAGAAATTACCAGACAATGCCATACAGCTACAAAGCAGTGACCCAAGCGGTCACTGCTTTGTTTCATCGTTATTTGCGAAAGTTCCAAGCTTCCTGCTCATATCGGTCCTTTGCAATCCGCTGAACTTCCATTTCTTCTTCCTCCGACAATTGATAGGGCTCAAGCTGAATATTCAAGCCTTTTTCAAATCCTTTTTTAAAAGCGGCACGTGCCTCTTCAATAGTTAGAGGGGTGCTTCGCAATGCGTTAATGGCCACAGCTTTATTTTTAAAATTACGCTGCATTCGTTCACGCACCCGATCGCTGGAATAGAGAAACAAATCAAAAAGCTTATCCTCATCAATATCTAAAATAATTGAGCCATGCTGAAGAATGACGCCCTTTTGGCGAGTTTGAGCACTTCCTGCAACCTTTCGTCCTTCAACGACAAGCTCATACCAGGAAGGCGCATCAAAGCAAACGGCTGAACGAGGATTCTTTAATGCATCTTTCTCCTCCTGAGAACGAGGAACCGCAAAATAAGCATCAAGACCTACTTCCCGAAATCCTTCTAATATCCCTTGGGAAATGACACGATACGCTTCCGTTACGGTTGCTGGCATTTCTGGGTGGGCTTCTGAAACGATCACACTATAGGTAAGCTCTTTGTCGTGGAGAACTCCACGCCCTCCTGTCGGCCGGCGTACAAAGCCGAGACCGTACTTTTTTACAGCATCCAAATTGATTTCTTTTTTGACTTTCTGAAAATAGCCGATGGAAAGGGTCGGCGGGTCCCAGCCATAAAAGCGAATCGTCGGTGGAATTTTTCCTTTACTATGCCAATCAAGAAGCGCCTCATCCAACGCCATATTATAAGCAGGTGTTCGGCTTCCAGAGTCTATAAAACGCCATGTTTCCATAATCGGTCATCGCTTCTTTCTATTCTTTCTGTTCATTCTCTTCGCATCGTCTAGTGTAGCAAAATGTTTTGACCTCGCCAAGAGACTTGCTTTTTTTCCTACGCAACAATTGCTAATTCTTGCTTTGATGATTATAATTTAGGATGGAATGTAACTGTGCAAAAGGAGTGTAGAACGTTTTATGTTATATTTATGGCTCGTACTTATTGGTTTACTGACTTATCTTCTATTTAAGCGTTTGTATACACCAAAATATTTAAAGACATTAACGCAAGAAGAATTTATAAAAGGCTACCGGAAGGCACAATTGATTGATGTGAGAGAACCAAGGGAATATGAAGGAGGGCACATTTTAGGGGCGCGAAACATACCTCTTTCTCAATTACGTCAGCGCATAAAGGAAGTTCGTCCTGATCAGCCTGTCTACTTATACTGTCAATCAGGAGCAAGAAGCCGTCAAGCTGCGACAATTTTGAAGAAAAAGCAGAACGTCGAAGACCTTAATCATTTAAAAGGCGGCTTTCGAAAATGGACAGGTAAAATCAAAAAGAAATAAGAAAAGTTGAAGGAGCCTTGTTCCTCAGCGACAAGTGCTGGAAACCCTGACTCGAATACTTGTTTTGTTTTCATAGGTGGAGTAAGCGATCTCGAATCGCTTGCGCCTTGAGCTAAAAAGCTTTGAAGGATTATTTTCTTATCTTCTAACAAAAGCCTGAGCGTGATTTTCACGCTTCAGGCTTTTGTTTATTTTAATTGCTGAAGCAAATGATAAGAGGCAAAGCTTCTTAAGGTTCTGTTGGTTCGTAGCGCAATACAGGCTTTCTAGCGGCTAATGTTTCATCCAAGCGACCAATGACCGTTGTATGTGGCGCTTCTTGTACGATTTCAGGGTTTTCTTCTGCTTCTTTGGCAATCTGAATCATCGCCTCAATAAACTCATCTAACGTTTCCTTTGATTCTGTCTCTGTCGGTTCAATCATCATGCATTCCTCCACATTGAGCGGGAAATAGATGGTCGGTGGATGATAGCCAAAATCAAGCAATCGCTTCGCTATATCGAGTGTCCGAACCCCAAGTTTCTTTTGACGCTTTCCTGACAGAACAAACTCGTGCTTACAATGCTGTGTATACGGTAAATCAAAGTAAGGCGCCAAGCGACGCATCATATAATTGGCATTGAGAACAGCATATTCCGAAACTTGCTTTAGCCCCTCTGCTCCCATTGTGCGGATATAGGTATAGGCTCTTACATTTATGCCAAAGTTCCCGTAATACGGTTTCACACGACCGATGGAATCTGGACGGTTATCGTCTAATCGGTAGCTGTCTCCATCTTTCGTAATGACTGGCTTAGGTAAATAAGGAATTAAATCCTTTTTCACACCGACAGGACCAGAACCTGGACCTCCACCACCATGTGGACCGGTAAACGTTTTGTGCAGGTTTAGATGGACGACATCAAATCCCATATCTCCTGGACGGGCAATGCCTAAAATTGCATTGGAATTCGCCCCATCATAATAAAGCTTTCCTCCAGCTTGATGAATGATTGATGCCATTTCTACAATATTCGCCTCAAATAGACCAAGAGTATTTGGGTTTGTAAGCATGAGAGCAGCGGTATCCTCACCAACAACCTCACGTAAATGATCCAAATCAACCAATCCATTGTCATCGGTACGTACCGTCACTGATTCAAAGCCTGCAACGGTGGCAGACGCTGGGTTTGTCCCGTGAGCTGAGTCAGGGACAATCACCTTCGTCCGATTCCCCTCTCCGTTTGCTTCATGGTATGCACGAATCATCATCAAACCTGTCCATTCACCGTGAGCGCCGGCTGCAGGCTGAAGCGTCACTTCATCCATCCCTGTGATTTCTGCTAACGATGTTTGTAACTCATATAAAAGCTCCAATGCTCCTTGAACTTGCTCCTCAGGCTGGTACGGGTGAATATGAGCAAAGCCAGGATAGCGCGCAACATCTTCATTAATTTTTGGATTGTATTTCATTGTACATGAACCAAGTGGATAAAAGCCGGAGTCAACCCCGTGGTTTCGTTTTGATAATGCGGTATAGTGACGCATGATTTGAAGCTCAGAAACCTCAGGCAGTTCAGACTCTTTTTCGCGAAGAAACGCAGCTGGAATTAATTCGTCTATCGATTGTTCCGGGATATCAAGGTCTGGCAAGCTATGTCCGACACGGTCTGGCTTACTTAGTTCAAAAATGAGCGCTTGATTTTTCTCTGTCATATGAACACCCCCAATTCTTTTGCAAATTGATCAATTTCCTCTTTTGCTCGCACTTCTGTTACACAGATGAGCATGTGGTTTTTAAGCTTTTGATCGGTGATACCGAGATCATACCCGCCAATAAATCCACGCTTAAGTAAAGACTCGTTGACTTCTTTAATCGGCTTTGCAAGCTTTACAACAAATTCATTAAAGGAAGGCTGCTCATATGCAATCGTTACCCCATTTGCCTGTAGCTGCTTTTTCGCATAAGCTGCCTTTTGCAAGTTTTGCAAGGCCATTTCCTTCACACCCTTTTTCCCGATCGCTGTCATTGCTACTGATGCTGCAAGGGCATTAAGCGCTTGGTTCGAGCAAATGTTGGACGTCGCTTTTTCCCGACGAATGTGCTGCTCTCTCGCCTGAAGTGTCAAGACATAGCCACGCTGACCTTTTTCATCCGTTGTCTGTCCCACAAGTCGACCTGGAACCTTGCGCATCAGTTTTTTTGTTGTCGCAAAATAGCCACAATGAGGTCCCCCAAATTGTGTCGGGATTCCGAACGGCTGGGCATCACCAACCACGATGTCTGCCCCAAACTCACCTGGTGGCTTGAGTAAGCCAAGGGAAAGTGGGTTGCTTGAGACAACAAACATTGCTTTTCCCGAATGAGCCACCTGCTCAATTTCAGCTAACGGCTCTAAATGGCCAAAAAAATTCGGGTATTGAACAACGACACATGCTGTATCATCATCATAAGCTGCACGAAGCTGTTCAACATCTGTGACACCATTTGCTGTCTCAATTTCCACGACATCAAGTCGCTGGCCTTTTGCATTTGTTCTTAAGACATCTCGGGCTTCTGGATGGACAGCCTTAGAGACAAGAATCTTTGTCTTTTTTGTATGCCCTGCGCTCATCATCGCTGCTTCTGCCAGAGCTGTCGGACCATCATACATGGACGAGTTTGCCAAATCCATTCCTGTTAATTCCGCGATCATTGTTTGAAATTCAAAGATTGCCTGCAATTCGCCCTGGGAAATTTCCGGTTGGTATGGTGTGTACGCTGTATAAAATTCTGAGCGAGAGATTACATGGTCAACAATCGATGGGATGTAATGCTCATACACACCCGCCCCTAAAAAGGAAGGCTTTTGTTTAAGGTTGATATTTTTCGCTGCAATCGATTGAAAATAATCAATGAGCTGAGGCTCCTTTAATGCCTCTTTCATTTGTAAGCTCCCTTTAAAACGAATCTCTTTTGGAATATCTGAAAATAATGCTTCGATTGAATCGACACCAATCGCAGCAAGCATTTCACGCTTGTCTGCTTCGGTCATCGGCAAATATCGATGATTCATCTCCACGCTTACCTCCCCATTTAATTTGTTTTTTGTCGTTTGTAAAATGGTATGGTAACAACTTTTGCTTTTAATCGCTTTTTACGAATTTGTACGTCCACTTCCGTCTCAAGCTTTGTAAACTCAATGTCTAGAATCGCAAGACCGACATTTTTCTTCAACGTTGGAGATTGCGTTCCTGTTGTCACAAAACCTATTCTCTTATCACCGCTGTACACCTCATAACCTGTTCGTGGGATGCCTTTTTCGATCATTTCAAGACCAACAAGCCTTCGCTTAAGCCCAGCTTCCTTCTGCTTTTTTAAGGCCTCACGTCCGACAAAATCCACCTCTTTGTTCAGCTTGACCGCAAAACCAATACCTGCTTCAAGCGGCGAAATATCTCTTGATAATTCCTGTCCGTAAAGAGGGAGCTTAGCTTCAAATCGAAGTGTATCTCGTGCTCCTAATCCGCAGGGCATAACGCCTGCTTCTTTTCCAGCTTCAAGAATTTTTTGCCAAAGTCGCTTTGCATCTTCACGCTGGCAATAAAGCTCGAAGCCATCTTCTCCTGTATAGCCTGTCCGTGAGACAAGGGTTTTGACACCTGCCACGTCAACTTCATCTACAAAATGGAAAAATTGAATCGTACTCAAATCTGCATCCGTAAGTGTTTGCAAAACGATTTCTGCTTTCGGTCCTTGCAGAGCTAACTGAGCAATTTGATCTGAAACATTCGTAATCTCTACATCATCAATCGCATGAGCGTTCATCCACTGAACATCTTTTTCAATATTTGCAGCATTAATGACGAGCAAAAAATGATCCGAAGTACGCCGATAAATGAGCAGGTCATCGACAGTTCCACCATTTTCATCACACATGGCCGTATACTGTGCCTGACCATCAATTATCTTCCCTACATCATTTGTAACAAGCTTTTGCAAATACAATAAAGCATTTGGACCTTTTACCTCGACTTCACCCATATGAGACACATCAAATAGCCCAGCTTTCGTGCGAACGGCCTCATGTTCTTCCTTAATGCTAGAAAACTGTACAGGCAATGCCCAGCCTCCGAAGTCAATCGTCTTCCCACCATATTGTTGGTACACCTCATAAAGTGGTGTTTTTTTCAACTCGCTCATCTGCCTTCACTCCCCTTCATTCATTATTTTCATTCTTCACAATTTTTTAAATGAAGAATGCCGTTGCAGCCCTTTCTAATCTTAATCCATTCATTTTTAACCACAAAAACCTTCATGAGTGGCTCACTCTTCCCACTTGGATGGAAACAAGTCCGTCATGTCACGCTGAGCAACCTTTCAATGAAGGCGGTGTGAGTGGAAAGGCTTCAGCTCCCTCCCCTTTTCCACAAAAAAAGACAGAGATCTACACTCGCTGTGTAAATCTCTGTCCTTATACCAGAAAGTTTCTTTCTCATTTAAAAGAGAGAAATGTCTTCGTGGGTGGTCCGCTTTATGCAGACACTCTCCAGAGTTGCGTCGAACAAGAGTCTTTTTGCCTGAGAGATTCGCAACCTTGCTTGCTCCTTCGGCGCTGCGCACGACTCACGCAGTCTCTCCCCTTGTTTTCATCCGCCATTATGTGGTTTATGTCTAGATCACAATGTCATGATTTTGAGCAATTTTGCCTATACTACTAAATGAATGGCCTCATTTCTCCCAATTAATAAAACGGTTAAAATGTAAAAACGTGCCACGAATATAATAATATCCTACCAAGATGCCAACGTTCACGCAACACTTTCTTTTATGAAAGGATGAAAGGAACATGAACATCACGATTAACTTTGCGTCTGAATGGAAAAATAACTTTTTAAAAAAACTCGATGACGGGGGACCTTGGTCGAACTGGGAGCTTATTCAACTTGCCTATGAAGCTGAGCAGTATCAAGCGATCCCTGATTTTCATGGATTACAAGCACCGAAGCATCTCCCACAGCTTCAGCCCTTCCCCCATCAAATCGAGGTCGCTAAAACGGTCATTGAAAAAATGAATGGAAAAGCAATATTAGCAGATGAGGTCGGTCTCGGAAAAACGATTGAAGCAGGGTTAATTTTAAAGGAATATATGATTCGTGGGCTTGCAAAAAAAGTCCTGATTCTCGTTCCAGCCTCATTAGTTTCTCAATGGAGCTATGAGCTTGTATCAAAGTTTTACATCCCTGCTGTTGCCCAAAAAAAAGCCTACGTATGGGAGCAATACGATGTGGTTGTCGCATCCATCGATACAGCAAAGCGACAGCCTCATCGAGAAATCGTTTTAAATCAATCCTATGATCTAGTCATTATTGATGAAGCCCATAAGCTCAAGAACCCAAAAACGAAAAACTATGAGTTCATTAAACTCCTGAAAAAAAAGTTTTGTTTGCTTCTCACCGCAACTCCAGTCCAAAACAAGCTTGAAGAAATTTTTAATCTCGTTTCTCTCTTAAAACCTGGACACCTTGGTGATTTAACAAGCTTTGATAAGGAATATCGTTCAAATAAACGAACACCAAAAAATGAAGAAAAGCTAAAGGAGCTTGTCAACAAAGTGATGGTGCGAAACCGCCGAGACGAGACAGGAATAGAGTGGACAAAGCGAATCGTGAAGACGATTCCCATTACCTTTAGCGAGGGAGAACGGCGATTTTATGAGAAAATTTCTGCTTTAAAAAAGAACCCTGACATTATAACGAATCACTTTTCGCTGTTAACCTTGCAGCGGGAAATTTGTAGCAGTCGAGAAGCAGCCTTTATGACGCTTAAAAACATGCTCGATAAAGCCACCCAAGACGGAAATCCATCACCAATTTTACACGAACTTTTGATGCAGATTGGAGAGATTGAAGGCCATGCGAAGGCAGAAAAGGCTCTCGAATTGATTCAAGCAATTGGAGACAAAGTCATTATTTTCACAGAATACCGTGCCACTCAGCTTTACTTACAGTGGTACTTAAAACAGCATGGCATATCCTCCGTACCATTTCGCGGTGGCTTCAAACGTGGCAAAAAGGATTGGATGCGGCAGCTGTTTCAGAATCACGCACAGGTTCTCATTGCAACGGAAGCTGGTGGAGAAGGGATCAACCTTCAATTTTGTAGTCATATTATTAACTACGATCTCCCTTGGAATCCAATGCGAATTGAACAGAGGATTGGGAGAATTCATCGCTTAGGACAAAAAGAGGATGTCCACATCTACAATTTTGCTGTAAACAATACAGTGGAACAACATATTTTGCAGCTTCTTTATGAAAAAATTAATTTGTTCGAATCCGTGATCGGGGAATTGGATGAGATTTTAACGCGAATGGAGCTTTCGTCCATTGAAGAACATGTCAATGACATTATGCTCCACTCTGATTCTGAAGGCGAAATTCGTATAAAGCTAGACCACTTATCGGCCATCATGAATGAGACAGCAAAGAAAGAGGAGACAGACCATGCAGCAGCATCAACTTCATAATTATTTGCGTCGGTATTTCATCGCCAATGATAGTGCAGTGGTGAGAGAGTCAGGAAGTCATTTAGAAATTCAGCTTTCGATTGAGATGGATAAGCTGTTAATGAACCGTCCATTTTACTGGCATTATCTTGAGAAGACTGGAGGTATTCCCCAACCGCTAAAATTAACCTTAATTACAAACCAAGCGACTGCACCTGCTGATCTAAAAGGAGAGCCGATTCATTTTGGCGCTCCTCGCCTTCATCAAATCTTTCAGTCAACGAGAGAGCTTGGAGGATATATTCACTTATACGAAAACGTTCAAGCAAATGGAAATCAGTCGATCCCTCTTCATCCATGGCTTTGTCTAAATGCGAAAATTTCATTTCAATGTGATCGAAAAAAAGAGGTCCTCCTTTCTTTAGGTTTAAACCTGATTCACGGTCAGATTGTTCAACAATTTTTCAATCGTCTTCAAGCAATCAATTTTTCACAAAAAATCCCAGACTATTGCTTTAGCTTATCCCCTTTGATTAAAACGCAAAGTGGAATCATTCGCTTAGAGAAAATGATTCAAGCCTATGCTGAGAGTGAAGACCCTAAGTGGGCAGAAGATGCGATTAAGCGCTGGGAAGAGGATCTGCACTTACTTGAACGTTTTTACGAACATGTGGAAGATAAACCTGAAAGCTATGAGTTGGAAAAAACAGCCTTACAAGAGCAATACGAGCCACGGATTGAAGTTGAGATCATAAATGGGGGGATTTTTTATTTGCAGCAGCAGGTGTTTTCAAATCAATGAGAAAACGAGGAAAGCACGCTCGATTTTATGCTAGCATAAACAAAGAGGCTGGGACATAACGAACGTGTATGATTGAAAATGCGAACAATGCACAGCCTTAGCGAAGGAAATAGACGTAGACTCTGCGGAAAGCGAAGGATATTTCCGAAGCGAAGGCTATGCAGCAACGATCATGACGTTCAGATTTCTCATTAATAAAAACTCTTTTGTCCCAGCCCCGTTCTTAGGGAAAGCCTTAGTTGCAGTTATGCTTTGGCCTTCAAATTTTTAACTGCGTCGATAAACTCCGATGTTAATAAAAATTATAATTTCTTAACGTACAAAAAAGGACTGCCCATTGATGACAGTCCTTTCTTTTATACTGGAGCGCCTTGCCCCGTTGTAATGATGGAGATGATGGTCATTACTGAGAACCAACCAAATACAAGAAATGATATTGCAGCAAAACCAACAGCAAAGAAGTTTTTCTTACGTAATTCACGAACAACAGCTAGTCCACTAAGTGCTGCAACCAATAAAAGTGTAATCGATAAAAACATGCTGACTCCCCCTCCTTATGTATGTACTACCCATAATGCATAATGATTTCGTACTTTCATTATAAATGGCTTTGAGGTACGTTTTCACTGTCAAATTTGTCGAAGCTGTAACAAAACGAACCTCATGTTTTTAGTTTGGGCATTTTCTTCTCATTTTACTCGTTGTTTGTTCATTTGTCGAGATGCAAAGAAAGATTCTTGTCAAATTGAATGTCCATCTTATAAGCCCTTGCATAACCTGCCACAAGCTCTGCCTTGTCTCGTTCAACGAAAAAAATTCCTTTCGCATTCTCAGGTGATTGGTCAATCGCAATTAGATTTTCCTCGAGCTGAAGCTGAAACATTTCCTGCTGCACGTCCTCTCCGCCTTCAATTGTTAAACCGGTGACAAGTTCTAAAAACAAATAAATAGCCTCATGCTTTGAAGAAAAAAAGCCATAATCTTGAATATCCTCAAAGCGCGGATCCCAGGATGAGATCTGTACAAGGGGATGGACCTCGATAATCGAGGAAGCAGCCCATTTTTTCACTGCTTCTACTTCGTCGACAGCTTCAACAACTACCATCCCATTCACCACATCTAATATGGTAACAGAAGGCTGATATGACGTAAGACGTTCAGTTATTTCTAGGCCATGCCTTTCACATGTTTTTAGTTCAATTCCGTAACAACGTTTCATCGACAACATCCTTTTTGAAAGATTATACGTGACCGTGTAATATATAGGAATAGACGAAGATAAATGGAGGAGATACAATGCCTTGGAAACAGATCCCTTTAGGTCCACTTCAAACAAATGCCTACGTGTTGATGAATGAGCAAAAGGAAGCGGTTATTTTTGATCCTGGTGGCAATGGAACAGAATTTATTGAATGGTTAAAAAGCCAAAGCATCACCCCACTCGCCATTCTTTTAACCCATGCCCATTTTGATCATATTGGTGCTGTAGATGATGTCCGTCATGAATTTAACATTCCGGTTTACCTCCACAAAGAGGAAGCAGATTGGCTTACAGATGGTTCAAAAAACCGTTCAGCTTTTTTTCTTTCTGACGGAGAAATCGTTGTCAAACCAGCTGATCACATCATAACAGAAGAGGACTCCCTGCAGATTGGTTCATTCACATTCTCTGTGCTTGAAACACCAGGACATTCACCAGGTAGTGTTTCATTTTATTATGAAAAAGAAGGGATCGTTTTTTCTGGTGATGCCTTGTTCGCAAGCAGCATAGGACGGACCGATCTCCCAGGTGGCGACCATCAACAGCTTTTACAAAGCATTCATGACAAGCTTCTTGAATTGCCTGAAGAAACCATTGTTGCTTGCGGCCACGGTCCAACGACGACCATTGGACAAGAGATGGATAGCAACCCCTTTTTATCAGGCTTCTAATCTTAAGGAGACCTGCTAGCTGCAGGCTCCTTTTCTTCTTTCTTACGAAAACAGGAAGCTTGCGTCTTCATCTCGAAGCTGTAGGAACACGACTTAAGTAGAAAGGATGTCATTCATGGTTCCTGCCTGGCTGAAAGCTTATTTTCACTCCGCACCGAACAACCAGCTTTCCTATGCAAAGTTTATCGCACTTTGTTTATATGAACCACAGCACGGCTACTATATGAAGCCACGAAAAAAACTAGGGAAACAGGGAGATTTCTATACCTCCCCTTATGTTCATGCTGTATTTGCCGAAGTTGTCGCTGATCATGTTTTTACGCACATACAAGCGCACAAGCTCCCTGCCCAAATTTTAGAATGGGGAGCTGGCGATGGCCAATTTGCCGAGCATTTTCTTACCTATTGGGAATCTTGTTATGAAACGCTTTTCCCCCTTAGCTATTCGATCATTGAAACGAGTTCCTATCATCGGCAGCTCCTAGCTGAACGTTTTTCCAATAAAACCAATGTAAGAATTGCACAGTCACTCTCCCATTTGAAAGAACATTACCCAAGCTACGAAGGCATCATTCTTTCAAATGAGCTTTTCGATGCATTTCCTGTTCATGTTGTGCAGCAAATCGACAACAAGCTATATGAAATTCAAGTCGCTATTCAAGAGGACAAGCTCGTTGAAGTCGTTGTGCCATGCACAAATAAACAACTCCTCCATTGGCTTCATACATACTATCCACCTTTAAAAAATGGTCAACGACTTGAACTTTCACTTGGTGTAGAGTCTTGGTACAAAGAGGTAACAGAATGGCTTTCTGTCGGCTTTATCTATTCGTTTGATTATGGGTATACGAATGCTGAGCTTTGGGAGCCGCAACATTTCAACGGCAGTTTAAGGGGCTATTATCAGCACAAGCTCATTCCAAACCCACTATGTCATCCTGGTGATATGGACTTAACCCATCATATACACTTTGACACCTTGCAAAGGGTTGGCAGTTCATTCGGGCTACAATCGGAACCGTGGCTTAGCCAACGACAGTTTCTCCTGGTGAATGGCATTTTGAATAAGGTCGTAAGCCAACTGAATGCCGATCCCTTTAGCAAAGGTGCAAAACGAAATCGCGCCATTCATTCCTTTCTTACAGGAGGTTTTAGCGATTCGTTTCGTCTGCTTATTCAATCGAAACTTCCATAGCATCTGAGTTTTATATGAAAAAAAAAACCATCAACCAAAAGGCCAATGGTTTTTTTCGTATGTAGCCGAGAATTAATGGCCGCCAAAGCTTGGAACCAATAAGAACGTTGAGTAATACGTAAATCCGATAAAAAAGATTGTTAAGTACGCACCAAAAATGTAAATATACGTACGTTCAGATAGGTTTAAATAGCTTAGTGCTAATAATGCCCCCGTTTGTGCAAAGAAAAGCAAAGCTATATTAAACATGTCGCCTACAAAGAACAAGACGGCAAAAATTCCAGTCCAGAATGCCATGACGCGATACATCCGGTCCATGTTGTTCCCCTCCTTCGTCCACATTTCAGTTTGCACATCATTTACTTTTGATACCGTGCAGATAATCAATCGATATAGTACAGGTCTATTATATATGAGACCCTGTTTGCTTGTAAATGCTTGAACCATGTCAAATCTGTGTCTGCACGTCACAATCTTTACATTTTGTAAGTTCTAATAGGGTTCCCTTGCTTTTTGATTTGAATAAAACAAGCCTGCTTGGCTCATCCTTATTATGCCCATGTCTAAAATGATAAGCAAGCGATGCTAGGCACTGGAAACGCTGCAGGAGGAGTTAAAGCAGCCTCAAGCCGTTGGCGCCTGTAGCTAGACAGCTTTACCATTATATCCTTTCATATCTTTCGAAAAAAGAGGACGCACCCCTCAAATGAGGGATACGTTACCCTTCCCCTTTTATCGTTTTTCGAAGCTTTGATTTTTTCCAGGCTACCCCTAGCGCAAGGGGGATAACACCAAAAGCCTCGTTCATCAGTGGTGAACGCTCGGCCTTTTTTTCTTCACGTATCGCTTTGCGCTCCTCAGCTGGCTGATCCAAATGCTTGACAATCTGCTCGGTTGCAAACTTGACCAAGTCTTGAAACGACATTTAACTCACCTTCTTCTCATCCTCTCCTTTATCAGCTTGTCCTCTTTTTAGCTTCTCTATTCCCGATTTGGACGAGTCACTTCCCAATACTCCGTCATCCTTTGATTGTTGAGATGATACAAAAAGACGACCGTTTTTCTTTGTCCCCTCTCCAAAACTGCTCGTAAAGTAACAGTAACTTGATTCTCCACACCATTATTTTCATTTATTGAGAAGGATACCTCACCATATTTATAGGTCAATAATCCATCATTCATTTCACCTCTGCTCAAATTCTCAATGACATCCACCGTTGAAACTTGAATGATCGATTCAAGCTGTAAAAGGAACTCCTGCTGGTGGATCGATCTTTTTTCTAACAAAAAAACGTCTGCCAAATAAAAGGACATTCCTGTAAGCAAGCTCATGATGAAAAGAGTAAGCGGAAAAATAAACCCTCGTTCATACATCAGCATCAGCACCCTGGACCCCTAGCTTATAAAAGGGTGCAAGCTGACGTTGAAAGCTCTGCCCTTTAAGGTCCGTGATTGTACAAGTAGTAAAAGAGGCAGTGGGATTGCATTGAAAACTTCCTACGCCAAACAATACCATTTCTTGACCCTTTTGATTTACTTGCCTACGAATTCTTTCACCTTGAATGTACTCATACGTAACCAATGTGCCATCCCCTTTTCGTAAAGACAGTTTATGATGATGAAAATTGATATCAACAGATTCATTCGCTTCATGGACTAATTGGTTTAAAAAAATTCTTGCTTCGTTTCTGGAAATCGTTTGATTATCGGGAGGAAGTAGAAGTAGGCTAAGAAAAAGTGGGGATAACGTAAGAAGCATCATCACAAACGAGAGGGATAAGAGCATTTCAGCTAAGGTAAAACCTTGATTATCTTTTCGCAAGGAGACATACTTCATCCTTTCTCTCATTTTTTCCTGTCCATTGAACACAAAGCTCGAACGTTTCGTTTTGGAGGGAATGACGTGTAAACTCATACACCGTATCGTTCACTTGAATGACAGAGGGAAATTCACCGAAGTGTAAAAACTGTTGCCCGGCTTCTTCAAGAACCTTGAGTCCATCGCTGTGTCGTTGAATCGCTTTTGTTTCCTCATGTATCCACAGAAAAGCAGGAAATATGAACATTGTTGCAATCGTTAGGCAAAATAAAGCGAGCAGCACCTCAAGCAAAGAATAGCCTTTAGCGTTCAACATACGTTACTCTCCCTTTTCCAATTTGAACCGTGTATCGATAGGTTTTATTAGCAATGAGAAGATCAAGCGTACCAGAACGTGCTGCATTTCCATTCGCATTAAACTCGATTCCTAAATTTCCAAGTGTAACTGCAGCAAATTCCATATCCTCTCGAAGGTAATCACGCTTTACATAAACCTCTAAAGCCGTATGGCGCAATTCATAGTAACCTTGCCGATTGTTAAAGAAAATGGAAACGGTTTTTCCTTCCGTCATAGCGAGATGTTGAGCATACAAAATGTCTTCTTTGAATAAGCGAGCGACGTAATCAGCTTGTCTTGAGTCTTGAATGGTTTGAAAAGAAAAAAGAGGGATACTTACAAGGATGGTGAGCACCATGAAAGCAATGAGGGTTTCTACAAGGGTATAGCCATTCGGGGTTTGCTTCATTCTCGTTTCATTACTACTCCATTTACTAGGTCAAGGGCTTCATTGTTAGGACAAGTAATACGTTCCACGTAATTAGACGCTTTAAGCTCTTCCAAAGAGCTTACCTTTTGATTGTGTTCAATTTCATACGCTTGCACCTGTGTTTGTAGCAATTTTATCGTTGCTTCACACCCTTTTTCGCTGGCAACATCATTGTTTTTTGTCATGTTTGGGATCGATACCAACAATAAAATGGAAATGATCATTAAGACTATCATCATTTCGATCAGCGTGAAGCCCGATTGATTGGACCGTAATTTCAAATACGAACACACTCCTTTCGTTTTTCTACCATTTAGCTGGAAGGCTTTCGGAAATCAAAAAGGTTTACAAGTAGGGTAAATTGAGGAAAAATAGGGGGGAAGACGTTTTTTGATCCTCCTTTCATAAAAGGATACTTGATTAGTCTTAGACAAACATCGTGTAGATTCCTTCTTTTTTTAAAAAAAGTTTTTATATTGAGGAGAAAGCATGAAGAATTTATTTATTTTGTTGATTCGATTTTATCAACGCTTTATTTCCCCGATAAAACCACCAACCTGTCGCTTTTATCCAACCTGTTCCCATTACGGCCTTGAAGCGATCCAGCGTTTTGGAGCCATAAGAGGCGGATGGTTAACGATAAAACGTATTGGAAAATGTCATCCGTTTCATCCTGGAGGAGTTGACCTCGTCCCAGAGAAAAACAGCGATCATTCAAATAAAGAACGCTAAACATGCCATTCATAGAAGAAAAGCGCCAGGCACTCGGCGCTGGAACTAGACATTATTTTATAAAAAAACCTCCTTACTCGAAAGCAAGGAGGTTTTTTGGATGCGGGTGAAGGGACTTGAACCCCCACGTCATAAGACACTAGATCCTAAGTCTAGCGCGTCTGCCAATTCCGCCACACCCGCATATTAATAAATGGTTATAAATGGTGAGCCATGAAGGACTCCGACGCGAAGCTAGTCCTGCTACTTCATTGTGTTTCATCTATGCTGCATGGGGAACCGTAGGTGAGAGGCCTGATGCTTCGTTGAATAAATAGTGAGCCATGAAGGACTCGAACCTTCGACCCTCTGATTAAAAGTCAGATGCTCTACCAACTGAGCTAATGGCTCTAAAAAAAAAGCGGGTGATGAGAATCGAACTCACATCATCAGCTTGGAAGGCTGAGGTTTTACCACTAAACTACACCCGCATGTCACCTAGCCACATGGGAGAATCACTCTCATTTTGCGGCTAAGCGGTGTTTTGCTTTTGTACTGGGCTAGCTGGATTCGAACCAGCGCATGACGGAGTCAAAGTCCGTTGCCTTACCGCTTGGCTATAGCCCATTAATGGGGCGGCTGATGGGAATCGAACCCACGAATGCCGGAACCACAATCCGGTGCGTTAACCACTTCGCCACAACCGCCAAGGATTTAAATGGTGGAGGGGGACGGATTCGAACCGCCGAACCCTGAGGGAGCGGATTTACAGTCCGCCGCGTTTAGCCACTTCGCTACCCCTCCACTATAAGGTATATCTTTCATTCATAGAAATATATTGGTTGCGGGGGACGGATTTGAACCGCCGACCTTCGGGTTATGAGCCCGACGAGCTACCAGACTGCTCCACCCCGCGCCGTTATATAGTTTATAGATGATGCGGTCTCTTTGCAGAAGACCTCTCCTCTTCTCGCTTTCTCGCAATCATGCGTCGAGGTTACTCGCTGTTTTCTCGGCGGATGATTTGCTCGTTGTCTTCCCCGTGTCGTTAAAGCCTTTTTCCGAAATACACTGCGCTATAAAACCTAATGTATATCAAATAAACAATGGCGGAGGAAGAGGGATTCGAACCCCCGCGCGGTTTAACCCGCCTGTCGGTTTTCAAGACCGATCCCTTCAGCCGGACTTGGGTATTCCTCCGCAATCTTTGGTGGAGCCTAGCGGGATCGAACCGCTGACCTCCTGCGTGCAAGGCAGGCGCTCTCCCAGCTGAGCTAAGGCCCCTAATATGGATAGCTTTACTTATTTTCAGCGACGTTAAATAATATAACATACAATCAAAAGAAAAGCAAGTTGTTTTTTCGAAAAAAGATTTTTGTCAGCCTATTCTTTGAAAAACATCTCTATACAGTATACATTAAAATCAAGGCGAAAAAAAGGAGTTGAATCAATTTGACCATACATGAATATTCGGCAACCTTACTTAATGGCAAAGAAAAAGCTTTAGCTGATTTTGAAGGTGAGGTCGTCCTCATCGTAAATACTGCAAGTAACTGTGGTTTTACTCCTCAATACAAGGAGCTTCAATTCCTCTACGATTCTTATAAAGAGCAAGGGTTTTCTGTACTCGGTTTTCCATGCAATCAGTTTATGAACCAAGAACCTGGTGACAATAACGAGATTGCCAGCTTCTGTGAGCGTAATTACGGGGTCACGTTTCCCATGTTTGAAAAAGTGGACGTTAAAGGAAAAAATGCTCATCCTCTCTTTAATTATCTCACGAGTGAAAAAGGTGGAATTCTTACGGATGGAATCAAGTGGAACTTCACAAAATTTCTAGTAGATCAGCGGGGCCGTGTCCATAAACGTTATGCTCCCAATACAAGTCCACTAAAAATAAAAGATGATATTGAAGCATTGCTTATGAACAACTAAGTGAGGAGATGAGGTTGATTCAAGCTACTGAGTCAACCTCTTTCTTTCCCCACGCATTTATTCCCTCTCTATTTATAGTAGACAGGTCCGTTTATACATGTTTTTAATTATAATGCTCCAATCATTTGAAATACAGGTAACATCATTGCTAAGAACATCACCAAAACGAGACCTCCAATGAGCATAAAAAGAATGGGTTGAATCATAACCATCCGCTGTTGAAACCGGTCTTCAAAATCACGATAAAGCATCATGCTGTAATACTGCAGATCTGTTGCCAAATACCCTGTTTTCTCTCCATTTGCGATGACAAAAGCAAGCTCCTTTTGATAATGTGAACGCTTTTCGATGCAATCACTTAACCGCTCACCATTTTTTAATTCGCAAAGCAAAACCGAAGCCTCCTCTTGAAAAAAGGTCATATAGTTCTGCTGCTCAAAAAACTTCAAAGCCTCAATAACTGGCAGCCCTCCTTTCAACAAACCGCTTAAATAAGAGCTAAAGCTAAAGGTCAAAAAACCTATAAGAAACTCTTTTAGAATTGGAAACCTTACTAAATGAGTCATCCATTGATAGGACGTATATGTTCGGTATCGATAATAAACGACTAATAGTCCTGCAATACTTACAACAAAGCTTAAAAATAAAAACCAAGGAAGCGCCTCGATTAATCGAAAAAATAAGACAGTAAGGAAAGGCATATCTGCGTCAATACTCGTAAACAAATGCTGTAAGTGTGGTAGTAAATATTGAAACATAACAAATATGAGGAGACACGTAACCCACAGTAAGAAAAGCGGATAGCGAAGTAATTTTTGAAAGCGGGCTTTTAATTCTTCACGCTGACCTAAAATCTCACCTGCTCGTTGAAAACCTTGATCAACTCCTCCGTTCTTTTCAGAAATATATAAGTGGGTAAGAATATCCTTAGGTAATTCGATCAAATAAAAAGCCTCATGAATACTCCTTCCAGCCTTCAATTCATTCTTGATTTGCTGTAGCTTTGTTTGGACAGGCGCCGTTTGATGTAGCGACAAAAAAGCTAGCGCATCATGAATACGATATCCTTGCTCAAGCAAGCGTCCAACATGGATGAGAAACTGTGCTTTTTTTCGGTTTGTCCACTTTTTTCTCGTTAAACGACTTAGCATTTGCCCTGCCCCTCTCTTGCTTTGATAAATCCAAGAGAGAAAGCTTTTCTCCACTCTGTCAAAAGCTTGTTTTCAGACGGCCCCTTGTCACGTTGAAAATGCCTTGCTAAGGAGTCCCCTTGCAAAATATCAAAAATGGCTGCTCTCCCTCTTTTATTTTCTTTTTGACAATGAGGGTCACACGCTCCCTCACAATAATAGCAGGATAAGGTTACAAGCCGTTGGGCCACTACGGCCATTAATACTTCTTTAATGTGAGACAGTGGCACGCCCATTTCATGTAAGCGGAGAATGGCTCCTTTCGCATCATTCGTGTGCAATGTCGAATAAACAAGATGCCCTGTTAAAGCTGCCCTTACAGCCAGCTCAGCAGTCTCCCGATCACGTATTTCCCCAACCATCAACACATCAGGGTCATGGCGCAAAGCTGCTTTTAACCCTGTCTCAAACGTAACGCCTGCTTTTTCATTTATTTCAACTTGTGTAAATGTAGGAAATGTATACTCAATAGGGTCTTCAATGGTGATGATATGCTGAGGTTTTTCAGCAGAGGTGTATTGGAGAAGGGAATAGAGGGTGGTTGTCTTTCCTGAGCCAGTAGGTCCTGTGACTAAGATGAGTCCTTGGCTTGCTTTTGTAAGCTGCTTGAGCTGCAAAACCCGAGAAGGAAATAATGGAAGAGTGTCTAATGAAAAACGATCATCCTGAAAGTGAATACGAATCGAAAGGGTCTCAAATGAAGGGGTCGGTAAAGTAGAAATTCGCAGATGAATGGATTGGCCACGATGCAAAAGCTCCATTGCCCCACTTTGGGGTTTTCGTCGTTCGCCAATATCGAGTCCTGCAGCAAATTTGAAATGGCTAACTAATCGTTCCGCCAAAGGGAGTTTTATTTTTTCGAATGACTCGAGTCGCCCATTGATCCTGAGCTGGATCCATCCTTTTTCTCGTAAAGACGAAATGTGAAGGTCACTTGCTCCGCGTTTCAATGCAACATGGAGAAGCTGCTTGCTTTTTTCTTCAATATCAAACAAGGTAACACTCCTTTCATCAATTATTGCACCACCTTGATTTTTTCGACATGTTCGTATAAATTCCTCTTTCTTTCGCATAATATTTTTTCGCGTGTTCATACTAATGATTGTACATCAATGGGCTATAGCCAAGCGGTAAGGCAACGGACTTTGACTCCGTCATGCGTTGGTTCGAATCCAGCTAGCCCAGTCACTTCATTTTAGAGCATCGAGGGGCTACTTAACCTACCAGATAGCACACAGATTCCACCGATCGCTGCATCCAAAGCCACGCCTTAAAGGACTCGAATGAATAAATAACTCCCTTCCATTTCAAGCTTTGCTTTCCCTTGATCCACTAGCCCTTTCACATAAGCCATTACAGCCGTTCGATAAAGAACAAATGAACTAATAGTTTTTAACATCACACCCCGCTTTTCGCAAAAGCCTGAAATCGCATCATCCATTCTCACACACCCTCCTTTTTCGTTCAGCCAAACGAGAAGCTCATCAATGATCGTCTCATGATACCTAAGGTTTTGTAGAATCGTTTGCTTATAATTTTCTTCAAAAATCCCATGCCCTGGTACAGCGCCTTTAACTTTTGTTCGTTCAGCAAGTGCTTTCAGGCTTTCCTGTGTTTTTGTTACGTCGACAATAAAGGGGATGTTGTGCTTGTTTAAAGTCGTTTGGTCAAAATACGCATCCGCCGCATATAGGATTCCTTTATACTCAAGGGCCAGTTGCCCGTAGCTATGGCCTGGTACATGAAGAAGGAGCACTTCAAAAGAACGGATTTCTTGCTTTCCCTTTGAGCACAGGTAATCAACGACGATCGGTGGCCCTTCAAGAAATTTTGAACGAAGCTCTTGAATCGGTTCATTGCCTTGAAACAAATAAATCGGCTCCAACCGCGGGTTCCTTAATAATGCTTCCTCAAACTCAGGAGCGTACGTTGTTAATCGAAGCTGCTCCTGTAAATAAGCCGCTCCCCCAAAATGATCGGTATGGGCATGGGTAATAAATAAATCGGTTAATGGCAGGTTTTTTTCCTTTAACGCTTTGATGATTTTTTTTGCCGTTCCTTTATCCAAACCTGCATCAATTAAAAGACCATGTTTTCCGTTCGTAATATACCCCATGTTCACTGAGCCGTGAAAATAATAGCATTCACCGTCAATATGCTGAAGCTCCATTTTCTCAATCACCTTTTCTCATTTATTTTACAATTACAATCATTCACTCTCCTAATAGCAAAAGTTCTATTCTTGCACGATCCCATTCCTCTTTTCTTTCGCCAAAATGCTATCATCTCCTCCAACTTTCTCATCGAAAAAACAAATGAAAAAATGCCACCTTGTTATAAAAATCTGCTACGATAGAAAAAGACATTTTGGACAGGTGGAGAAAGTTATGCATATTGCAAAACATCGCGAGAAATTAGTTGATTTACAAAATTGTGAGCGTCAGGATTGGCAAAAGCTATATGTTGCTAGTGTTCAGCAGCAGCTCCATTGTATGCACTGCGGAGAAGCCTTACGCATGCAATTTTCGATTCATGAACCTCCCGTTTTTGTCCACCCAGCTTCAGATTTCGACTGTGAATCGGTTGTGGTGGCGTATCAGCAAAGCGTATTAGAGAAACAATCGGAGCAGGTAACACCTGTAAAACAACCAATAGCAGCAGGATTCACGCTTCCAATGCGGCGAACCATTACAAAGGATGAAACATCGGTGAAACGGGAAACCAGCTGGAAGCGGCCTGAACAGGTTGAAGCGATTCCTCCCTTTACAAAAAAACATACAGCTGCCCCAACGATCCCCTCAGCTTATCGAAAAGATCTTGAGCATGAGGGAATCCTTCTTGATGAAACGCAATGGCAAGCTGTCACAACGAGCGAAGGCCCACTTTTGCTCCTAGCCGGTGCTGGCAGTGGAAAAACTCGTGTCTTGACCGCTCGTGCTGCGTATATGATGACTGAACAAGGGATTCCGGCCACAAAAATATTGCTCGTTACCTTTACAGCAAAAGCTGCCCGAGAAATGCAGGAGCGGATGAAGCACTATCCAGGGATATCATCAAGCGATCATGGTCGGCTTGTCATTGGAACCTTTCATAGCATTTTCTATAAAATTCTACTCCATGCCGAGCCAGCTCGCTGGGCAAGTGAACGCTTGTTAAAATGGGATTGGCAGCGTGAGCAAATGGTCAAAGAGGTTGGACGTGAGTTGGATTTGGACGAAAAAGAATTTGCTTTTGACCAAGCCCTTACACAAATTAGCTGGTGGAAAAACCATCTGCTCGCCCCCCACGAAGTAAAGCCAAAGGATAAGTGGGAGGAACAAGTGTTAGTTTTATATAAAGGCTACGAGTCCATTCGGGACAAGCTGGGGACCTTTGACTTTGATGACATGCTCATTGGCTGCTATCAGCTGCTTTCGTCTTCACCCGATTTACTCGCTCGCTATCAGGATCGCTTTGAATATATATCGATTGATGAATTTCAGGATATTAATAAAGTCCAGTATGCTTTGGTTCAACTGCTCGCACAAAAAGCAGGGAATCTTTGTGTCGTTGGCGACGATGACCAATCCATCTATGGATTTCGCGGAAGTGATCCTGGCTTTATTCAGCGCTTTGAGCAGGATTACCCGTTGACGAAAAAAATTATTATAGCTGAAAATTATCGCTCGACCCATCCAATTGTTAGTACGGCAAACAATGTCATTAAGCATAACCGAAAACGTTTGTCGAAAAAGCTTGTTGCCCAACACGATCACCCTGAAAAGCCCCTCTTTTTTTATCCTTATGATGAAGAGGAGGAAGCGACGATGATCGTCATGGAGATAAAGAAAAAAATTGAAGCAGGAGCTTCACCAGGAGATTTCGCCGTCCTCTACCGCACGAATGTCAGTGCACGGGCATTGTTTGAACGAATCGTTTCCTCGAATCTCCCCTTTCAACTTGAGAACGAAGGTGATTCATTTTATCGGCGGAAAGCTGTTCGTAAGGTGTTAGCTTATCTGCGTTTGAGTCAAAATGGCGATGATGTGGAGGCAATGACCGAGCTTTTGGCGGCTCTCTTTATAAAGCAGTCTGCTTTGCAGCAACTAAAAGCCTTAAGCATTACGGAGGACTGCTCCTTAGTTCAATCATTAACGATGCTTGAAGGGATTCATCCGTTTCAAGCGAAAAAATTAAAAATAATCGTTCCTTTATTTCAGCGGTTGCAAAAGCTTGCACCTCTTGAGGCGATCAGTCTTATCGAAAAAGAAATGGGGCTCTCTGATTATTTAAAGAAACGTGGCAATGAAGGAAATGTGATGGACCGAGGCTCAGACGATATTCGTGATTTAAAAGTAGCAGCCCAGTATCACGATTCCATCCCTTCTCTCCTCGCTCATGCTGACCATATGATTGCAAAACAGGAGGAAATAAAAAAGTCAAAGCAGAGTTCAAATGCGATTCAGCTTATGACGATCCATCGCGCAAAAGGGTTAGAATTTAACGAGGTGTTCATTCTCGGTGCAAACGAAGGGAACCTCCCCCATGACTTTGCCCTTGACGCTTGGCGGGAGGGGGATGACCAAGCCATCGAAGAAGAACGGAGGCTCATGTATGTCGCCATCACCCGAGCCCGAAAACAGCTTTATATTTCGATCCCAATGATGCGGCGAGGAAAAAGGGCGCAGCGGTCTCGCTTTACGAGAGAAATGAACCGTGGAGTACGAAGCAATGAAGAAACACCGGTTATGAACGGAGGAAAACGATGAAAAATCAACAATCCATCATAGAGGATGCCAAAGAATGGGTGAAAGACCAGCTTCTTCATGAAGGCTCTGGCCATGATTGGTATCATATTGAACGGGTCACATACACAGCTCAAGCCATCGCCGAAAAAGAAGACGCTGACGATTTTATTGTCGCATTGGCATCCCTCTTTCACGACTTGGCTGATGACAAGGTTGTGGAAAATGAACAAGAAGGGCTTCAGTCCATCGTCACATGGTTAAAGGATTATGATGTAAACGAAAAAGACATCAAACATATTATGGAAATCATTCAGATGATCTCGTTCAAAGGCGGCAATGGTGTCCCTCTCAAAACAAAGGAAGCAATGGTTGTACAAGATGCCGATCGACTTGACGCAATTGGAGCGATTGGAATTGCCCGAACCTTTACCTATGCTGGAAGCAAAGGTCAGCCAATATATGATCCCATGCTGCCAGTTCGCGACAACATGAGTGTGGAAGAGTATCGAAAAGGGCGTTCCTCTGCTATCCACCATTTTTATGAAAAATTATTAAAGCTCAAAGATCTAATGAATACAGATGAAGGAAAAAGACTGGCTCAGGAACGCCATCGTTTTATGGAACAGTTTCTTGACCAATTTTATCTTGAATGGGGAGAGAGCTGATTCCAAGACTCCCTTGTCCAATCACTAAAAAGCCCGCACATCCATTAAAGATGAGCGGGCAACTTTTTATGACAATGACAAGATGTTATAACCACTATCGACATGAAGAATTTCTCCTGTGATTCCACGAGAAAGGTCACTCATTAAAAAGAGTGCAGTGTCCCCTACCTCTTCTTGTGTCGTGGTACGACGCAATGGAGCTCGTTCTTCAATTTCTTTCAGAACATCATTAAATCCACCAATGCCTTTTGCCGCCAGCGTTCGAATCGGCCCAGCCGAAATTGCGTTTACACGTATGTTTTCTTTGCCAAGGTCGTTCGCCAAATATTTCACACTGGCATCAAGGGACGCTTTTGCCACACCCATGACATTGTAGTTACGAACAACTTTTTCACCACCAAGATAGGTTAAGGTGACAATGCTTCCGCCATCTGTCATTAAAGGACGCGCCGCTTTCGCTACAGCGGTTAATGAGTAGGCACTAATATTGTGGGCTAACAAAAAGCCGTCACGGGTTGTGTTCAAATACTCCCCTTCGAGTTCTTCCTTATTGGCAAATGCAATACAATGGGCAAGCCCATGAATCGTTCCTACCTCATCTTTGATTTGCTGAAACGCTTTATCAATGTCTTCATCGCTTGTTACGTCACAAGGTAAGACTAAATGGTCGTCTCGCTCAAGCGTCCCCATAAGATCACGAACGTTTTTCTCTAAACGTTCTCCTGCATATGTAAAAATAAGACGAGCACCAGCATTCGCAAGTGATTGAGCAATTCCCCAAGCGATGCTTCGTTTATTGGCAACCCCCATGACAACATAGGTGCGCTCTGCTAAAGATAATTGAATCATCAATTCCCCTCCATAACATGATAGTTGTTATTAATACTTGGTACTAATAATTATAACATGTCTTACCCTTCTTTTAAAGCCATCATCCAACGCCTGGCTTGTTTCATTTTTCAAGCTTAGAAATGATCTTTCTATAACATATATTCCAGATTGATTGGAGCTACCCTTTTTTTGTTATAATATTTCTCATTAAAAAACCACAACGCCTACATTCATAGATGACATTTTGATTGGATTGGGCTGTTAACAAATTTTTAATCGGTTGTTCATCCTTGCATTTCGGGCAAACGACAGTAGGTTCCATTTTTCATTCACCTCTTTCTTTTTGTTATCCTTTCCATTTTTTGTTTCATTTATTGCCTTCCTAAAAATAAGAAGGCAGCACATAAAAGCGCAACCTTCTTCAAGCCTTTTAATTTTCATACGTTCGTTTCGACAGCATCCTCGGAATATCGGTACCACGACTCCCACGAGAATCCACTGCATCTGGTTCTGGTGGGTACAGCATAATAAAGCTTTCTGGTGTAGCCACGGCCAATACTCGAGGCAACTGTTCAAGCTGAGGGTGCCATGCTAACGTTCCTCGTCTTGCACTAATAACAATAACAAGGTCGTCCTTGCGCAAAGTTGGCAAGCATTGCTGATGCAACTCATTCCATGAAGATACTCCGGTAACAGAGAATGTGACATCAGGTTTTATTTCATTGATTGTTTTTTCATACTTTTCAAGGTCATCTTTCACTACAAGACAGAGAAGCGTTGCACCCAATTTCGCAGCAAGGAGCTTTGCGGTTTGCATCGCTCGATAAAAACCTTTCTTACGACGGACACCTGAAGGCAATATAACGACGATCCGATTTGTCGTATTCAGTGGATGTCCCAGCTTTGAAACGAGAACCATTTGATTGGTCCGCTCTAACATTTGGTCAAGAACTCCCCCAAACATTCGTTGCGGTGTTGACAGCTTTCCATTCCAGCCAATCACAACTGTTGTGATGCGTGTTTCTTCGATTGCTCGAATGACACCTGAGGTAATATTTGTATCGACACGAGTGAGCATTTGAATCGGTACCTCTGCACCTGCTGCGTAAGTAACCGCATGCCCCAGTACTTTCTCAGCTTTCGCCAACTCTGACGCGGCACTTCCTTTCTCTCCTTGTGCAACGGTTAAAGGGTAAAGGGGCTCTAAAGAATTCCCTCTTATAATAAAAGCTAAGTCGAGAAGAGATTCCATTGTATTCGGATTAGCAAGGGGCACCATCACCCGTTCAGGTGCATTCGTTGATTCATATGGCTGTTGTTCTTCATTAAAAGCAATTCTACGTGCATATTTTTCAACCATATACGGACCAACAATACAGGTAATTAAGATTTTAACAATCATTGCATTCACGACTGCTTGGTCAAACAGCCCTAATTCAAACCCAACAAGGGTTGCAGCTAATGTTCCAGCTGCTTGCGGAACCGATAAGCCAAACATAAGCTTTACTTCTTCAATGGAATAACTGTAAATTTTCCCACTAATCCAGGCAGCAAGGAATTTACCTATTTGAACAAAGGCTACAACAAGAATGGCTAAAAGCCACGCAGATGGATTGCTCAAGAGAACCTTAACATCCATAAGCATTCCGACAGAAAGGAGGAAAAACGGAATAAAAATCGCATTCCCTACAAACTTGATCCGATTCATTAACGGACTTTGTTCTAAAATAAAACGATTAAGTGCAAGCCCAGCAATGAACGCCCCAATAATCGGTTCCAAACCTGCTACGGTTGCAAAATAAGCGGATAAAAAAAGCATGGTCATCACAAAAATAAATTCGAGTGCACCTTCGCTACTCATGGTGCGGAAAAAGGATTTTGCCAAAATAGGAATCAAAATTAAAACGGCAGCTACATAGACAATTAACGAAGCAAGCAATGAAACCCAAAAGCTAAGCGACAGTTCGCCTTGCATTGAACCCGCCACAACGGCAAGGATCAACAACGCGACAGTATCCGTAATCATTGAGCCACCTACAACTGTCGTTACTGCTTTATTTTTTGCAACGCCTAAACGACTTGCAATCGGATAAGCTAATAATGTGTGTGATCCGAGTATCGATCCTAGAAGGATTGCAGCCGCAAGACTAAACCCTAATAAATATGAAAAGGTAAATCCAAACGTAAATGGTAACGTAAACGAGAGTGTACCAAAAACAATGCTTCGTTGCCGATATTTTTTAAATCCTTCAAGATCAATTTCCAACCCGGCAATGAAAATAATGTAAAGCAACCCGACTGTACCAAGTAATACAATGGTTGGATCTCTGTCTATAAGATTCAGCCCATTTGGACCTACAATCACACCAGCAAAAATCAATCCAATAATCCCTGGAATTCTAAGCTGTGTCATCAGTAGCGGGGCCACTAAAAAAATAACCATTGCAATTGCGAAAATTAGCACTGGGTCAGTAATTGGTTGCTGCATCAAATGTACTCACACCTTTAATGAATTCTAATAAAGACTTTTCCATCTTAAAGAAAGGACCACTTACGTGTCAATTTGTTTTTCCTCAGAATGCCCTTAGATCGACAAACGCTCTTCTTACTTTTAGAATTATAAGGAATCGACCATTTTTATGATGTCGATTATGGCTTATCGATTTGGAGTGATAAAAGAATGGAACTTGACATTATTGGGGATATTCATGGTTGTTATCAGGAACTACTAGCTCTAATCAATGAGCTTGGCTACGAATCAAAAGGCGACCTTTTCATTCATCCGCACGGAAGAAAACTAGCCTTTGTCGGTGATTTAACCGACCGTGGCCCTCAATCTCTTGAGGTCATTCGCTTTGTGGTAAGCCATGTTAACGCTCAACTTGCTTATTATGTACCAGGTAACCACTGCAATAAGCTCTATCGCTATTTAATCGGCCGAAATGTTCAAATTCAGCATGGATTGGAAACAACGGTAGCCGAATTAAACGATCTCACCCCATCTGCTCGTAAGGAAGTGAGTCAGCGGTTTATCGATTTATATGAATCTGCGCCTCTATACCACCTTTTAGACAATTGTAAACTTGTGATCGCCCACGCTGGTATTCTTGAAGCCGACATTGGTCAGAGGAACAAGCGAGTTAAAACCTTTGTCTTATACGGCGATATCACTGGTGAAACAAATCCTGATGGGACGCCTGTTCGCCGAGACTGGGCTGCATCGTATAAAGGACAGCCATGGATTGTATATGGTCATACGCCTGTTTTTGAACCACGCTTTAAAAACCGTACAGTTAATATTGATACAGGCTGTGTGTTCGGTGGGAAGCTAACAGGCTTACGTTATCCGGAGCTTACGACATTATCCATCCCGTCAAGTCTTCCATATGTGTCAGAGAAATTTCGCAACTTTGATTCGTAAGCTGTTGATCCTAAAGATAAAATTCGTCATAATACCATACTAGGTGATGATGATGAAAAGACAATGGACAGTACTGCTTTTTTTGGTTGGGCTTTTCCTCACAGGCTGTGGTCCACAACCAGAAATTGAAGGAGACCTTGAAGAAAGCTACCTTGGCGTTGATGAGGAACGTGGAATGTTAACCGTCTATGCACGAATTGCCAATCATTCAGCCCTTCCATCAGGTGATCTTTACGCCCAATTTGAAATTACTCATGAGGGGCTTGCAAACCAAATCAGCGAAAATGGCGTCATTGTATTTACTGATTCCCATGGAGAACCACAGCTTTTTCGCGTAAATGGTCATAGTGGTTACTTCCTTGCAGAATCGTTTGAAATGAGCTCCCCCATTGCGCTTGAAGAGCTTAGTGAAGCAGTTGAAGTGGTCATATTTAACGAGGAAGATGAAGAAGTTACCCGCTATGCAATTAAAAGAGTAACAGAAGAGTAAAATCAGGCTTAACGCCTGATTTTTTTATTCGTCTAAAGCTTCTATCACAGCCTGAATGTCACAGGGAATTGTCGATTGGAACTGTAGGTTTTTTTCTAAAAACGGGTGATAGAAGCTTAAGGAATAACTATGTAACGCTTGTCTAGATAATAATAAAAGTGACGCTCCGTACAAATCATCCCCCACTAACGGATGACCGATTGAGGAAAAATGCACACGAATTTGATGCGTTCGACCCGTTTCAAGCTTCACCCGTACGATGGTCCCTGCTTTAAAAGCCTTCTCAATTTCATAATGGGTGACAGCTTGCTGTCCATCAGGGCGAACCTCTCGTTCGATTAAGCTTTCCTCTTTCCTGCCGATCGGAGCATCAATGGTGCCCCCTTCTCCCTCTAGCCTTCCTTCAACCACTGCAAGGTAACGACGCTCAAGCTTCCCTGCTTGTTGCAATTTTGACATCAGATCATGGGCAAACCGGTGCTTTGCAACAAGCAGTAATCCGGATGTGTCCTTATCGAGCCGGTTGACCGCATGAAAGGTCGCCCGTATCCCTTTTTTCAGGTAATAGCCTAACACAAGGTTTGCCAATGTCCCTGAAGGGTGATCGCGAGAAGGAATCGTTGCCATGCCCGGCTCCTTATTAATGACAAGAAAGTGAGAATCCTCATATGCGATGGCAAGCTCTCCTTCTTCTGCAATAAGGGACGGGCTTGGCTGTTCAGGAGGAAAATGGATGGAAACAGTGTCACCTGCCGCAACGGTTTTACGCACTGTAACTAATTCCTCATTTAATAATAGCTTTCCTCCCCGATACTTCACATCTGCAAGTGCTCGCTTTGAAAGCAGCTTTCCTTCCCGCAAAAAAGTGCGGAGCAATTCTCCATCCCATTTTTCGTCAACCGTCCATTGAATGTTCACATGATTATCCACCGATAAACGAGTCCTTTACACGCTTCCAAAACGGAAAGGGTCGAAACCTTGCGAAGCGTATTTTTTCTTCTGCGACACGACATTGAATCGATTTAATCTGCTTGTCGGTTAAGGTAAAGTGGTCAATCGTTACTTGCAAATCCACTTTGTTTTGTGGCTTTAACAGACAGGTATGGTGTTGTGGGAGAACAAGCGGTGATCCAATTGTCCGATAGACACGATTGTTAATAGACGCCATTTCAGCGATTTGAATCGACGCAAGCGATGGATGCAAAATCGCTCCACCTAATGCTTTGTTGTACGCGGTACTTCCTGAAGGGGTTGAAATACATAAGCCATCACCACGAAAGACCTCAAACACATCTCCTTTAATTTCCACATTGCTAACAAGCGAGCCTTCCAAGCTTTTCACGGTGCATTCATTTAGGGCTAAATGTCGTTCAGATTTGCTCTCATCTGCATGACGAATAACCACCTCAAGCAAAGGGTATTCAACAATTTGGTAAGGTGTTTTCGCAATATGTGTTACAAGCTTTTCTACTTCGTCAGGAACCCAATCTGCATAAAAGCCTAGATGCCCTGTATGAATGCCAACAAACGCTGTTTCCTCAAGGCGGTGATTATAACGATGGAACGCATGAAGAAGAGTCCCATCTCCTCCAACCGTTATGACGATGTCCGGCTCTTCAAAATCAAAAGTTAGGCCAAAATCTAACAAGTAACGTTTGATTCGCTGCTGCAATTTGTTTGATGTTTCATCTCCACGAGATGTGACGACAAATTTCATCCCTATCCACCTAAACCTTCCTTTTTCTCTAAAACTTTCGTCCCTGCTCTTGCTTGCGTGTAATAATCTGCTGAGCTTCTCGAACTTCATCACGTATGAGCGACATTTCTTCATCAAGGCGAAATGCGGCTTCCGCAGCTCGCTGCAAACGCATTTTTATGTAATCAGGTATTTCACCGCTATACTTATAATTTAACGAGTGTTCAATGATTGCCCAAAAGTTCATCGCTAATGTCCGAATTTGCAATTCAACGAGAATTTGCTTTTCCCCTTCAATCGTCTGTACTGGATATTGGAGCACAATGTGATAGGAGCGATATCCACTCGGTTTTTTTTCGATGATATAGTCTCGCTCCTCCACAATGACAAAATCATTTCGAGAGCGGATAATTTCAACCACTGTTTCAATATCCTCGACAAACTGTGTGACAATTCGCAACCCTGCTAAGTCTTGCATCTCTTCCTCAAGACGATCGAGAGGGATGTTTTTTCGCTTCGCTTTATCGAGAATGCTCGAAATCGGCTTAACACGTCCCGTTACAAATTCGATTGGTGTGTGCTTTGACGATTTTTGATACTGCTCACGAATCCCTTTCAGCTTAATCTTTAACTCTTCAACTGCTTGCTTATACGGTGTTAAAAAGATATCCCAATTTTTCACGGAACCACCACCCCGATTTCTTTCTTATCGGAAAACATCACTAACTGCTGCTTCTAACTCTTCGCCGTAATTACCATTCCCATCAATATTCGAAAGCAAATAAGAAAGCTCATCAAGCATTTGCTCACAATTGATAATTTTATTTTCTTGAAGTGATACAAAGATGTCAAACCGTTGCTCAAGTGCTTGGCGTAACACAGGCCACGTTTCTTTTGGAAAACTTACATAATAATACGATTGTTCGTCCTCCACTACATAGATGAATGCCAGTTCGTCTGAATCGACCAACATTCGTTTTGCTGGCTGTACCTGTTCAATCAGTTCAGAAGAAAGCGTTTCTTTTAATGCACCAACTGCTTTTCCTTCTGTTATCTCCAAGCGTTTAATATGCCATTTTTTCATGCTGAAAAATCCCTCCAAGCTTCCTAACAAACTACTGCATTTTTAGTTTATCATATTTTTAAATGAGCAAGAACTGTTCCCTATTGAGACATTCGGATCCCTATGGGATAATGGCGTGAAGATTTCCATTTAAGGATGTGAGTAAAGGTGAACCAAGAAATTGAAATTGAACGAAAAACACTTGTTACAAAAGAAACGTTTGAAAGACTTCTCTCAACACTTGGCCTTCAAGATCACGATTTTGTACTCCAGCATAATCATTATTTCGAAACCACCGATGGACAATTAAGAAGCTGTGGAGCTGCACTTAGAATTCGTGAAAAAAACGGCAAGCATACCTTAACCTTAAAGGAACCGCATAAAGAAGGACTTCTTGAAACGCACCAAGCCCTTTCAAAGGAGGAAGTAATAACGGTAAAAACATCAGGAACTCTTCCTGATGGGGATGTGAAAAAGCAATTACATAAGCTTGGCATTGACACGACAGCACTAGAACTGTTAGGAACCTTATCAACAGAACGAGCAGAGCAAGCCTATGAAGGAGGAATTCTGTGCCTTGATAAGAGTTTCTACTTTGATGTCGTTGATTATGAAATCGAATTTGAAGGTAACAATCAGGAGCACGCCAACAAAAGCTTTTCTTCCTTTTTAGACGCTCATAACATCGCAAAAATTCCAACCGAAAACAAAATTCGCCGTTTTTTTGCTAGAAAGATGTCGATTCATAATAAAGAGGGATAGAAGAAGGATTGTTCACTTATTTATCCCTATGATATGATAAGAGTATTATGATTAGGCAGAGGTGTAATCATGAAACTATCAATGTTTCAACCGTTGACGTATGAGCAGATGAGCCCTTTTCAAATGATGCAAACTTCGTCTACTGCACAAACAAATCTATTTCAATCACTTTTTTCGTCTTTTTTGATGGAACAAATGAGTTTTTTACAAATGCCAGCTTCAGAGCCTGACCGCCAGATGGATTTATTTTTAGATCCAGCTTTGCGTCAAAGGGTCGAAGCATTTCAAGCAATGAACTCTTCGATGGGGTCAATCAGTCAGCCAGTAGCTAGTGGCCTACCATTGCCTGGACAAGCGTGGAACAATTCTCTAACAGACAGGGAACAACGCTTTCAGCCGTTCATCCAAGCTGCTGCGAAAAAATACAATGTGGATCCAAAATTAATTTATGCGATCATCAAACATGAATCAAATTTTAATCCTGCGGCTAAAAGCCATGCTGGGGCAACTGGATTAATGCAGCTTATGCCGGGCACAGCGCGAATGCTAGGTGTCCAAAATATCCTGGACCCGCAGCAAAACATTAACGGTGGCACAAAATATATCCGTCAAATGCTCGACCGCTATGATGGAGATGTTCGCCTTGCCCTTGCAGCTTACAATGCGGGACCTGGAAACGTCGATCGCTACGGTGGGATTCCGCCATTTAAAGAGACTCAAAATTACGTACCGAAGGTTTATCAAACCTATATGAACGCATAATTCAAACAGGCTGAATGTCAGCCTGTTTTCTTTTTCACCTTATTGGATGACTAGATTTTTTCAACAGAAACAGTCGTTGAAAAAAAGGTTGCTCCACCGCCCATATCTGACAATTGAGAAGATGTAAGTCGGTTAAAATTACCCTTACCTTGAAAGTTACGGTGCCACCATACTCCACGGCCAATTAATACGCCTTGCTGGGTTCGTGTGCTTACAGTGGCACGGCACTTCACTTCTCCATTTTCATTCCAAATACGTATCCAATTGCCGTCTTGAATGTTAAAGAAAGCTGCATCATCCACATGGATTTCAAGACGGGGCTCCTCCTTTGTCTTATCAATAAATTGGGAGTTAAGGCCAAGGCGGTGAGGAGGCGTGATGAGAGAAAATCGATGCTTGCTCCCCTTTTCCTCTTCGTATAGAGGTAACGGAAACAGTCCCTCTTGCTTCATTTTCTCTGAGTACAATTCAATTTTTTGTGAGGGGGTTTCATATTTCCCGTCTACCCATGGCTCCATTTCAGACAGAGAAGCCTTCGCTTCGAATTTCACAGGTTTCCCTGATTTGAATGTATCCCAAATGACTGCATTGATGGGAAGCTCGCCGAAAAGTGCCTGCTGCATTAATGCCTCATCCTCTTCTTGAAAACAAGGATCGGTAAAGCCGAACGCTTTGGCAAGGAGGCGAAATAAATCTGTGTTTGATTTGCTTTCTCCAATTGGCGATATCACAGGCTTCGACATTTGCCAATAACGGTGCCAGTATGAGCGATAAAGATCTCCGTGTTCAAAGGCAGTCGTCGCAGGCAAAACAAGGTCTGCAAACCGTGCTGTATCTGTGAGACGTTGGTCATGAACAACCGTAAAGAGATCTTCACGCATCAGTCCTTCTAAAAGTTTTGTTTGGCCCTGAGCCACAGCTGCAGGGTTACTATTGTACACAAACAAACTGTAAATCGGTTGCTCTTTGTTCAGTAATGCCTCACCTATTTGATTCATATTTACAACACGAGCTTTTTCTTTCCTTAGATCCGTACGTTGTAATATGTCTGAGAAAAGCTCCCCCTGTTTCAAATTAAAAAATAGTGCTCCACAGCCTCGATATTGCCAAGCACCCACAAGTGCAGGCAAACATAAAATCGCCCGGGTACTCATCCCACCGCACCGGTGATGCTGCTGGCCATTTCCAATCCGGATAAAGGATCGAGACTCAGCTCCATACCTATTCGCAAGCTTGATGATATCCATTGGCTTTACTCCAGTTATTGCAGCGACACGTTCTACTTCGTAATCCTTCACATGATCGAACAGCTCTTCCACACCCGTTGTATGTTTCTTCAAAAAAGACGAATCATACCATTTATTTTTAACGAGGATGTTCATGATCCCTAAGGCGAGTGCCGCATCTGTTCCAGGTTTAATTTGAATAAACCAATCAGCCTGTCTCGCTGTTTCATTTTCCTCAACATCAACGACAATAACAAAAGCTCCCCGTTTTTTTGCTTCACGAATATAAAGCCATTGATGCATATTTGAAAGAACAATGTTTCCTCCCCAAACGATAATCAGTTTCGCCTCTACCGTTTCTTCTGGATTGACGCCTACCTGTGCCCCCATTGTATAAACAAAAGCTGCATTACCAGCAGCCGAACAAATCGTTCGGTCTAGAACAGCCGAGCCAAGACGGTTAAAGAAACGCCGATCCATGCTTCCATTCTGAATGACCCCGATCGTCCCACTATAGCTATACGGTAAGATGGACCTGCTTCCATGCTGTTCAAGTATCCGCTGATAGGTCGCCACAATTTCGTCAATTGCCTCATCCCATGAGATCTCTTGAAAATCCCCAGATCCTTTCTTTCCTTTACGCTTTAGCGGTCGAAGCAAACGGTCCTTCCCATATATTTTTTCGATATAACCATTTCTTATTTTTTCACAGATGACACCTTTCGTCACGGGGTGCTGCTTGTCCCCAGTAAGCCGTTTTAGCTTTTGATCTTCCACCGTTACCATTAAACCGCATGTATCAGGACAATTATGGGGACATACACTTTTATTAATCCTTTCCATCCATGCCCCTCCTCTCCCCTTATCGTATCAAAAAAGGGCAATGAAGAAAAAGGCCAAACATAACTTCACGAAGCAACCGTTTTATGATACTTAGATCTTCCATTTTCTTTTTCGTACACACTTTTTGACAACTCTACACAATCAGCTATAATTTAAAAGTACAATTGCTATAAAACAGATGATTTGCCGAAGCCCCTGTCCCTTGCTACAATAGGAACATACCTCAGAAGTAAGGGAGATTTCTATGACAAACATGCATCAAACACCATATGAAGCAATCGGGGGTGCTGAACAACTCTCTGAGCTCGTAGATGCATTTTATCGGCGAGTTGCAAAACATCCGGACTTAATCCCGATTTTTCCAAATGATTTAACGGAAACAACGCGAAAACAAAAACAATTTCTCACCCAATTTTTAGGTGGTCCGCAGCTTTATACAGAGGAACATGGACATCCTATGCTTCGTGCCCGTCACATGCCTTTTAAAATCACCCCAACACGGGCAAGCGCTTGGCTAGCTTGTATGAAAGAGGCAATGGATGAAATTGGCCTTGAGAACGCTGTTCGCGAGCATATCTTGGCACGTTTGACGATGACTGCTCATCATATGGTCAATCATCCAGATTAACATAAGTAGAAAGGAGTCTTGGCCATGACATACAGCGATAAGCAAGTGTACTGTAACCAAGAACTTGGCATATGTGGTCCAGATCCTGATACATCAGCTCAACACAAGCAAAATAAGCCGCTTGAAATTTATACATTTATCGATCCCCTTTGTCCAGAGTGCTGGGCATTTGAACCGATTTTAAGGAAGCTACAGGTTGAATATGGAGACTATTTTCGGATTCGTGTCTTTGTCGCCGGGAAATTAGAGGCATGGAACCTCTGTCAAGAAAAATATAAAGGCTTAGCTTCGAAAAAAGTTCTTGCGGCAGTATGGGAAAAAACTGCAGCTCGTACTGGAATGTCATGTGACGGTGATTTATGGCTTGAAGAGCCCATTTCCTCACCTTATCGAGCGGCATTAGGAATAAAAGCTGCGGAGCTTCAAGGACCGCAAGCAGGCTCTCGTTTTTTACGTAAATTACGCGAGTATCTTTTCTTAGAAAAACAGGATATTACAAAGGATGAAGTGCTTATTCGTTGCGCAGAGAATGTTGACCTAGATTTGAAAGAATTTCGTGAAGACCTCTATTCTCAAGCTGCAGCAAAAGCTCTACAATGTGATATGAGAATGACAAACGAAATGGATGTTGACACAGTGCCAACCTTTGTCTTTTTTAATGACAATGTAGAGGAAGAAGGTCTTAAAGTCACGGGATTATACCCTTATCACATTTATGTGCAGATAATGGAAGAAATGCTTGGCTTTAAACCGAAGCGAGCAGAAAAAATATCATTAGAGGAGTTTTTAGCTCGTTACCAATTTGTAGCATCAATCGAAGTAGCTTCTGTCTTTGATTGGACTGTAGAGGAAGCGGAAAAACAGTTAAAAAAGCTGCTGCTTCAGCAGAAAGTGGAGTTAGTCCCAGTAAAGTACGGAAACTTTTGGCGCTTCCTTCCTTCATCGTGCTAGAAACACTAATTCAGAAACGTTTTTTGTTGGAGGGATGAAAGCGACTTGAAGCTAGACAAAACATTTTTTCATCTTTGTTAAAAAGGGCCCCCAGATTCGGAAGGCCCTCTTTATTTATCTCTGGGGGAGAGAATGTGATTTATTTCACATTAATAATGTATCAGGCTATTCGTAAAATGACAATGGTAGCTTTCATTTGTTCAGAGAATGGACATAAACTATTTGTCCACTTTCCTGCATAGACTACCTAGTAATGAATCTATTGTAGCAGGAGGTATCCAAATGAACCGTTTCCTTTTTGTCGGCGGTCTGTTATGTACCCTGTTAAGCTTTCTTTTTTTCACATTCTCGTTAATGAATTTATTTCCTATGTTGATTGCTGGCCCATGTTTATTTCTTTCCATTGTGGTTTCGCTTCATCTTTTTAATCAACGAAATCGCTTTAAAGGATTCCGGTCGTAACCTACCAATTCTTGAGGAAAAGATGACGAACTGTAGATGCTTTCTCGCTCACACCCCCTCTTCATTTAAAGGACTTAAACTTAGAGACGAATTTGCTAATCCCTGCCTCTAATCATGAACCAATTGTTGTCGATGTACGAAATGATTTTGAACGAATTTGTAGTAATGTAGACGGTACATACACGGCTCCCTATTATGCTGTATACAAAGATGGATCGATTCTTTTACAGTCGTTGTATCGATTCCACAAATCTCTCAGCGTTTTAATCTCCTTTCATTCGTATCATAGTAGATCAAATTAAGCATCCCCCCTTTTTGCACCTGGAACATTTCATTGCCAAAAAGAGGGGATGCTTTTAATATTCAACAAAGCAAAATGTTCGACGTTATCCCTCTAAAAGTAAAAGGGCTTCCATTTCATCTAGCGTTTCTTCAAAAAGTGAAAGAGCTGCTTTAATTGGTTCAGGTGATGTCATATCTACACCTGCATGTTTCAGCACTTCAATTGGATAATCAGAGCTTCCTGCCTTTAAAAAGTCTAAATA